>JBJYXS010000257.1:0-8510 GCA_046260075.1 Anaerolineales bacterium | reverse complement strand
GCGTTTCGGGCATCCTCCCGGGGCTTGTTTTGCAGCGAGGGATCAGCTTCCATCGGAAAAGGAACGGTTCACCACGGCGGATATGTCGCCGGCGGGATCGAGTTCGCCGGATGGGGAGGGCTGGAGCTGATGGAGGATGCTTGTGTAGATGCTTCCGAAGATCCCCTCGAGATCGGCGCTCTCCGGAGCGTAGTAATAATTGCCGCAACTTTGGCTGAAATCCGTCTCCCCTGCGCAAGGATCGGTATCGGCGTCCCCGTCGTCGCCGAGCGCGGCAAGGAACCGAAGCAATGACGCGCCATATGGCTTGCGTTGGTTGACGTCCAGATTGTCGTCCAGGATCAGGATGTTGTCATTTAAACCGATCACGTACATTGTGGCGCCCTGTCCGGATATGCCGTTGCAGGAAACCGAAGGTTCGTTTCCGCTGCAAGCCACGACCCGGCCCATATCTCGGGCGAAGTCGTCGGCGTCGTATTGATCAGGCTCGCTCGCCAGGGAATGATGGGTGTCCACAAGCCCGTCCTGGCAGAATACCCGGTTGGGATGGCCGGTGCCCCGGCCGCCCCAGGTGCCTTCTGGACAGAATCCCAGGGGCAGGTGCGGCACGAACTCCAACGGAAGGAGGGGGAGGCCGGCGGTGACCAAGAGAGTATCACTAAATAAACCGAGATCGGATTCCACGGCAAACGTGGCGTTGGCCGGGCCGTCGGTCAGCAGGATCACCACCCGTAGAACGTCCGTCCGCTCCGCATAGCTAAACAGCCCGGCCGCCATGTTCAAGCCGCCGCCGGTGTTGGTCGTCGTGCAGGCCGAGATTGCCGCCTCTTCTCCTCTCCACCGGTCTCCGTCGCCCGTATCGATATCCATCAGACGCGCGCAGTGGAATCCTTGGAAGGGATACGTGGCGGGAGTTGCGAAATGGTTGATCCCTACCATTGTGCAGGGACCGGTGGGGATATCGTCCACCGTCGGCGGACAGGCTGTCCCGATTTCTTCTCCGCAGCCGAACCCGTTAAACGGACAGATCGTCCCCGGATCGTACACTTTCAAGCTCGAAATACCGTTGATCGGATTCAAGGCTTCTTTCAGATCGTTCGTCCAATTCCCGTTCAGCAGAACCCAGGTTCCGCGCGGTTCTTCCTGCCAGCCGTTGGCGAAGGCAACAATCGCCAGGCGGTCCGGCTCTATCATGGCGGGACGGTCGAGGACCGCGGCGGCGAACCCGGCGGCGGCAGCTTTGACCTCCTGGAATGGATGGCAACTGTCGTCGCGGTTGCAGACCGCGGGATTGGCGGGATCCTCGTCGTAATTCAAGGCTGGATCCGGAACCGAGCCCCAGGCCATTGATTCCGAAGCGTCAATCACCAGGACGACGTCCATGGGCGGAGTCCCCAGGAAAAGACTCAGTTGCCCTATGCTGATGCACGATATCGTGATCGGCAGGAAGACAAGCAGGATGGGTATGAAAGCAAAGGGTTCGGTTCCGGCGGATTGCAGACGCTTGCAGAGGGTGCGAACAGCGGGGATTTCCATGCCATCCTCCACGTGCCTTCACGGCACATTGAGATTATGCAGGTGAACCGTGGAAAGGAAAACCGATCGAAAACATTCTATCCCAACCCCTTCGCCTGTGCAGGGACGGTGCAGATATCCGGCGCCGGCCAATATCTTCTTGATCGCTATCCGCCTGCGTCCCCCGATCCGCCCGGTTTGTCGCCCGGGGGGGATCGGGCTGCGCCGGGGGGTGCGGTAGAATCAGTGTGTGTCCCGCATCCGCCTAACGGCCGCCGTCCTCCTGGTCCCCCTTGCCTTATGCCTGATCCCCGACCCCGCCGCCGGCGAAGATGGAAGCACGGCCTACCTGTTCGGCCTCGACAGTTCGCAGTTCCCGCAAGTGAGCGCCTATCTTTCGGTCTCGGATCCCCTGGGCGGACGTGTGGCGGGATTGGCCGCCGGCGACGTTACTTTAAAAGAAGACAACATCGCGGCGCGCGGCGTCATCCTTTCCGAAGGGCAAACCGGCGTGCGGGTGGTGGCGGTGATGGATCCCGGCCTGGATATGATCTATGCCCTGCCGGACGGCGAAACCCGCATCGACCGCATCCGGCGGACGATGACCGACTGGCTGGCCGGCCTGCCCCAGGGCGGAATCGACGACCTGACACTGGTCACGCCGCAGGGCACCTCCGTTTCCCACGCCTCCGACCCGCAGCTGTTCCTCGACGGCCTGCGATCCTACGAGCCGAAGCTGCCGGCGGACCGGACGCTCGACGCGATGCTGGTGGACGCGCTCGGCGCGGCCGCCGATCCGCTTCCGCGGCCGGGGATGCGCTCGCAGTTGATCGTTTTTTCGGCCTCCCAACTTTCGGAACACGAAGGAATCGGCCGCGGGTTGTGCCCGCGCGCGCGCGAGCTGCACGCGACGTTCTTCGGGATCTGGTCCGGCCGGGTGGAACCTTCCACCAAGCCGGACCGCGAAGAGCTGGCGGCGCTGGCCGCCGAATGCGGCGGCTTTTCCGTCGCGCTCGAAAGCGCCCCGGGCACGGCGGCCCTGCTGGCGATGATCGCCACTCAGCGCGACCAGTACCGGGTGGAATACCGCTCGGCGGCCTCGCTCTCCGGCGAGCATTCGATCTCCGCCGCGATCGTTCACGGATCTTTCCAGGTCCAAACGGCCCCGCTTCCCTTCCAAATCGACGTCCGGCCGCCGGCGGCGGCGTGGATCGACTTCCCGGAGCGGGTCAGCAGGGCGGGCGACGAGATCTCGCAACCCGTTGAGGAGTACCAGCCCGCGGGAATCGACCTGCCGGTCGACATCACCTTTCCCGACGGACACCCGCGTGAAATCGTCTCGATGCAGTTGTTCGCGGATTTCGAATTGGTGGGCGAGTGCGCCGCGCTTCCGTGCGGCGAGCTGCATTGGGATCTGCGGAGATACCACGAGAGCGGAAGGATCATGCTGCAGGTCGTCGTACGCGACGAGCTGGGATTGGAAGGTACGACGGCACGGCGGCCGGTCCAAGTGGACGTGATGCGGCCCACCTATTGGGAGATCTTCCAGGCCTATTACCTGCTTCCCTCCGTCCTGCTCCTGGCCGGCGCCGCCGCGGCCGGCTTTGTGATCGCCGCGATCGTCAATATGAACCGGATGCGCGCCGCGCAAGCCGCCGGAGATCTGCTGTTCCCCGACGGCCGGGTGGGCCGCGCCGCGCAGGTCGCAGCGTGGAGGAACCGCGTGGCGGAAATCCTGCGGCGGCGCCGGGCGCCGCCCGCGACGCCGGAGGAAAACTACGCCGTGCTGGAGACTCTCACGGGAGAGGCCCGGCCGATAGCGATCGGCGCGAAGGATGTTATCATCGGCAGGGACCCGCAGGCGGCGGCGGTCGTCCTCTCCGATCCGTCGGTCTCTCCGCGCCACGCGCGGATTGTGCGGATGGGGGACGGCACCCCGTGGGTGTTCGATCTGGGCTCGGTGGCGGGAACCTGGAGGAATTTCGAGGAAGTTCCGCCCGAGGGCGCGGCGCTGCGGGAAGGCGACCGGTTGAATTTCGGACGGGCCGCATTCCGTGTGCGGCTGAAGCCGTGCGTGGACGCGGAGGATATCCTTAATGAAAGTTAACGAACGGAAGCAGGCGGAAGCGGCGGGCGATTCGCACGTCGGACAGGTGCGCACCAATAACGAGGACCGGTTTGCCGTCATCCGTCTGGATTGCGGCGGCGAGCCGGGCGTTCTGGGGCTGGTGGCCGACGGGGTGGGCGGGCACGCCGCCGGAGAGGTGGCATCGCAGACCGTCGTCGATGAAATCACCAGCCTCCTGCGTTCCGATCCGGCGGCGAACCCGGTGCGCATTCTTCCCCAGGCGGCGATCCGCGCCGGGCACGCGGTCTACGAGCGCGCCGGCAAAGATCCCGCGCTGCGCGGGATGGCAACCACCCTTGCCGCCGCACTGCTCGTCGGACGGCGCCTGTATACGGTCACGGTGGGCGACAGCCGGATCTACCTGCGGCGGGGAGGAAGGACGTTCCAGGCCAGCATCGATCATACCTGGGTTCAGGAGGCGATCGAGCACGGTCTCCTGACGCGCGAACAGGCGCGCTTTCATCCCAACGCGCACGTTCTGCGCCGCCATTTGGGCGGCGAACAGGATGCCCAGCCGGATCAGCGTCTGCGCCTGAGCGAGGAGGAGGACCCGCAGGAAGCCGAACATCAAGGCATGGTTTTGGAGGACGGCGACGCGGTTGTGCTGTGCACCGACGGGCTGAGCGACCTGGTGAAGGAAGACGACATCGGACATGCCCTGCGCCACAGGCGGTTGGACCGTTCGATCTCCGAACTGGTCCAACTGGCGCGGCAGCGGGGAGGGCACGACAACATCACCGTGGTGGCGATGCGTTTCCCGGAAACGGGGCGGCGGGCGGGCGGACTTTGGTGGTTGGCGCTTGGCCTTTCGATACCGGTGGTGGCGGCGATCGCTGCGGCGCTCTACTTCCTGGTCGCCGGTCTCTTGCGGTAACGGCTCTGTCATTGCGAGCCCCGCGCCGCGGCGCGGGGCGAAGCCATGACAGGCCGGAGGGAGAATAAAAAACGTCGCAAGGAACGGGAACCGGCCGGGGCCCGCCATAACGGATGCGGCGGAATGTCGGATTGATAGGAATTATAGTTGTTCGACGTGCGGGGAATCGACGACGAAGAGGATCGCCCGGTTCTGGCCCGCCTCGGCCGGGCGGCAGGTTTGACGGAACACATCGACCGCGGCTTCGACCTTGTCTTCCGGCAGTCCGATCAGGAGCGTGACGTTGCCCTTGCGGAGGAATCCGCCGGTCGAGGCCACGCGCGTGAAGCGGAAGCCGCCTTCGGTCAGTTTCTCGCTGAGCGCCGGGTCGTCAGCGTCGCGGATCACGGCAATGAGGAGTTTCATCGCGGCGGCCTCTCAAAGGGTGATACACCGTTCGACGGGAAATGCCATCACCGAGGCGCCCCCGACTTCCGCCTCGATCATCAGCGGCAGGGCGGGCAGGAGCGAACCGTCGGGCTGTACCGGTATCAGCCGCTTATGGGCGGCGCACAATTCACGGGTGTGCTCGAGCAGCGTGTCCTGGTCGGTGCTGGAATAACCGATCAGCAGGGTGGAGGAGGACTCCAGGATGATCCCGCCGCGGCTCTCGATGATGGTTACTTGGAATCCGGCATCGTTCAACCGCCGGGTCAACGCATCGGCGGTTCCGCCCTGCAGGGTGATGACGGCTACGCGGTCGATGGTTTTGGGATCAGGCATCGTTGCGCCGCTCCGAATATCACTATAACCTTGGCGCCAAACGGTGTCAAACGGGCTGCGCTTCACCGGCCCGTGAATTCCCCGAGCCGTCCGATCCGGACGGGAACGATCCGCCGGCTGCGGGATGCGGATACGGGAGGCGGCGATGGAAAAGGACAAGGCATTGGCGGAATCGCTGGCGCTCGTCGAACGCTCGACGCTCGCTCTGGTGGGCTCCAACGGCGACGACGGATACCCGAACATCAAGGCGATGATCAAGATGGAAAGCGAGGGCTTGCGGACGGTCTGGTTCGGCACCAACACGTCATCGCGGCGGATCGCGCAATTTGGACGGGATCCGAAAGCCTGCGTGTATTTCCTGGATTCCGAAGCCTGGAAGGGGCTGATGCTGGTGGGGGAGATGGAAATCCTGCGGGATTCCGAATCGCGCCGGCGTCTGTGGCGGCCGGGATCGGAGCGCTACTACCCGAAGGGCATTGACGACCCGGATTACTCCGTACTGCGTTTCACGGCGGCGTGGGGCAATTTCTACCACTCGCTGGCCAACGTGGCGTTCGATGTCGCGTGATGCGGCGGGGAAATCTCCCGCGCCGGGCGTTTCGGATCTGAACACCCTGCTGCGGTCGCTCCGGCCGCAGCTCGCCGGGAAGCCGTTCGTCTTTCATACCCTGCCGCCGGCCGACGCCGACCGGCTGGAGGCGCCGCCCTTATGCACCTTCCGCGAAGCGGAAGGGGTTTCGGTGATCGTGGAACAGGCCGTGGCGGCGGAACGCGGCTGGCCGGCGGACGAGGAGTGGGCGCTCATCACGCTGGGCGTGCATTCCTCGCTGCAGGCGGTGGGGTTCCTGGCGGCGGTAAGCGGGGTGCTGGCCCGGGAAGGGATCAGCGTCAATCCGGTGTCCGCGTTTCATCACGATCACTTGTTCGTCCTGTGGGCATGCCGCGAACGGGCAATGGATGTTCTGCGGCGGCTGGCCCGCCGGGCGGCAGGGGAGGGAGAAGGGGGCGGAGAAGGATGAGGACGGGCGCACGATTCGTGTACAATACGCGAACCGCCGGACGCCTTGGGCGGCGGGTGAGGACTGCATGAACGCCGAATCCCTGTTGGACATCACTGACCTCTCATTGCTTCTCATCAAGGAACGCATGATCAAGAAGGCCGTCGTCGGAGTCCCGCATCACGCTCCGGCGGGCAAAGAGGTCCTCCCCTGCCTGGAACACCAGGAGGCGGATGAAAATTCGGGCTACCTTGGCCACTACCTCGCCGAGCAGCTCCGGTGCTGCAGCGTGATCGCCTGCAATTACCCCCTGGATTCCAACAAATATTTCCGCAGCGACTACACCATGCAGATCGCCGCCTGGAACCCGAAAGTATTAGTGGAAATCCACGGTCACAACGGCAAAAAGGCGCGCAGCGACATCGAAATTTCTTCCGGCCCGGGAGAGAACGCCCGCTTCGCCGCCGGGCTGGCGGAAAAACTGGCTGCCGCCTTCCGCCGGCGCGACGAGCTGCGCGCGTTCACCGTCTGCGGGGAGTACGAGAAAATCGTCTACAAAGCCAGCGCCACGGTGACCATCGACGGCGGCCGCTGGGTGGGGTATCACATCGAGCTGCCGCCGAATTTGCGGAAAATGATCGAAGGCATCGACACCCGGCCGCCGCCTGCCGGGTACGCGTTTTGCGATGTGCTGGCGGAAACGCTCAAGGAAATCCACGGCCTCTGAACCGGCCTCCCCCGTTTTCCCCCGCTTTTTACATTTCCGGTTCGGACTTGACTCCGCGTCGCATTCATACTGATATGTCGTAGCGCGACATATCGTATAGCGCCATAACAACGGCGCGGGAGGATCTCCGACATGGCCCCATCCGACGACCTCCAGCCGGAACCGCTGACCGAGGCGGCGTTTATTATCCCGCTCAGCCTGGCGGCCGGACCCAAGCACGGGTATGCCATCCTGAAAGAGGTCGAATCGCTCAGCCAAGGCCGGATTCTCTTCAGCACCGGTACGCTGTACGGCGGGTTGAAGCGCTTCCTGCAGCGGGATTGGATCCGCCGCGTGGGCGGGAAAGGAAAAGACGAATCCGGACGGCCGCGCAAGGAATATACGCTGACCGATACGGGACGCCGGATCCTCCAGGCGGAGGTCGCGCGGATGCAGACCCTGATCCGTGCGGCGCGCATTCGATCGGCGCCGGAGGCCCGATGAGCGTTTCGCGTAAGGCGGTTTGGCTGTTCTCCGTTCTGCTGCGCCTATATCCCGGCCCGTTTCGGGAGGCATTCGGAGCGGAGGCCGCCGGGGTGTTCGCGGAGAGCATGCGGCAGGCGGAACGCCGGGGGATCCTGTCGGCGCTGGCTGTGGGGGTGCGTGAACTGGTCGATCTGCCGGTCAATCTCGTCGCCGAATATTGGGAGGATATGCACATGAAAAACTTGCACCTTTCCCAGCCCGTTGACCGTCCCGTGTGGTGGGGGGCGGTCGGATTCGGATTGGCCGCGGCATTGGCCACATTGTTCCAGACGGTGCTGTACATTCCAACCCGCGGCGCTCTGGCGGACGCCGCAGAACAATGGCGGTTCTGGGGCGAATTCCTGGTGTATGCCGTATTGGGCGGAGCGGGCGGTTTCGGCTTCGCCCTCGTCAGCCGGCGGTTTGCCAAGGCCGGCCTCTACGGCATCGCGGGTTCGTTCGGCTTCCTGATCGGCCACATGGTGTGGTATCCGGTAATGGTGGGATCGAGCATCGCGCTGTTCTATTCGAATGCCGCAGATACGGCGTTCCAAGCCAGAAACCTCATTGTCCATTGGTCCGATATCGCCCTGATGATGTCGCTTTCGGGCTTGTTCATCGGCTGGATGGAAAAAAGCCGCCCTCTGGCTGTGCGCCTTTTCGGAAACGGAGCGCTTGGGGCGGGGATCGGAGGTTTGTTGGGGCTGGGTTGCGCCGGATTGGTATGGCTGCTGGGGTCGTCCGTCGTGGGAAGGGCCGCGCTCGTCAACAGCCTGCTGCTCATCGTCAACAGCCTGGCCGGCATCATCGGCGGGGCGTTGTTGGGGAGAGCCATCAGCCGGGAGAGCGGACTCCGGGGTGCGCCAGCCGTTTCCTGACCGTCGGAAGAGCCGACGACCGCTATGGAGCCGAAAGGAGCCGGGCCCATGCCCGCACTCCGTCCCAATCGCGGAAATCCCCTTCCGGAACCCCCATGGCGCGAAGGATCAGTTGTTCGGCGAA
>JBJYXS010000256.1:2418-3579 GCA_046260075.1 Anaerolineales bacterium | reverse complement strand
CGGCGCAAAACAGCAAAGCGGCGAATCCTCTCAGCCGTGACGGGGCGGACGGAACAGCCGCCGAAGAAGGAAGATCGTGGCGTATCGGCCGCTGGTCGAAGGCGGTCATCACAGGCTCATTCCGCAATCACCACGGCGTACCCAGAGCGGCCGTCGGAACGATGTTGTCCGGCAGGCAGAGGACATTCTGCCGATCCAAACGAACGCTCATTGGAACAACCCTCCCAACCGGGGCGGGCGGGCGGCATCCTTGCGCTTGGCCACCAGGGCGGCGTTCCGCTCTTCCACTTCGCGATCCAGGCCCATCCAATCCTTCACCGAGAAAAGGAACCCCGGCTGTTCACCGATGAAAAGAAACGGGTGGGTTTGGGCACGCAGCAGGAAGAAGGCTATTGGATACGACGTCAGTTCGACCGCCACACACTGCCACCCGGCCATCCGTTTGGCCAGTTTCCGGAGGGATCTCGGCTGCGCGGCCGGTGTATGGATTTGACCGTGCAAAACCGATCGGGTAGTGCGCACCCTGGAGTAGGAGATGTTCAGGCGCAGAAATCCAAGTTGCAGCAGCAAATAATCCGGCAGGCATTGTACGTAGGCTGCGCGCGGAAGACGCAGCACGAAAACCCATGCCAGGAAGGAGATTAACGCCGCCAGGCCCAGCAGCGTGCGCTGGGCCGGCACAACGGCTTCTGTGTATTCCGCCAGCAAACCGGTCAGCGAGAAGGCCCATAGCGCGGTCATGACGACCGTGATGGCCAGGAGCGGCAGCGCAAGCGGGCGGATCCATTCGCGGTAGAGCAGAAGGGGGTAGCGTTTACTGGCAGGCATCGTTTATCATTGCGGGGCGGATCCGGAGTTACGGACCGGCCGAAGCAATCTCCTGAAGTGTGGATTATCCGGTTTTATTATTGCCCGTGATCGCCGTCATGTTTCCTTTTCCAGCGGCTGGGTGAAGGAAAAAGTGCTGCCCTCGCCCGGCCGGCTGTTCACGTCGATAGAGCCGCCCAACACCTCAACCAGCCGTTTGGTGACATGCAGCCCGAGCCCCCAACCGGGTTGATCCCGCACGGCGTCGGATGCGCCGCGGAAGAATTGCGTGAAGAGGCGGGATTGCTCTTCCTCGGTCATCCCGATTCCATGATCCTCGACGGCGAACCGGGC
>JBJYXS010000256.1:0-2318 GCA_046260075.1 Anaerolineales bacterium | reverse complement strand
GGGATTGCTCTTCCTCGGTCATCCCGATTCCATGATCCTCGACGGCGAACCGGGCCGCGGAACCCTCGCGCGCGACGCGGATGTGTATCTGCGAACCTTCGGGGGAATACTTTACGGCGTTGCTCAACAGATTGGTGAGGATCTGCGAAAGTCGCTGCGGATCGGTGTGCAGCTTGGGCAAATCGGCGGGGATGTCGGTTTCCACCGACTGTTTGCGGGCATCAAATTGCGGTTTCATTTGGGCGATGACGTCCCGGATGGCGTTCGCGGCGGAAACCGGCGCCGGTTCGATCCGCAGCCGCCCGGTTTCAATGCGGGAGATGTCGGACAGGTCGGACACCAGCGCCGCCATCCGGTCCACATTGCTCATGATCGTCTGCAGGAACTCCAGTTGTTTTGGAGTTACCGGTCCGATCAACCCCTTGCGGAGCAGGTCGGCGTACCCGCGGATCGACGTCATGGGAATTTTCAGCTCGTGCGAGACAATCGATACAAATTGGGATTTCGCATCGTTGGCGCGGCGCAATTGGGAAAACAGCATGGTATTCTGGGCCGCCGCCGCGGCGTGATCCGACAGCCGTTCCAGAGCTTCGCGTTCCGCCGTTGTGAAATCCGGTGCGGGACGCTCCACCAGCACCAGCCCGACGGTCTCTTCCTCGCGGACCACAGGTGCCAGCATGCCGGCCGTACGGGGCGGGTTGCCGGTACGCACAGCAATCTCGCCGCCGTCGAACGCCGCGGCCAATGCATCATCGGCGGCGGGCAGAGCCGGCGGATCGGTTTCCGGATAACCGGAAGAGGAGACGATCTGCGGTTCGCCTTCAGGATCCGCGCGGATAGCGACCCATCCTCGGGCGGCGTGGGTGATGTGCAGCGCCCAATCTAAAAGGGTGGCGGCAACTTTCTCGGTTTCTAGGGTGGCGTTCAACTGGCGATCGGCTCGCTGCATGCCTTCCAGTTCGGCTACCCGCGCCGCAAGAGCCCTGTCGGTGAGGGTGTACAGCTGTGCGTTCTCGATTGCGATCGCAGCCTGAACGGCAAAGGCCGTGAGTAATTCGCGGTCCCGCTCGGAAAAAAGGCCGGTCCGCACGTGATTGTCGACGTAAATCACTCCCAGGATCCGGTCCTTCACTTTCAGGGGGACGCACAGAACCGAGCGCAGGGCGAATTGCATCACCGAGCGCTGTTCGGCAAACCGCGGATCGGTCTGTGCATTGGTGGTCAGCACGGCTTTACCCGTCCGGGAAACGGTCTCCACCACCGTCCGGCTGTATTCCATTTCCCCCTTTTCCAGGGATTCACGCTCGAGGTTCCGCGCGGCGCGCAGATCGAGCCCGCCGGCCGTCTCGTCGAAGAGCATGATGCAGCCGCGTTCGGCGCCGGTGAGCCGGATCACCGCGTCCATCACCTCACGCAGAGCATCGTCCAGCACCAGGGAAGAGCCGAGCGCTTGCGAAACCTGATAGATCGCCGCCAGGCGCGAGTGCTCATCGGCGCGGGTGATTTCCTGGTTGAAGGATTCCATCTTGGCCAGAGTCTGATCGATCAGCCCTTGTAGGCTGTCTGCAGGATCCAGGCGCTTCTGCAGCGCGCGCAAGGCGATTCGCAGTCCTTCCAGCGAAGCGGGCATGGTCTGGGGAGCGGTCATTTTTTCCTCGCCGTACGATTTCGCCCGGTCCCCTTCTTCCTCCCCCCATTCCGCGTCGTGGAATGGGGGGAAGTGAACTTAAGGGGGGACACGGTGTGGGGATACGGGCACATCCTCCGCAACGGACAGTGCGGGCAGTCCGGCTTCCGCGCATGGCAGACTTCACGTCCCAGGCGGATCAGGTTCAAGTGGGCTGACGCGTACTGGTCCGGATCAAACAGGGAGGCCAAGTGCTCGTGGGCGGCATCCGCCGTCATCCGTTCGGGGCGCAGCCCCAGTCTGCCCGTCACTCGGTGGACGTGCGTGTCGACCGGGAACGCGGGAAGGCCCAGGGAGAAAAGCATCACGATCGCGGCCGTTTTCGGCCCGACACCCGGCAGGCTGATTAGCCACGACCGGGCCTCTTCCGGAGTCCGCCCGCGTAAAAAGTCCAACGCAATTCGGCCGCGGGTCTTCTGTATTGTATATAAAACAGCCTGGATGCGAGGCCCCTTTTGCGGGCCCAAACCGGCGGGCCGGATGGCGGAGATGATATCGGCGGGGCGGGCTTGGAGGACGTCTTCCCAGGATGGAAATGCCGCCCGCAATGCACCGAACGCCCTATCGCGGTTGGCGTCATTGGTGTTTTGGGAAAGTATGGTGGAGATCAATTCGTCCACCGGGGAGCGGT
>JBJYXS010000255.1:0-1591 GCA_046260075.1 Anaerolineales bacterium | reverse complement strand
TCTCCACGCTGGGTTCGATCATCGGCACCTTCCTGCCGGTGCTGTGGCTGATTCCATCGATCGGCACCGCGCGCACCTTCTTCGCCTTCGCCGCGCTGCTCTTGCTGGTCGCGCTGGCGGGCCTATGGCGGACCGACCGGCGTCTGGCCCTCCTTCACCTGTGGATGCCCCTGGCGCTGGCTGTGCTGTACTTCCTGGGAACCGGACGGCCGATCAAGGAAACCGCCGGGCAGATCTACGAACGTGAATCCGCCTACAACTACATCCAGGTCGTCGAGCATGACGGAATCCGATACCTGCGCCTGAACGAAGGCGAGGGCATGCATTCGGTATACGGGCCGTCCCTGCTGCTCACCGGCGGGACATGGGATTACTTCCTCGCCGCGCCGTTTTTCAACCCTCCCCCGCACACTCCCGAAGACGTCCGCTCACTGGCCGTCGTCGGGTTGGCGGCCGGGACGGCCGCCGCCCAGTACACGAAAATTTACGGGGCCATCCCGATCGAGGGATACGAGATCGATCCGGTCATCCTGGAGGTCGGCCGCGAATACTTCGACATGACCGAGCCGAACCTCGACGCCCTGGCGGTGGACGGCCGCTGGGGGCTGGCCCACAGCCGGCGTTCGTTCAGCGTGATCGCCGTCGACGCCTACCGCCCGCCCTACATCCCGCCCCACCTGACGACCGTCGAGTTTTTCCGGATCGTCCGCGACCGGCTATCGGCCGACGGCGTGGTGACGATCAACGTCGCCCGGCTCCCGGACGATCGGCGGCTGATCGAGGGCCTGGCCGCCACCCTTGGCGAAGTCTTTCCCAGCGTGTACGTCACGGACGTGCCCTTCAGCATGAACAGCATCCTGTATGCGACCGTGAAGCCGACGACGATCCAGAACCTGCTGACGAATTACCAGACGCTCAAGAGCGCAGCCGGGATCCCGCCCGAACTGGTGACGGTGATGGAATGGGCGATTCAGAATATCCAGCCCACCCCGCAGGGCGGGACGGCCTTCACCGACGACCGTGCGCCGATCGAGCAACTGACCAATGCCATGGTGATCCAGTTCGTCCTCTCCGGCCGGCTGCCGCTGCTGGCTCCGCCCCAATAAGGAAGACCCCGTGAAAAACCTCGTTCGCTTCTTCCTCATCGTGTCCTTCCCGCTGCTGCTCCTGCTCGGATGGGTGCGGATCATGCTGCTGCCCGCCTTCATCGAATGGGAGTACCAAAGACCCGGCTTCCCGCCCGATCCATACGGGTTCACCGTCGAGGAACGCATCCGCTGGGCCCACGTATCGCGCCGGTACCTGCTGACCAACGAGGATGGAGAATTCTTTTCGGAGTACCGCCTGGCGGATGGATCTCCGCTATACAACGAGCGCGAGGTGCGGCACATGGTGGATGTCCGGCGCTTGGTCTCAACAGGGATGCAGATCCTGGTCGTCCTTGGCATGTTGTATGCGGCCGGCTGCGCCTACCTGTTCCGGAAAGACCGCCCGGCGCTGCGCCGGACGCTGGCCGCCGCCGGGATCACGACGTTTGGGTTGTGGATTCTCATCCTGACGGTCGTCGCCCTGGCTTGGAACCGGATGTTCG
>JBJYXS010000254.1:6592-8765 GCA_046260075.1 Anaerolineales bacterium | reverse complement strand
TGATCGGGCCGATGCGTATGGCCTATGGGCGGACGATCTCTGCCGTCCGATATGTGTCCGCGCTGATGAGCGATCTGGTATCGGAGACCCTGAGCCCGTAAGGCCGGGGTATTGGCGATAGAAAGGTAAGAACCGGAATGTCGAAGACGGAAAAGCAGAAACGCCCGCAGGAAAGCGGGCCGGTCGAAGACGAAGCGGTTCATGCGGAAACCGTGCCGGCCGGGAACGGCGAACCGGCTGCCGCGCAGGATACGCTGCAGGCGGAATTGGATCAGGCCCGGGCCCAAGCCGAGGAATACCTGGACGGCTGGAAGCGGGCCCAAGCCGATTTGGTGAATTTCCGCAAGCGGGTGGAACGGGATGCCGCGGAGGCATTGCGGTCGGCTGCAGGGCAGGCGGCCGCGCGGTTCTTCCCGATGCTGGACGATTTTGAACGAGCGTTGCGTGAACGATCGGAAAACCAAACCCTCGAACAATGGGTGGCAGGGGTGGAATTGATTTACCGCAAGGGGATCGCCGCCCTCGAGGCGGAGGGAATCACGCCGATTGAAGTCGCCGAAGGCGCGGACTTCGATCCGAACATCCACGAAGCCGTCACCCGCGAGATATATCCCGATCGGCGGGACGGCGAGGTGCTGGAAGTGGTTCACACCGGATACCGGATGGGTGACCGGGTATTACGTCCGGCGCAAGTGCGGGTTGCTTATCGGCCCGCTACGGACGCCGACGGCGAAGCAGCCCCTGCGGCTTAACCGCACAGACAACACCGTGCAGAAGGAGCGACAATCATGGGAAAGATTATCGGAATAGACCTTGGAACGACGAACTCGGTTGTGGCGGTAATGGAAGCCGGCGATCCCAAAGTCATCCCCTCCTCCGAGGGCGCCGCCCTGGTGCCGTCGGTGGTGGCAATCAACCCCAAAACGGGGGAACGGCTGGTGGGACAGTTGGCGCGCCGCCAGGCGGTGGTCAACCCGGAGAACACCATCTTCTCCATCAAGCGCTTCATGGGACGCAAGTTCGACGATCCCGAAGTACAGCGCGCCATCGCCTTGGTCCCGTATAAGGTAAGCGCGGCCGCCAATGGGGATATCCGGGTCCAGATGGGCGGGAAGGAATATTCCCCGCCGGAAATTTCAGCAATGATCCTGGCCAAACTGAAATCCGACGCCGAGGCGTACCTGGGCCAGTCGGTGACCCAGGCGGTGATCACCGTCCCCGCCTACTTCAACGATTCCCAGCGCCAGGCCACCAAGGACGCCGGTCAGATCGCGGGCTTGGAAGTCATGCGGATCATCAACGAACCGACGGCTTCCTCCCTGGCCTACGGGCTCGACAAGAAAAAGGACGAGACCATCGCCGTGTACGACCTCGGCGGCGGGACCTTCGATATCTCCATCCTCGACGTGGGGGACGGGGTGTTCGAGGTGAAATCCACCAACGGCGACACGTTCCTCGGCGGCGACGACTTCGATCAGCGCGTGATCACCTGGATCGCGGACGAGTTCAAGAAGTCGGAAGGCATTGACCTGCGCAAGGACCGCCAGGCGCTGCAGCGGCTTAAAGAAGCGTCCGAAAAAGCCAAGATCGAGCTCTCAACCGTGATGCAGAGCGAGATCAACCTGCCGTTCATCACCGCCGACGCGTCCGGCCCGAAGCACCTGACCATGACGCTGACCCGCGCCAAGCTCGAGCAGCTGACCAGCGACCTGATCGAGCGCTCCATCCGTCCGGTCAACCAGGCGCTGGAAGACGCCCAGTTGAAGCCGGGGGATGTGAACGAGGTGATCCTGGTGGGCGGGATGACCCGTATGCCCGCTGTCCAGGAGGGGGTCAAGAAAATCTTCCAAAAAGATCCCCACAAGGGCGTCAACCCCGACGAGGTCGTGGCGGTCGGTGCAGCGATCCAGGCCGGCGTGCTCGGCGGCGAGGTGAAAGATATCCTGTTGCTCGACGTCACCCCGCTGACCCTCAGTGTGGAAACCCTGGGCGCCGTGGCGACGCCGCTGATCGAGCGCAATACCACCATTCCCGCCCGCAAGAGCCAGGTGTTCTCCACGGCATCCGACATGCAGACCAGCGTGGAAATCCATGTCGTGCAAGGCGAGCGCCCCATGGCGGGAGACAATAAAAGCCTCGGGAAGTTCATCCTCGACGGCATCCCGCCCGCACC
>JBJYXS010000254.1:0-6492 GCA_046260075.1 Anaerolineales bacterium | reverse complement strand
TGCAGGCCATCGGCTCGTCGATGTACGGCGGGCAATCCGGCCCCGGTCAATCTCAGACGCCGCCCGGATCGGCTCCCGGTGGAGAAGGCAAGGGACCCGAGGAATCGTCCGGCGACGTGGTGGACGGGGAATTCAAGCAGATGTAGCGGGTTATTCCCATGGGAGGTGATGTACCCCGCCCGGTGCTTTCTCGACGGGCGGGGTATTTGGGTATCTGATGCCGACAACACGCGATTATTACGAAATCCTTGGTATTCCCCGAGACGCCGATACGGAGGTGGTCCGTAACGCATACCGCAACCTGGCCAAACGGTACCATCCGGATATCAACAGGGATCCGGAAGCGGAAGAGCGGTTCAAGGAAATCAATGAAGCCTATAACGTGCTCTCCGACAATCAACGCCGCACGGCCTACGACCGATTCGGTCATGCGGGGCTCAACGGCATGCCATTCGGGGGTTCGGCGGGATTCGGTGACTTGGGCGATCTGTTCGAGGAGTTCTTCCGCGGATTCGGGATGGGGACCGGAAGGGGGCGCCGGTCGCCGCGGCGCGGCGCTAATTTACGGGCGGAAGTCCGCCTGACCTTCGCGGAATCGGTGACCGGTGTGGAAAAGGAAGTGGAGATCACGCGGTCCGAAGTGTGTTCCGCCTGCCGCGGGTCGAAATCCGAGCCCGGCACCAGCCCGGTCCGATGCAACGCCTGCGACGGGACGGGCGAGGAGCGCAGGGTTCGCCAAACCTTCCTGGGTTCGATGGTCAACGTAAGCACCTGTTCGAAATGCGGCGGATCGGGCGAAGTGATTTCCACGCCCTGCAAGGCCTGCCGCGGTGCGGGAACGGTGCGCAAGACCCGGACGCTTACCGTCCCGGTGCCGGCCGGCGTGGATGAGGGCACACAGATCCGGCTTTCCGGGGAAGGCGAACCGGGGCAATTCGGCGGCCCGCCCGGAAACCTGTTTCTCCTGATCCGCGTCGAGCCGCACGAATACTACCGGCGCCAAAACAGCGACTTATGGATGGAATTGGGGATCAATTTTCACCAAGCGGCGGCCGGAGCGGATGTCCGCGTGCAAACGCCCGGCGGCGAGGCGAACCTGCATATCCCCGCCGGCACCCAGCCGGGCCGGATATTCCGGTTGCGCGGAAAAGGAATGCCCCATCTGCAGCGCGGCGGGAGCGGGGACTTCTTCGTCGTAATCAATATCCTCATCCCCGCCACACTGTCTTCCGACCAGAAGCGTTTGCTTTCGCAACTGGGACTTTCCACGGATGCCCCCCCTCAACCACAAAAAAGAACCTTGGTCGACTCCCTGAAAGACATCCGGGATGCCTGATACCCGTTCCCCGACGGCATGGGTGGAAGCGTCGTTACGGGTGAGCGAGGAACTGGCGGAATCGGTCGCCGATGTGATGGCTCGCTTCGCGCCGCGCGGCGTCACCCTTATATACGACACCATCCAGCCTGATCCGGACGGCGAGGGAATCCCGATCGGACCGGTTACCGTCCGGGCATACCTGCCGATGGGCCCGGATGTGGAAAACCGACGGGCCGGATTGACGGAGGCTCTTTGGCATCTGAGCCGGATCTCCCCCATGCCGGCCCCCGTGTTCCGGGAAGTGGCGGATAAGGATTGGACTCAAGAATGGAAAAAGACGTACCGCCCGATCCGGATCGGCAAACGGCTGCTGATCCTTCCCTCGTGGATGGACCGGCAGGCGGCGGAAGATGATGTGGTCCTCCGGCTCGACCCCGGAATGGCGTTTGGAACCGGAATGCATCCGACCACTCAACTGTGCCTGGAAGCTCTCGAGGAGAGAATTCAACCGGGAATGGAAGTCATCGATGTGGGATGCGGATCCGGAATCCTATCGATCGCCGCGCTGCGGCTGGGCGCCGCGCGGGCGTCGGGCTGGGATATCGATCCGGAGGCGGTGGAGGTGGCCCGGGAGAATGCCGTATTGAATGGCGTGGAATCGCGCTTCGATATCCGGCCGGGTTCCCTGCAACAGTTGTTGGCGGAAAAGAAATCCGCCATGCTGGTTGCGGCGAACATACTGGCGGGCGTCCTGCGCGAAATGCTGCATGCCTCGCTGGCGTCGACCGTCCGGCCGGGCGGTTACCTCCTGCTTTCCGGGATTCTCCGGGATCAGTCGGACGCCGTGGAAACCGCCGTTCGGGAGAGCGGATTGCATTTGGTGGAAAAGAAAACGCGCGGTGATTGGGTTGCCTTGCTGGCCGAAAAGCGGGGATCGGAATCGGCGGCGGCAGCCTGATTTCGGGCGGTCCATCCAATAGCCGCCCATGCGGACGAAGGCAAACCTCGGTTTGCCGCGAATCTTGCGAAAAACGCCGGTCGACGGGACCGGCGTTTTCGGCTCAGGTTCAGGAAGGTTTATGAAAACTCGGACTGGTCTTTTTATACCGGTAGATGATCCTGCCGCGGTCCAGATCATACGGCGAAAGCTCTACCTTCACGCGGTCGCCCAGCAGAATACGGATGTAGTTCTTCCGCATTTTCCCGGAGAGGTAGGCAAGGATCGTATGGCCGCTGGAAAGCGAGACCCGGAACATCGTGCCGGGCAGCGCTTCCACGACTTCACCTTCCATTTCGATCTTTTCTTCCTGCTTTGCCATATCCTTCTCCCGACTGCACCCGACGACCGCGCCGCATGCTGGAAAACGGGTGCTAATCCCCGCCATGCGCCTTTCGTTCACGGCGTTTCAGCCTGCGTATGGATTTTTTCTTTTGAATCCTGCGCAGTTCGCTCTTCGACACAAACCAGCGCTTCCTGCGCACCGTGCTGAGAATGCCCGAACGGGTCACCTTCTTGCGGAACCGTTTGAGCAAGCTATCCTGACTTTCGTTTGGACGGAGTACAACTGTTGCCACGTCGTTCACCTCCTTTCCGCGCCAGGGCGTCCTCTGCCGGCAGAGAGAAAAAACTCGACGTGAACGCATCGCCGAGTTTCGGATTCTCAGAGGAAGCCCGGAAAGAGAGGTTCGGCGTTGAAGAATCTCCTCCGCAAGCAGTCCCGAAATCCTGCAGCCTGCTCAGACAGCACCCTGCGTATGGGCTTCCGGAACCGACCGGGTTATTCACTCCCGTTGGGGAATTCATCCGGAAAGCCGGTGGCATTATACCGGCCTCCATGGGGGTTGTCAATTTTCCCCTCCGGCGGGGTGGATTTTCCACCTTTTTTCCGTCATTTTCCCGCGATATCCGGATTCCGGCATTGTTCGCCACGCGGCGGTCGGAGGAGGCGCGGAAAAGGGGCAGGATTGTTCTTCTGCTAGGCGAAGTTTTCCGTTTCCGGGGTTTAACCTGGGGAAAACATCGGTAATACCGGCATTCGGCAGAGGTTATTTTCCTTCGGATTTCTTTTTATTGTGCTTTTTGAGGTATTTCTTCACGCGTTCTTCAACGGTATGGGCATCGAGATCCACCACGGAAATTATTTTATCTTTGCCCTTCTCTCCGGCAATGATCTCTAGTGTATTGGACCGTACGCCGAGTATGTCCGCCAGAAGATCCAGCAGCGCCTTGTTGGCCGCTCCTTCCACCGGGGGCGCCGTCAAGCGGACCCGCAATGTGCCGTCTGGGGAAATCGCGGTCAACTCGTTCTTGCGGGATCGGGGCGTAACGTGCACAGCCATCGCCGACCCGATTCGTCCGTCATGAAAGCGGTACCGACGCATGCTTTCCTCCTAACCGATCAGTTCCGTCAGGAACGTGGCCAGAACCTGGACCAGGATGAGAAAAATAAAGGCGCTGAAGTCGATCATCCCCACGGGAGGGACAAGGCGGCGGATGGGCGCAAGCATCGGTTCGACAATGGAGGAGAGAGTCCTTCGCAACGTATGATACGGCGGAAAGACCCAGGTCGAGAGGATGTAGATGAACACCAGGATGGTGATCAGCAGGGCCAACATGTTGATGAAATTAACCATGAAACCGACCATTCTGCACTCCGAATCGCTCTTGGCGGGGATTATATCATTTACGGTCGGCGGAAATGACCCTCCGCTAATGGCTGCGTTTCGGGTATACGGAAACCGATGTCCTGAAGGAGGATCTTGCCGGATGATCCGAGCGTCAGCCGGACAGCCACGCCAGTACGCCGAAGCGGCCTGTCCGGCCGCGCTCGGCTCGGTGGGAAAACCAATCCGTGGTGCGGCAAGCGGTGCAGATCCCGGACAGCGAGATGTTCCGCACGCCCGATTGACGCAGCGTGTACACGTTTGCCGCCCACAGATCCAGATGAACGGAGCGGCCGCGGCGGACCAGCCACTCGTCGGCGGATGGGCCGAAACTGGACCGCAGCGCATCGATGATTTCGCCGCCGACTGGGTAATGGTCCGGGCCGATCGAGGGGCCAATCCCCGCCAGGATGTCCTCGGGGCGGGATCCGAAGTTCCGGTGCAGGGCGTCCACGGCGCAGGAGGCGATTTTTGACAGGGTGCCCTTCCATCCGGCATGCGCCATGCCTGCCGCGCGGCGGACCGGATCGAAGAGCAGGATCGGAACGCAGTCGGCGAACCGCATAAACAGCGTATATTCCGGCGAGTCGGTGACCACGCCGTCCGCCTGCGGCAGCCCTTCTCCCGAATCGCGACGGGCGGCCAGAAGAATCCGGTTCGAATGGACTTGATGGAGTTCCGAAACCGATTGCGGATCGCGGCCGAAATGTGCAAATACACGGAGACGGTTTTCGGTGACCGTATCGGGATCATCCCCCACTGAAGCGCCGAGATTGAGCGAGGCGTACGGAGGGCGGCTGGATCCGCCATGGCGGGTCAATACGGCATGGCGCAATCCGGCTTGCTCCAATTCGGGAAATGTGAAATACCGCAGCCCGCCCTGTTCGTGAAAGGTCATGTGCGCGCGGGCGGCGTGGGGGCCATGTCCTCGTCCATGCTTTCCTGCACGTATGGGTAGGCAAACCAGGCGCTGGCGATCCCGAACAGCGCACCGGTCAGCACCCGCAGCAGCGGGGTGCTTTCCCGGGGTGGAAAGTGCAAGAGCGGCAGATAGCTCAGGAGCTGACTGCCGCCGTCAAGCCCGATCGGGAAAAGCCCGAGCAGGATCCATAAGGACCAATGCAACGGTTTCACTTTGTGACGGAGGAAGTGAAAGGCGATCCCTCCCAGCAGGAGAAAGCTATAGATAGCCACGTCGCGCTGGCACAGCGCGATTTTGTAGCCCAGCACCGGATTGCCGAGGAAGGCGCGAGCTGCCCAAAGGTCGTTCGGATCGATCCCCGTTTCGGCCAGGAAGACATTCCGCGGATAGGCGAGATCTTTTCCGAAGAGGAAGAACGACCGGAATCCCAACTGGTGGCAGGTGAAGCTGTATGCCTTGTAGATCCACGCAGCGGGGGCGCTTGCACCGACTTGCATCAGTACCGGGGCAAAAACGGCCAAGCCGAGGTAGACGGCGAGGAACCCGTTGAACACCGCCAGCCAATGACGGGAGAACCAGCCCGCCGCCCGATCGGCGTTGACGGCCAGGGTCTGGACGGGCTGGGGCACACCGGTCTCCCGATGATATTGGCCGATCGCCTCGCCCAGCGCCAATGCACTTTGCAGTCCGCTTTGTGTCAATGGGGCGGCCAGCTGGCGCCCGTTCACTTCCGCCGCCGGGAGCATTGCACCGAATTTCTTTTTCCACTCCGGCCGGGAATCGACATCACGGATCTCGAGCGTATGCGGATACCGCTCCTGGAGGGAATCGGACCAGGACCGGGCGTCTGCGGACTCGGGGTGGTCGTTCCGTGTGTATAGGATGACATGGAGGGTCACGGTAAAGCTCCTATTTGCCGCAGAATGTTTTCGATCTCGGCGAATTCCATCGTTCCGACCTTGATGTGCCGGATCACACCCGTAGAATCCAGGAAGAAGCTTGTCGGCAATCCGCGCACCAGATAATCGTTCCGGGTTCTGCCGGCCGGGTCGGCAAGCAGGCGGATGGTCGTCAGGTTCAACCCGTCCGTAAACCGGCGGATCTCAGCTTCCCCTTCTTCCGAAGCAACGGCCAGAACAACAACGGCTTCGGGGTTCTCGCGGGCGATGCGGTCCAACAAGGGAAGTTCCGCGTGGCAGGGGGTGCACCACGTCGCCCAGAAATTTATGATCACGGCTTTTCCGCGCAGATCGGAAAGGGAAGTCTCATCGCCGTCCAGGCCGGCCAGTGTGAAGTCGGGCGAGAGCGAATCAACCACCGGAGCGGGAGCGGGCGTGATCGGCGTTGTGCCGCTAGAAGGCGGACGGGAAGGCGGCGCCGCCGAATCCGGAGAGAACCACAACAACACCCCGGCCGCCGCACCGGCCGCGATCCCCGCAAGCAACCATCCCATCCGTTTCACATGCCGCATGACGGTCCCGTCTCTAGATTCCGATTTCCCAGCCGGGCAGCCAACGCGAGAGAATCGAAAGTTGGTTGGTGGCGAACAGGACGCCGAAAATGACCAACAGACACCCGGCGGCGATAG
>JBJYXS010000253.1:0-4463 GCA_046260075.1 Anaerolineales bacterium | reverse complement strand
AGCGCGCGCAGGGCGGCCGGCAGGTTTTTTTCTTCGTTATAGGCGGGGATTTGGATGACGAGTTTCATGGTCGGATGCGGCCGGCTCTTCCCTTTTTTTCGGATTCCCAATCCGGAAAATGCGCCGAAAGTAATCCTCCCTTTCCCTTTTGCTTGGATTTTTAGGGAGGGGTCTTTCGATGATACACCACATCCGCTTTAGCGGAGAATGCCCGGCAGGAAACCGCAATATCCCTGCGAGACGATCAAATCGTATGCCGTCTCATCGCCGGCGGCCATCGCATCCAGGTGGGTGACGCGCACGAAGAACACGCCGTCGCGCGGAGCGGTCCAGCACAATGCGGCTCCCTGCCCGATCATGCTGGTGGCGGGCGGCAGCGCGCGCAGTAACACCGTCGATCCGTCGGAATCGATGAGTTCGAGGACCATCCACGACGTCGGGCCCTGGGCGAGCGCCTGGATGACGTAGGATGTGCCGGCCGTCGCCTGGAAGAATACCCAATCCTCGTCGCCGGAGGGGCAGGTATTGTGGCGCTGCGGAGCCCCGAAGGTGATCTCGTGCGCCAGGAGCGGGGTATCGTCCGATTCGAACAAATCCGGCGTGCAGGCCTTAATCGAAGTGGAGACGTCGGATTGCGCGAAGTTGCCGGCGCGATCGTACGCCACCACCCGGAAGCCGTAGGCATGACCGGGCTGGGCGGCGAACACGGTGGAGCGGACGTCCGGCGCCAATCCGGTTTGCCATTCGGCCCAGGATCCTCCGTCGATCCGCACCTTCACATCGAAGGAATCCAATCCGGAAAACGAATCGGATGCCGTCCAGGTAAGGTTGACGACGGTGGAATCCTGTATCGGGGGCAGCGGCGTAACGTCCAGCGTCGGGGCGGTGTGATCGTTGGAAATATCCCAGACGACGGCCACCGCCTGGTTGCCGGCCCAATCCGTGACCAGCGCCTGGAAGGCCAGCGAAGTCCCTTCCGGCAAGGCGGCGGGATCGAGCGTGCAGGACCAGCCGTCGAGCGGGTTGGTGTCGGTGCAGACCGGAGTCCAGTTCGACCCGGCCCAATCCGAATCGTGGCTGGAGATTTCGACCTTCTGAATTCCACCGGCGTCGTCTGCCGAAACCACGAGGTTCTCCGGAAGGGCGGAGAGGAACTGGCCGGATTCGGACGGGGTGATCCAGGAGACGGTCGGGATATCGGAATCCGTGGTCAGGCGGATGGTGTAGGAGTGGTCGACTCCGCCCTCCGCGGGATGGTTTTGCGACCGGATTTTGATGTAATACGTGCCGGTGACGGGGATTTGATACCCGACCGAGCCGCTGTCGGAGGCGGCCAGGACGCTCGCGCCGTCGGAGTCGAGCAGTTCCATATGAGGTTTCAGGGCGGTGTACCCTTCCAGCCGCGCGACCGCCCGGCTGCCGGCGGCGGCGGTGAATTGGAAATAATCGAACTCGCCGGCCGGGCAGATCTGACCGCTGCGCGGGGAGGCATCGAGTGCGGAAGCCGTTGCGGGGGTGTCGTTCGGCTCTCCTTCGTCGCTGCAACCGGCGGGAGTCTGTGCGGTGATCGAAAAATCGTCGATCGCCCAGCCGGCATTGCTGTTGTAAATGTCGTCGCCCGAATAGAAGGCGAACCGGATGCGGATCGTGTGCCCCGCGTAGGCCGAGAGGTCGAGCTTCGGCCCGGCCGTCCACACCCGCTCGTGGTCGTCGCTCAACTGGTACGCATTGATGTACGGTCCGCTGTCGACGGCGATCTGGATCCGGCGCTGATCCCAGTGCGGGTTTGCCGTCTCGCCGTCGAACCAGTAGGAGAATCCCAGCGCGTAGCCAGCGGCGGGGATGTAGACCGGCGGCGCGGTGAGAAACCCGTAATTGGCGGTTCCATCGCCGTAGTAGGTGCCGTCCGACGCCTGGTTGTACACCCATGCGTGATTCCCGGAGGCGACCGGTTCGTCGGTAACGCGCCAGAATCCGTTCGCCGACCAGTTGGAGAGATCGCCTTCCACGCCGTCGCTGTAGGGGGCGGTGACGGCCGTCGGCCAGGGTGCGGCGGCATCGACCGTGAAGGTCGAATCGCGCCATCCGCCCCAGCAGCCCTCGCAGGAACGGCCGATGATGAACCATTTATACAAACCGAGTCCGTCGGTGAGGTCGCCGTCCAGCACTTTGTAGGGCAGGCGTTCCTCGTCGAGCGGTCCGCCGGGTTCGGTTTCGAAATCGGTGGTCAGGGCCGACATGCCGGGCCTCCAGAAGAAGACCAGCGCGTCGCCGCGTTCGAAGTGCGCCCCGCCCGGCGGCCAGAGGACCGTCGACAGGCCGGGCGTGGTGGTGTCGGACCGGACCCATACCGAAGAAACGGTCCCGGTGCCGATGGGGTTGTCGGCCAGGTTGCGGTCGTCGGCATCGAAGGATTCCGTTCGACCGTAGAAATTGTTCTCGCTGTAAAGGGTGGCGATCATGTTCGACCCGACCCGGATCGATGCGGCCCGGTCGGTGCCGACCGGCGCCAGCAGCGAGCCGCTGGCGTAATCGCCGTCTTCCAGGACGGCGCACGAACCTCCGAAGTTGATCTCGGAGAAGATCGCCACCTGGTCGGCGCCCGGGTTGCAGGCGGGCGGTGGCGGCGGGCAGGAGGCGGTGTGGACGATCGAGCGCAGGCTGGCCAATTCATCAGCCTGGTTCCCGTCGCGGTCCCAGGCACGGAGGGAGACACTGACCGCGCCGGCATTAATGCCGGCGGCGCACAAATTCCAGTCGTAGGAGAACGGCGAGGAGGTGAAGATCGGGCTGATTGGCTCCCAGCCGTCGCCGGTGTTGGCGATGAAATAGGCGTGGCTGAATCCGCTGCCGGAATCGGCGGCGTAGCCCGCCAGGTGAACCGTCGAGACGTCTACCGTCGTCCGGTCGGCGGGGGCGGTGATGCCGGCGGTGGGCGGATCGAAATCGTTGCCGGATTGGTTGCCCGAGACGTAATAATCGGCGCCCTGGCCGCCGTACCAGGCGGCTTCGTCGACCCTCCGCGGCCGTCCGCCATTGATGCTCACGTCGTCGAAGGTGATGTCGATCGAATTCCCCCACCAGGATGCGGAGTTGGTGTGGACCTGGAAGTGGAGGTGGTGGCCGGTGGAATAGCCGGTGTCGTCGGCGATGCCGAGGAACTGGCCGCGGTAGACCATCGCCCCGGGCGTTCGCAGGGCGACGGGAATGCTGTCCTGTGCCAGGTGAAGGTAGACTTGGTAGGTGGTCGGGAGGGTCGAAGTGTCCTCCAACACGAGGTAGTTGGCATGGTTGGCGTTGCCGTCGTAATAACCGTTGGGGTACGTCCAGACGGCGTATTTCACCCTGCCGGTGCGCGCGGCCACGATCGGCCACATCGGTTCCTCGGAATATGCGAAATCGTAGGCGTAGGCCATGGAGGCGGAGTGGCCCACGGACTGGGTCAGGAGGTGGGTCTGCCCGGCGGGCCAGGGCAGTTTATAGCCGCCGATCGCCTTGGCCATCGCCTTGGCGTCCGCTTCGCTGGGCGTGGCGAACAGCTTCTTGGTTTCGGTTGGGATGAGGTCCTCCGGCACTTGGATAAGGACCTTGTCCCAATCCGCGTCGGCTTGGACGGTCACCGACCAATCCGCGGGAAGGCGTCGCCCCAGCGCGATCCCCGGTTCGGTGGGGATCGCCTCGGCGGTTTCGGGGTCGCGGTATCCCAGCGAGGCCCAGGCCCAATTTCCGTCCGCCGAATAGAGAATTTCCTCCACGAAGACATCATATATATGAAAGGCCATCACCTCGGGATGGGCGGCGACCTTTTCGGCGACGAGTTCCTCGATCCGGGCGCGGTCCGCGGGGGTGGGCGGTTCGGGATCGGGCATGGGAGATGGCGCGGCGGACGGATCGGCGGCGGCGGTGAGGAACAGCGCGGCCAGGCAGAAAAACAGCAAGGAAAGCAGGCGTCGTTTTTTCATGGCAAACGGAAGGAGGCCCCTTTGCGGCCGATCCCTCCCAACGGGAAGGTGCAAAGAGCGTGCCAGGGGGATGATTCGCGGAATCCGCGCCGATCCAGCGGGCCGGAGCGCCGGCCTTTTCTGAGAGCCGTCAAGAATTCCAGATCGCATGAGGTCATCGGCAATTTGTGCAGGAACCCATTATACGAAACGGCCGGCAGCGGCGCCGGGGAAGACAAACGGCAATTCGAAGAAACCAGCAACCACCTTTCGCGTCGGGCAGGAAGCGGGTACGGAAAAAGACAGAAGGGGATATACTCACATGCACCTTGGTGTAACAATCCATCGGGAGGCAGGAATGAAGAACCATCGATCTGCGGCATTAGCCGTTTTGATTGCGGTATTGATCTTCCCGCTCGCCGGTTGCGGGGAAGCCGCCGCGCCGGAAACGATCGACACGCCGATGGAGACGGCTCCGCCGTTCACGTTGGTGGTTTCCGTGTCCAGCCCCAGCTTGCGGAT
>JBJYXS010000252.1:0-1955 GCA_046260075.1 Anaerolineales bacterium | reverse complement strand
AAGGATGGTCCCGTGCGGTGGAACTCCGGGCGCGCGACGCTGAGGGGCACAGCCAACGTGTTGCGGAGCTTACCATCCGCCTGGCGGAACGAATGGGTTTTCCGCCGAACGATCTGCCTTCCCTTCGGCGGGGCGCACTGTTGCACGATATCGGCAAGATCGGCATCCCCGACCGAATCCTATGGAAACCCGACGCGCTCACCGAGGAGGAATGGCAGCTCATGCGCCAGCACCCGAAGATGGCCGAGCAGATCCTCTCCCCGATCGAATTTCTCCGGTCGGCGCTGGATATCCCCAAGTTTCATCACGAACGATGGGACGGGAAGGGATATCCCAACGGTCTATCGGGAAGCGATATCCCGCTTGCGGCGAGGGTATTTTCGGTGATCGACGTTTGGGATTCGATGCAGGCGCCGCGGCCATTCCGGGATCATCCATTCAGCGAATCCGAATCGATCCATTACCTTCATCAGGAATCCGGTCGGCAGTTCGATCCGGCGGCTGTCAGCTCCTTCCTGCAAATTCTCCACGAACCCGGAACGTAACGGCCTGCACGGCCACGGACGGAGCCGCGGCGGCGCAGCAATGGATCTCGCCCACCTTGCAGCAGTATCCGCCGGCGGTTCCGGAGCGTATTGTAAAGTGAACCGGATGGATCGAACGGGATCGGGGGTTCTTCCGTCCGCCGTCCATAAGGCCTTGGCGGCTGACTACCGGTCTCGGGATTGAAATGCCTCTTCCAACATGGCCATTTCGGCCAGGATATGGCTGCGGGTTGAGGTGCTCAGACGGGTGTCCTGGGCGATTTTTACGGATTCGTCCTGCGCCGCCCGGACGACCAATGCCGTATGGAACTTTATCCTTCCGGCCGGAATTACTTCAAAGGGATATTCCTTCATCCTCAGGCTCTGGTCGTCGAAATAGGGCAGGGTGATGGTCAAGCTGCGGTTCAACTCCTTGGCGTCTGCCCGTTGTTTGATCGATTGGATGATCTCCCGGGTTTTATGGATTCCCATCGCGCGCCCCTGGTTGATGAGCTGGCCGAGCATTCCCTGACGCTTTCGCTGGTATTCCTGATCGGCGACAAAATACGATGCCAGCCCCACCGCCGTATGCAGGACCTGCAGGAAATTCTGCATCGAGTCAACCGCGGCTTCGGCTTCCGCCATACTCCCCGCCAGCAGCTTCTGATCCTGATCGAAGGCAATCCATTGCGGCATGAAGAACCGCCGGGCATATTGGACGGAGGACGCCGGAAATTCTCCGTGCCCGCCGCGGGCAGGATCATCCGCCCCATCGGTTAATCCGGCGGCGTCGGAATCCACGCCGGGTTCGGAAAGATCCGTTTCGGAAGGAGTTGCTTCCTCCCCGCGGTCTACATAACTGACCGACTGCCCACCGGGCAACATGGCGCCAATCATTTGCCGGCAGACGCTGAACCGCATCACACCGGCCGCCACGGCGATGCCGCGTTGGGGAAGTTGCTCCAATTCCTGGAATCGTGCGCGCAGCACCACCGTCATGTCCGTCCGGGTCAGCCGATCCACCAACCCGCCGGCCAATTGTTCCCGCTCTTCCGATGGGATGGTGTCCGTCTGGCCGAATTGAGCATCCACCACCACCCGGTCAGGGAGAGTGAACCGCATCTGAGAGGATTTCTGCAGAAGCGATTCGGCCAGATAACGCGCCTGAGCGTCAAAATACCGTTGCAGCATCACCGGCTGGGCGTCGAACAATTTCCGCTGGCGGTCATACTCCTTATGCAGGACATCCGTTGTCTTGTCGAGCATGGAATTGAGATTCGGTTCCAGCATATCCGCCTCAATATCTCGCTTTCCATAACCGAAGAAGGTTCGCAGCCGACCCGAGCAACGATCTCCAGCGGGCCGGAAGTTTATGGCGGGAAGAATCCTAAAATTATTGAAAAATCCGCCGTTTCCGTATTATTTCGTATA
>JBJYXS010000251.1:0-3058 GCA_046260075.1 Anaerolineales bacterium | reverse complement strand
GCCGATCCCGCCGGGGTGGACGCCTTTTGCGCGGAGATCTCCGGGAGGGGCGTGAAGATCGTCCAGCCGCCGGAGCGGACCGCCTACGGCTCGCGCGAGATGGTGTTCGAGGATATCGACGGCCGCTGGATCGGGGTGGGGTGCCTGGAAGACCGGGAGGCGTTTCTCGACGGGAGGAAATAGCCGCCCGTTGCAAGCCCCGCTGCTCTCCCCGGATGATGCTCCCGAAGTGTACGCAACGGCAGCGAGCGGGAAAGAAAACGGTGAACCGATGACGGATGCGGAACGGGATTTCGAACGGGCATGGCAGGCCAAACTCGCCCGCGCGGTGGAGGCGGAGGCGGGCGGGCCGGCGCGCGCGGAGGTGATGGCGGGGAGCGAGAGGCTCTCGTCGAACTCCCCCGCGGCGGAGGTGATCCGCTGGTCGCGCGGGGCGGTGGAACGGTTGACCGCCCGGATCGGCCCGGAGCGAACGGCCGATGTCCTGAGTTGCTGCGCCTGCCGCTATCCGGAGGCCGCCCTGGAGGATGTCCGCCGCACGTACGAGCGGACGGGTGAGGTCGGCGATGCCCAACGGATTCTGCAGGAACGCTTCGAAACCTTTCTGCGCGACGGCCTGAAGTTGGATGAGGGAAAAATCCAAGAAATCGTCCGGCGGGGATGGGGTCCGGCCGGCGTGCGGGAAGGCGGCCGGATCATTGCGACCAAGATCCCCAAGAGCGGAAGCCTGGCGGCTTATTTGGAAGAAGGCGACGCGGCCAAACGGCGGAAAATGTATTGCCACTGCCCGCGGGTGCGGGCGGCGGTGGATGGCGGGGAGGAGTTCCCCGCCGCGTATTGCGCATGCGGCGCGGGGTATTACCGGGGGATCTGGGAGACGATCCTCCGGCGGCCGGTGCGCGTGGAACTCTTGGAAAGCGTGTTGGGCGGCGGAGCGGCGTGCCGGGTGGCGATCCATCTGCCGGCGGATATTTCCGGGGATCACGGGGCGGAATGACGTTGAGCGGACGGGGGCAAAGCCTGATCTTCACGCCGCTGAACCGGGAAGAGGCGGCGGAGATCCTGCTCTGGCGCTACGAGCCGCCGTACGACATCTATAACCACCGGACGGAGGACGCGCCGGCGACGCTCCGCTACCTGCTGGATCCCGCCAACGGGTTCTTCTCCATCCATGCGGCCGAAGGGGAATGGATCGCCTTCTGCAGTTTCGGGCCCGATGCGCGGGTGCCCGGCGGCGATTACGCCGAAGCGGCGCTCGATATCGGCCTGGGGATCCGGCCGGATCTGACCGGCCAAGGCCGGGGACCGCGGATCATCGGCGAAGTGCTGGCCTTTGCGGCCCAGCGGTTCGGCCCTCCGCGCTTCCGGGTCACGATCGCCGCCTTCAACGCGCGGGCGCGGAAGGCGTGGGCCAAGGCGGGATTCGCCGAAACGGCGCAGTTCAAACGCCGCAGCGACGGGCGGAAGTTCGTGATGTTGGTGAGGGAAGCAAAAGGATAGGCTCTTTTCGAGCCCGTATTACCACGCCGGGCGGAACTTCATCTTCACCTCGTCCAGGTCGGCGCCCACAATTTCCACATCCTCCAACCGGTTCGAACCCAGCCCCAGCGACCGGGCGATGTTGAGGTGGTTTTCGGCCCGCAGGAAGGGGGCCGCGGGGTATTCGGCCTCCGGGTCGAATCCCATCGCCGCCACGGCCGCCGCGTCGGTGGCCACCGGGTTCTTTCCCCCGATCAGCAATCCCGGGCTCTTTGCGCCCAGGTCCATGTTCCAGGGGCCTTCGCTGCCGTCGACGGTTTTGATCCCGTCGATCAGCGCGAGGTTCACCGGACGGGCGCGGTTGAGGTCCATGACCACCCGCGGCAGACGGGTCCCGGTTTCGTGTTCCCGGCCGTGGAACCCGGTGCGGTATCCGTCGCCTTTTTCCAGTTCGTAGAACTTGTAGGGCGCCAGGCCGACCAGGTTTTTCATCGACTGGGTGATCCCGAGCAGGTAGTGGCACTTCATCTTGGGCACGGAGACCAGCGCGTCCGCCTCTTCGAGCAGTCGGTTGAAATGGAAACTCTCGTAAATGAACGCGTCCGGGCCGACGGGAACGGTCGCGTAATCGTCGTAGGGGGTTGTTTGGTTCAGATCGATGAGCGTCGCCCCGACCTCCTCGGCCATCGACGTGTACCCCCACTCGACGAACGACGCCCATTGCCAGACGGCCTCGACGATGTAGATCTGCGCGGCTCCGGCGTCGCGCAGCAGTTCGCAGACCGCGCGCGCCACGGCCGGGTGGGTGACATAGGATTCGGGCGCGGTGCGGATGACATCCGGCGGACCGCCCTGGATCCCGCCGGTGAGGTTGACCTTCACCGCGACCGTATCGCCCGGTTGCACGACGTCGGCGATGCCGCCCAGGCCGTCGAACACGGCCTCAACCTGTTTGCGCACCTCGGCGGGATCGTAATCCGCCGCCCGGGCGACGGCCACCTTGGCGCGCGCATCGGACCCGGGCGTGGCGGACGGGGCGGCGGGCTCGGGCGCGGCGGTGCGGCAGCCGGCCAATGCCGTGCCGCCGGCCGCGGCGCCGGCCAGCTTCAGGAACTTGCGCCGCGAGATGCGGCCGAAGGGACAATACGGGAACCGGGGATCGCGTCGGGAAGACATGGGTAATGCGGCCTCCTCACATTCGTATTGGAAATGCACGGTTCGCCGGCGGCGACGGATGCGCCGGATTATCCGGCGATGGAAATATCCGCATAATCCGTGAAAGTATAATTCCAGGAAGCGCGGGCGGCAATACCCGGATTGGATGGTTTTTTCTTCACAACGACTCGTCGAATATCTGATGACCATCAGCAACATCGCCGACGCGGTCGAAGAAGGCGGAAGGAACGCCGCCGATATCGAGCGGCGGTTGGCGGAGGACGTGCGGCCTTTCTTCGGGCGCAGGAAGGAGGCCACATTCTACTTCGGCATAACCATTTGGTATTTCCAGAAGATGGAGGAACCGGAGGATCGCTCCGGATTCCAGGAGGGATGACAATGAGATTGACGAATTTTCCCCTCT
>JBJYXS010000250.1:0-2393 GCA_046260075.1 Anaerolineales bacterium | reverse complement strand
TTACCTTCGTGCAGAGAATAGGGACGGGCTTACGCCCAGCCCTGGCCTTTGCAGAGTTTGGTGATGACGGGAATCTCCACAAGCTTGCCGCCGTAGGCCTGGAATCCCCAATACACACCAATGCACCAAATAAGGATCGACGGAAGGCCCAGGCAGAAGAAGAGCACCGTGCTGAGGATGGTCCCGCCGACAATGTTGAAGATGCCCCAAAGAAGGGCTTGCGCATTGTGCGCCTTGATGAACGGGCGGTTCTTTTTATCTTCCAGCAACAGGATAATGATTGGCACGAGAGGGGTGAAAATGTAGGTAAGGAGACACCAAAGTTTATCGTCGCTTGTAGCTTCCGGTGCTGCCTGTCCAGCCATGAGTTCCTCCTTTTGTGGATTTCTCAAGTGTGGTCGGTGTTCGATCCGCTTCGGATGTGACGATTATAAAGGTATATCGCATTTGATGCAATACGGAGAATGGGCCGTTGTCTCCGCGCGATGATAAAATGATGCCCATGCGTTCCGTGTTCATGGGTTCGCCCGAATATGCCCTGCCTGTCTTGGAAATGCTGACCCGCCTGACCCGGGTATCGGGAGTAATCACCCAGCCCGATCGGCCGGCGGGACGGGGGCGGACCTTGGTACCCCCTCCGGTGAAACTTGCGGCCGAGAAACTTGGGTTGCCGGTCCTCCAGCCGAAATCCATGCGGTCCGCTGAGACAATGGACCAATTGCGCGTCTGGGCGCCGGAAGTCATTATCGTCGCAGCGTTCGGCCGGATTCTCAGCCGTGACCTTCTGGCACTTCCGGAACGCGGTTGTCTGGGTCTGCACGCCTCCCTGTTGCCGCGTCATCGCGGGGCGGCGCCCATCCCGGCGGCTATCCTGGCGGGCGATTCGGAAACAGGTGTCACCCTCATGCAGATGGATCCCGGAGTAGATACGGGGCCGATCCTGGCTCAAAAGGAAATTCCTATCCGCCCGGAGGATACCACCGAAAGTCTTACCCGCTCCCTGTCGCTTCTGGCCGCTGAAACCCTCACTGAATATTTACCCGTATATATGGATGAATCGCTGATCGCCCGACCGCAGGATGATGCCTTGGCGACGTATGCGCCGCAGCTGACGAAATTAAATGGGAAACTTTCCTTCCGGGAGACGGCGGAAATCCTGGACCGGAAGGTCCGCGCGTATTACCCCTGGCCCGGTGCGTATATCGTATGGAAAGACAAACCGTTGAAAATCCTGGCCGCCAGTCCGGAACCCTACCAAGGGGAGTTGCCGCCGGGATCGATCATCGTCCGGTTGAAATTCCCGGCGATTCGGGCCGCCGATGGATTGCTGGTGCTGCGTAAAGTGCAACCGGCGGGGAAACGGATCATGGGAGGTGATGATTTCCTGCGCGGGGCGAAGGAATTCAGCGGACACATTGCGGATTGACGAAAGGACGCGACGCCATGGAAAAACGGACTTTTCACGGCAATATATCCCCCACGGATGTCGGCCGGGCGTTGGTGGCCGAGTTCGATCATGGGAACCTGCAAGCCCAGATGATCGGGAACGACACACGGGCTGTCGTGCAGATCGCCAGCCGCAGGATTCGGAATTCGGGCGGACAAACCGCAATTGCGGTTGTGCTGGAAAAGATCGAGGACGGTGTCATGGTCCAGTTGGGCGATCAGCAGATGTTGGGTGTGGCCGCCAGTATGGGGCAAACGGCGCTCTCGGCGCTTTCCGCATTGCGTCATCCTCTGGCCCTGGTGGGGCGCCTTGATGATCTGGCCCAGGATATTTCGTCACTCCAGCTGGCCGAGACAGTCTGGAAGACGGTCCAGCGCACGGTAGAAGCCGCCGGCGCAAGCCATCAGATCTCCGAACGGCTGCGACGGACGGAATGTCTGTATTGCGGCGCCGCTGTGCCCGTCGGAGAAGCGACCTGCCCGGCCTGCGGCGGGCCGCTGGGCACAGTCCAACCCAAATCGTGCCCGAAATGCGGCTTCGTGCCCGCAGCGGGAGCGAGTTATTGCCCGAAATGCGGTACGAAGATCGAATAAGCACCCCCGGCGGTCTTTTTTCCAAGCTTTGTCAAGATGAGTTACCCCCTGCTGCGGCAGACCTCCCCCGTGCTCTTCATCGGAAACTGAACATCAGTAACTATTACTCCCTTTCTTCGTTCCGGGGAATCTGATATACTTTTTATTGCGATTATTTGCAATAAGATTTCCGGAGCGGAGATGACCCATCATTTGTTGAACTACCCGGAAAAAATGCGCAGCCGCGGCTATCGGGTGACGCCGCAGCGAAAGGCCATCCTCGATGCGATCTGCGCGGCGGGCCGCCGGGTGACCATCGAGGAAATCATCCGCAGCGTGTGCAGGAAATCCCCCCATCTGAACCGCGCCACGAT
>JBJYXS010000249.1:0-8941 GCA_046260075.1 Anaerolineales bacterium | reverse complement strand
GAGGTCATCACGGTGTCGCTCACCTCGGTGGCCACGGTCTGCGCCGTCGAACGGACCGGCGCCAAACCCGTGTTGGTCGACGTACATCCGGAGACCTTGACGATGGATCCGGACGCGATCCCGGCCGCGTTGACAAAAAGAACACGGGCGATCCTCCCGGTCCATCTCCACGGCTCTCCGGCCGACCTGGAACCGATCCTCCGCCTGGCGGGAGGGCACGGGTTGGCGGTGATCGAGGACTGCGCCCATGCCCACGGCGCCCGATACCGCGGCAAGCGGGCCGGATCCTGGGGGACGATATCGGCCTTCAGCTTCTACCCAACCAAAAACCTCGGCGCCCACGGAGACGGCGGGGCGGTGGTCACCGACGATCCGGACCTCGCCGGACGGGCGCGCCGCATCCGGCAGTACGGCTGGGATTCGGACCGCATCAGCCGGTGCAAGGGATTCAACAGCCGTCTCGACGAAATGCAGGCCGCCGTGCTCGGCGTGAAGCTGGGCAGCTTGGAGAAATGGAACGCCGAGCGCCGCGCCCTGGCGGAGGAGTACGACCGCGGCTTGCGGGATTCCGGCCTGCGGCTGCCCGTATCCCTGCCGGATACGACCCATGTCTATTACACTTATGCCGTCCGCCATTCGCACCGCGACGCGCTGCGAAAGCATCTGGCCCGCAACGGCATCTCCACCGCGATCCACTATCCCGTCCCCGTTCACCTGCAGCCGGCCTATGCGGACCTGGGCCTTGCCTCCGGATCCCTGCCGGCCGCCGAAGCCGCCGCCCGGGAACTCCTCACCCTGCCCCTTTTTCCCGGAATGCGCCGCGCGGAATTGGAGCAAGTGATCGATGCAATCCGGGATTTCCGTCCCGAATCCTGATCCCACACCGCCCCCCCCGATATCCTCCCGGCGATCCTCTCTCCTTCTCCGCGGGCTGTCGATAGGAAGGTTCCGGGAAAAGAAGCCCGATTTTCTCCCATGAAATCCGCCGCGTAAAGAATCCATAATTTCTCCACAATGAATCAAGGCCTTTTCCCGAATTGCGAGCGATTATCCCCTTGACAGATGCATAAGCGCTTTTTATTATTCAGCGCGTTTAACTGTTCAGGGAGATTAACCGATGTCCGATTCGGATCAATTCCAATCCGTCCTCCACGAGTGGATCGGCGTGTTCATGCGGAACGCCATGCGGCATTTCCTGCTGTTCGCCAAGGACCGCAAGCTGTCCATGCCGCAGATCGGCGCCCTGTTCCAGATCCGCCGCATGGGGGTTTGCAGCGTGTCCGACATCGGCGGCGAGCTGGGAATCACCAAGGCGGCCGCCAGCCAGCTGCTGGAGGGCTTGGTGAAGGAGGACCTGGTCCGCCGTTCGGAGGACCCGAACGACAGGCGTGCCAAGCGGATCGTGCTCACCGACAAGGGACTCCGGATCCTGCGGGAGAGCGTCCGCGCGCGTCAGGGCTGGCTGACGCAATTGGACGGCCGCCTGACCGAGCGGGAACGGTCGCAGATCTCCGCGGCGCTGCGCATTCTGATCGAAAAGTCCGGTACGATCGAACAACAGAACCAACCCGGCGGGTGATTTGTACATCCCTCCGTACCGCCGGCGCAAAGGAGTCAGAAGTCCATGATCCGTTTGTTAAAGTATCTCAAACCGTATGCCTTGCTGATCCTCACCGCGATCGGCCTGTTGTTCGTCCAGGCCAACGCCGACCTGGCGCTTCCGGATTACATGTCGAAGATCGTCAACAACGGAATCCAGCAGGGCGGCGTGGAGAATGCCGTGCCCCTGGCGATCCGGCAGAGCGAGATGGACCGGCTGCTGCTTTTCCTCGGTTCCGACGAGCAGGAACTCGTGAAAAGCCGGTACACGCTGATCGACGGCGCCTCCGCCGATTACGAAGAATATCTCGCCCGGTACCCCGCCCTGGCGGACGGACCGGTGTACGTCCGGAACGACATCGACGCGGCCCAAATCCAGGAACTCAACCCGATCCTGGGCAAGGGTTTGCTGGCCAAGACCGCGGTCGAACAGATGCTCTCCGACCCGGAGCGGGCCGCCGCGATGTCCCAGGCGCTCGGCTTCGACCTGTCGAAGATCCCGCCCGGAATGGACCTGTTTACCATACTCGCCCGGCTGCCCGCAGCCCAGCGGTCGGCCATCGCCGACGCCGTCAGCGAGCAGTTTGCGTCCCTCGGCGAGAGCATGATCAACCAGATGGCGGTGGGCGCCGTCAAAGCCGAATACGACGCCCTGGGGATGGACACCGAATCGTTGCAGACCGACTACATCATCCGCACCGGCATCTCGATGCTGCTCCTGACCCTCCTGTCGGGGGCGTGCATCCTTGCGGTCGGGTTCCTCTCGGCCCGCACCGCGGCCGGGTTTGCCCGCGACGTGCGGCGGAACGTCTTCCGGCAGGTGGAGGGTTTTTCCAGCACGGAATTCAACAAATTCTCCACCGCTTCGCTCATCACCCGCACCACCAACGACGTCACCCAGATCCAACTGGTAGTGATCATGATGATGCGGATGGTCTTCTACGCCCCGATCATCGGCGTCGGCGGGGTGATCCGCGCGATGAGCAAAGGCGCCAACATGTGGTGGATCATCGCCCTGGCGGTGATCGTGCTGTTCGGCCTGATCCTGATCGTCTTTTCGATCGCCCTGCCCAAGTTCCAGAGCATCCAGAAGCTGATCGACCGGCTGAACCTGGTGATCCGCGAGAACCTTTCGGGGATGATGGTAATCCGGGCCTTCACGATGCAATCCTTCGAGGAAAAGCGTTTCGACAAGGCCAACCGGGACGTCACCGCCACGCTGCTGTTCATCAACCGGATCATGGTGGTGATGATGCCGGTGATGATGACGGTGATGAACGGCCTGATGATGCTGATCATCTGGGTCGGGGCGCATCAGGTGGCCGACGCCCAGATGCAGGTGGGCGACATGCTGGCCTTCATGCAGTATGCGATGCAGATCGTCTTCGCCTTCCTGATGCTCTCGATCATGTTCATCCTCCTGCCGCGGGCCGCGGTCTCGGCCGACCGGATCGCCGACGTGCTCGACACCGAGCCCTCGATCCGCGATCCCGAGGATCCGAAACCCTTCCCCGAACCGTTCCGGGGGACGGTCGAATTCCGCGACGTGTGCTTCCGCTACCCGGGCGCCGAGGAGGACGTGCTTCACAACATCAGCTTCACCGCCCGGCCCGGCGAGACGACCGCCTTCATCGGCACCACCGGTTCGGGCAAGTCCACCATCGTCAGCCTGATCCCGCGTTTCTACGAGGCGACCAGCGGAGCGATCCTGATCGACGGGGTCGACATCCGCGCGGTGCGCCAGTACGACCTGCGCGCCAAAATCGGCTACGTGCCGCAGAAGAGCAGCCTGTTCTCGGGAACGATCGAAACCAACATGCTCTACGCCGATCCCGACGCCGGCAAGGCGGATCTCCGCGAGGCCGTTGAAATCGCCCAGGCGGCGGAGTTCATCGACGCCAAGCCGGAAGGGATGCAGGCCGAAATCGCCCAGGGCGGGATGAACGTCTCGGGCGGACAGAAACAGCGTCTGGCCATCGCCCGGGCGCTGGTCAAACGGGCGCCGATCAACATCTTCGACGACAGCTTCTCGTCGCTGGATTTCAAGACCGACAGCGCCCTGCGCCGGGAGCTGAAGCGGCGGGTGGCCGGGAGCACGCTGTTCATCGTCACCCAGCGGATCTCCACGATCATGAAGTCGGAGCAGATCATCGTGCTGGATGAAGGCCAGATCGCCGGCAAGGGAACCCACGCCGAGTTGATGAAGGACTGCGATGTCTACCGCGGCATCGCGGAGGCGCAGCTCAGCAAGGAGGAACTGTCATGATGAACCGCGGAGCACCTTCCCCTTCTTCGCAGAGCGCTCCCCCGCGCCGCGGACCCTTCGGCGGACGCGGCCCGATGGGGCACGGCGGCCCGATGGCCCTGATGCGCCGCGGCGAGAAGCCGCGCGATTTCCGCGGAACGATGGCCAAGCTCATCCGCTACCTGGGCCATTACCGGACGTCGATCCTGGTGGTGATGGTGTTCGCCGTCGCCTCGACCGTCTTTTCGATCGTCGGGCCCAAGATCCTCGGCAAGGCCACCACCAAGCTGTTTGAGGGCGTGCTGGCCCAGATCTCCGGCACCGGGTCGATCGACTTCAACTACATCGGCAACATCCTGCTGCTCACCCTCGGGCTGTACCTGGTCTCCTCCCTGTTCCTGTACATCCAGGGCTGGATCATGTCGGGCATCGCGATGGACATCACCTACCGCTTCCGCCGCGACATCGCCGCCAAGATCAACCGCATGCCGCTGCGCTACTTCGACGGCACCAACCACGGCGAGATCCTCTCCCGGGTGACCAACGACGTCGACACCGTCAGCCAGACGCTCAGCCAGAGCCTGAGCCAGATCCTCACCTCGGTCGCCACCGTCTCGGGGGTGCTGGTGATGATGTTCACCATCTCCTGGCAGATGACCCTGGTGGCGCTGGCCATCCTGCCGGTCTCCTTCGTGATCATCGGGCTGATTGTCAGCATCTCGCAGGTGTTCTTCAAGCGCCAGCAGGATTACCTCGGCCACGTCAACGGGCACGTCGAGGAGATGTTCGGCGGGCACATCGTGATGAAGGCCTTCAACGGCGAGCAAAAGAGCGTCGAGCAGTTCGACGAACTCAACGACACGCTCTACGACTCGGCCTGGAAATCGCAGTTCCTCACCGGGATGATGTTCCCGATCATGAACTTCGTCGGCAACCTGGGGTACGTGGGCATCTGCATCATGGGCGGCTACCTGGCGGTGCGTAACACGATCACCGTCGGCGACATCCAAGCCTTCATCCAATACGTGCGCTCCTTCACCCAACCGATCACCCAGATCGCCAACATCTCCAACGTGTTCCAGCAGACGGCCGCCTCGGCCGAGCGCGTGTTCCAGTTCCTGGCCGAGCCGGACGAGACGCCCGACCCCGATCCAGCCTACCGGCCGGATCGGGTGGCGGGGCGCGTGGAATTCCGCAACGTCCACTTCGGATACGCGCCTGAAAAGATCATCATCAACGACTTCTCCGCGAACGTCGAACCCGGCCAGAAGATCGCCATCGTCGGCCCGACCGGCGCCGGCAAGACCACCATGGTCAAGTTGCTGATGCGCTTCTACGACGTGCTCGACGGCGCGATCCTGCTCGACGGCCATGACATCCGCGAATTCAAACGCGACGACCTGCGCTGCCTGTTCGGGATGGTCCTGCAGGACACCTGGCTCTACAACGGCACGCTGATGGAAAATATCCGCTATGGGCGGATGGGCGCCAGCGACGACGAGGTGATCGCCGCCGCGCGGGCCGCCCACGCCGACCACTTCATCCGCACCCAGCCGGCCGGCTATCAGATGGTAGTCAACGAGGAGACGACCAACATCTCCCAGGGCCAGATGCAGCTGATGACCATCGCCCGCGCCATCCTGGCCGACCCGCAGATCCTGATCCTCGACGAGGCCACGAGTTCCGTCGACACGCACACCGAGGTGCTGATCCAGAAGGCAATGAACGAGCTGATGAAGAGCCGGACGAGCTTCATCATCGCCCACCGGCTCTCGACCATCCGCGACGCGGACTGGATCCTGGTGATGAATGAGGGCGACATCGTCGAACAGGGCAAACACGAGGACCTGCTGGCCAAGGGCGGTTTCTACGCGGAACTGTACAACAGCCAGTTCGAACGGGTGGAGAAAAAATAATACAGCTGGCCAAGGCGGTCTTGATGCGGACCGAGGTCGAGCCTGGAGCAGACCGAGGCGGTCTTTACGACCGCCTCGGTCTTATTGACTTGACAAGAGGCCATCTTGGGGGATAATTCCCCCGCACCGTCCAACAGGCGACGACGGAGGAAAGTAAGCGGCCGGAGAGCCGACAGGGAAGGACGGACACGGACTGGAATCCGTCCCCGGAAAGAGGCCGCCCAAGTTCCCTCCCGAGCCCTTCGATGGAACGCCCCGCGCCCTTCGCGCGGAGTCAGTAGATGGAAGCGGGTTCCCGCCGTTACCCGGGACGCCGATCTCCCCCGCCGCACTTGGGATGCCGGCGCGAGCAGGCCCCTTACGGTTTACGGGGCAATCAGGGTGGTACCGCGGGATGCCCATCCCGTCCCTGAATCGGACGGTTTTTTCTTTTAAGGAGGATTCATGCTGGAGCAATTGGACGGGTTGGAAAAAGAAGCCCTCGCCGCCCTGGAGAACGCCGAGGATTCGGCGGCGCTCGCCGCCTGGAAGACGGCCCATCTCGGCCGCAGTTCTCCCCTGGCGGCCTTCCTCGGCGACCTGGGAAAACTCCCCGCCGAGCAGCGGCCGCAGGCCGGCAAGCGCGGCAACGAGATCAAACGCTCCCTGGAAACCGCCTTCGCTGCCCGCGCCGATTCGCTCAAGTCCGCCGAACTGGACCGCGCGTTGCGCAGCCAGCGCCTCGATGTCAGCCTGCCCGGACGGCAGGTGCGGCGCGGGCGGCTGCATCCTTCCTCGCAGGTGCTGCGCCGGATCTACGCGGTATGGGCCGATATGGGATTCCAAATCTACCGCAGCCGGAACGTGGAATCGGACGATTACAACTTCACCCTCCTGAACATTCCGCCACACCATCCGGCGCGCGACATGTGGGACACCTTCTACACCACCGACCCCGGAGTCCTGCTGCGGACCCACACCAGCCCGGGGCAGATTCATGCGATGCGCGAATCCGCGCCTGACCCGATCCGGGTGATCCTGCCCGGCATGTGCTTCCGCTACGAACAGATCACCGCCCGCTCGGAGATCCAGTTCCATCAGGTCGAGGGACTTGCCGTCGGTCCGGGGATCACCTTTGCCAACCTCAAGGGAACGCTGGCCGATTTCGCCCGCCGGATGTGGGGCGACGGGGTGGGCACCCAATTCCGCGCCGACCACTTCCCCTTCACCGAACCCAGCCTGGAGATGGACATCGAATGCTTTGTGTGCGGCGGGAAGGGCTGCCCGGTGTGCAAGTACAGCGGCTGGCTGGAAATCCTCGGCGCGGGCATGGTCCATCCCACCGTGCTGCGCAACGGCGGGTACGACCCGAAGAAATGCTCCGGCTTCGCCTTCGGCATGGGACCGGAGCGGATCGCCATGCTGCGCCACGGAATCGAGGACATCCGATGCTTCTGGGCCAACGACCTGCGGTTCCTGGAGCAGTTCTAATCGATATGCGACCATCGACGATCGACCATCGCCGGATCACTGGCTTCCCGCGAACTGGCCATGGTCGATCGTCGATCGTCCGATGCCAACGAGAACCGAGTAGATGGCCAAAGGGAGATACACCATGCAAGTACCCTTATCTTGGTTAAAAGAATACGTCGACTACCACCTCGCCCCCGAAGAACTCGCCAAACGGCTGACCTTCGCCGGGCTGGAGGTGGAAGGGATCGAGTACATCGGCCTGGCGCCGGCCGACGGGCACATCGACGGGTTGCCGCATACCGACGCCCGGGGTCCCAAGGCCAAGGGGCTGGCCTGGGCTCCTTCCAAAATCGTCGTCGGCCGCGTGTTCGAGGTAATGCCTCACCCGAACGCCGACCGCCTGGTGCTGTGCCGGCTCGATGACGGGCAGACGATCCACACCGTGCTGACCGGGGCGCCCAATCTCTTTCCCCACAAAGGCAATGGCCCGCTGGCCCGGCCGTTGAAGGTCGCTTATGCCCGCGAGGGCGCGGTGCTGTACGACGGCCACCAGGAAGGCCGGGTCCCGGTCACCCTGGAGCGGATGAAAATCCGCGGCGTGGAATCCTATTCGATGATCTGCTCGGAGAAGGAATTGGGGATCTCCGACGAGCATGAGGGGGTGATGATCCTGCCCGACGATGCGCCGGTGGGAACGCCGCTGGCGGATTACCTGGGCGATGTGATCTTCGACGTGAAGATCAACCCCAACATGGCGCGCAACGCCAGCATGCTGGGGATCGCCCGCGAGGTGGCCGCCCTGACCGGGCGCAAACTCCGCCTGCCCTCGTTCGCCATGCGCGCCGAAGGCGAATCGCTGCGCAAGCAATTGCGCATCCGGATCGAGCGCCCGGACCTCAACCCGCGCTTCGCCGCGGCCCTGATCCGCGATGTGGAAATCCGCCCCAGCCCGGAATGGATGCAGCGCCGCCTGATCCGGGCCGGGATGCGCCCGATCAACAACATCGTCGACATCACCAACTACGTGATGCTCGAGACCGGCGAGCCGCTGCACGCCTTCGACTGGGACGAACTGACCGCCCGCGCCGAAGGACCGGTGACGATCATCACCCGGACCGCAAAACCGGGGGAGACGATCACCACACTCGACGGCGTCACCCGCACGCTCGACGATTTCACCATCCTGGTGTGCGACGAAAAAGGGCCGCTCTCGATCGCCGGCGTGATGGGCGGGGCCGAAACCGAGGTCCGCGATTCCTCAACCAACATCCTGCTCGAGGCGGCCGCCTGGGATTACCTGACCATCCGCCGCACCGTCGACGCGCAGAAACTGCCCTCCGAAGCCTCCTTCCGCTTCTCGCGCGGCGTCCACCCGGCGATGGCCCTGCGCGGGCTGGGGCGCGCCGCGGAGTTCATGCGCACCCTCGGCGGGGGAACCATCTCACGCAATGTTGTCGACGCCTATCCGAAAAAGGCTCCCACGGTGCGCGTCAACCTGCCCTTGCGCGAAGTCCGGCGGCTGCTCGGAATCAGCATCCCGCTGAAGAAAGTGGCCCAGATCCTGGAAAGCCTTGAGTTCTCCTGCCGGGTGAAGGAATCCGCCCCGCGCCGGAAGCGGCGCGAAAAAGTGGCCGAGGAGGATCTCACCCTGCAAGTCACCGTCCCCGATCACCGGCTGGATATCGGCAGCCGCGAGATCGGCCAGGCCGACCTGATCGAGGAGATCGCG
>JBJYXS010000248.1:0-12738 GCA_046260075.1 Anaerolineales bacterium | reverse complement strand
CCAGGCGCTGCAGAATCAGCGCCTTGCTCTCGGCGTTGATCTTCAACGGCTTGTTGTCCGCGTCCCGGAACATCCAGTCGGCGCCCTGCTGGTGCCAGAGCAGGGTGTGGCCGTGCACGGTGATGTCGTTTTCCTTGGCGAACTCCATCGCCTTGTCGGGGCCGGTCCACCGGAACTCGTCTTCCTGGGGGTGAATCGGTCCGGGTTTCATCTCGTTTTCGAGCGTGATGAGGTTGAAGTGGTGCGTCAGCAGCGTGACGTGGTCCTCGTCGTCCAGTTGCTCCGAAGGCAGCGCCGCTCCCAGCAGGAAGTAGTCGGAGTAATAATCGGCCAGCGAGGGAATGTCGGTCTGGACCTCGAGCCTGCCCAAGCCGGAGATGGTGACATCGTCGATGTAGAAATCGACCAGTTCCTCGTCGGGGCTTTCGAAGTAGAGCAGCAGTTTATTGTCGCTATCGGTGAAGGTGTATCGCCCCGAGAGCTCGACCCATTCGGAGTCGGTCACTCCGTCCGGATCGCTGGGGGCGATCCATTCGTATTTGGTATCGCCTCCCGCAGGGGTGCGTTCCATAGTGAGGATCACCCGGCTGTCCGGTTCGCCGTCGGCCAGTCTGACGAACGCGCCGATCGTGTAGGTCTTCCCGGGTCTAAGCATCGATGAGACATCGAGGCCCACACCATTCCAATCGGCGCTGCGGTCGGAAACCAGCACGCTGTACGTGCCGCCGTGGGCCTCGTCGGCCGAGACGCTCACGGTGGAATCGCCGCGCGGCTTCCAGCCCTGAGTCGTGCCGTCCTCGAAATCGAAGACTCCGGGTTCCTGCTTGGCCGATCCGATATAGGTGATGGTGATGTCGTCGACGTAGAAATCGACCAGGTCGGGATCGGTGCTCTCGACGTAGAGCATGAGGGAAACCACTTCGCCGGTGAAGGAATACTCCCCCTTGAGTTCGACCCATTCGGCGTCCGTCACGCCGTCCTCGGCGCTGGGGGCTATCCATTCGTAGTGTTCGTCGCCGCCGGCGGGCGTGCGCTGCATGGTGAGGATCACCCGGCTTTCGGGTTCGCCGTCGGCCAGCTTAACCCACGCGCCGATTTCATAGATGGTATCCGGTTCGACGATGTCCGCGACGTCGACGGTCGCCCCGTGCCAATCCATGGTGCGGTCCGTCGTCAGCAGGCTGTGGGAGCCCGAATGAGCTTCGTCGGCGACGCTGACCGTCACACCCTCTCCGCGCGGGATCCAACCCTGGGTCGTGCCGTCCTCGAAATCATAGACGACCGGCTCCGGGCCGGAAGGCGCAGGCGTCGACGTGGGTTTGCTGGTGGACGTCGGCATGACCGTTTCCACGGACGGAGAACAGGATGCGGCGATGATCAAAAACAGAACGGCGGAAAGAACAGCCGCTGTCCGTCCCGTCCGCCCTGTACGTTGATTTCCAGAAGCCATGATGCCCTCCCGTTTTTTGATGGTGTGCGGGGCCCATTATACGCTATCGGGTTTTCCCCCACCGCGTCCGGCTCGCCGAGATTTTCCGTACCGTCACCCGAAGATTCCGGGAAGGAACATGCCCGTCGCTTCCCGGTAGCGCCGATATTCCTCCCCGAAGATGCGTTGCAGGTGGGCTTCCTCCCGCAACGCGTCACGGACCAGTATCACCGCCACCGCGCACAAGCCCAGGAGCACAATGCCCGACTGCAGCAATAACACGAATGCGGCGCCGATAAGCATCAGCGACAGGTAGAACGGATGCCGGACCCGGCGGTACAGCCCTTCCCGGAGAAGGCGCTGCACCTTTCCGTCGGGCGACACCGCCCGGCGGAACGCCTCGTGCGAAAGGTACCCCATCGCGCAACCGGCCGTCAGCGCGAGCAGGCCGGCGGACAGGATCAGGCGGGATACCCATTCCGTTTGATGGAGAAAAGCCATATGCAGAAGGTCCGATCGGAAGATGAGGTGCAACGCTCGGTCAACCGTCACGCACGCCAGCAGAATGATTCCGGAAAGATCGCCGCCGTGGATTTTTTGCTTTTTCATCAACGCCCCTCGCTTTTCCTGACCGTTGCACGGCGTCCGGTTCTCACTGCAACAGCAGGATGACGCCGTTGACCAATGCGTGAACGGAGACGGGGACGACCAGCGACCGCGTTTTCCAGCCGCTCCCTCTTTGAAAAACGCCGGGGGCGGAATCAGCCGTCAAGAACCATCCCCATTCCTGTTTTCCCGGCATGTTGGGGGTCCACATGTACCAGAACCAAACCGCCAGCTCCAATAAACCGGAGAGCGGCGAAAGGCTCCCCTTCCGCCGGTACTCCCCGCGCACGACGATGCGGAAGACGATCCAAGCGGTAACCGCCAACAGGAACAGATTGAGGAAATAGCGGAACAACCCCATCGGGGCATTTCCCCCGTCAGACCGGGAAACCGCATGCCGCGCCGCCGGCGGTCATCCCAGCCGGCCGAAGGAGATCCGGTGCAGGAAATAATCGAAGGTGTTCCCCAGCAGATTTCCGGCGCGGATCAGGCGCATGGCCATTTCCATTAATTCCACTTCCTCCGATCCGTACGCCGCCACCACTTTCTCGCGGACATCCTGTTCCGGCCGCCCGTCGCGTTCAGCCCAATGTTGCGCATACAGCAATGCCGGCACTTCGCGGGCCGGGCTTCCGGCGAACATCCCTTCCGCCAGATTCTCGATTTCCTTCTGCGGAATTCCCCGGGCAAGCGCCTCGCGGCTGTGTGCATACGAACAATACCGGCACCGGTTGACCGCGGTTACCGTGAGCATGATCCGTTCGCGAAAGGCCGGCGGGATCCGGTCTTCGCGCATGAGGGCGCGGATCTTTTTCCGCGAAGAGAAAATCCGCCACAAATCGGCAACGGCATCCCGCGGGCTTCGGTACGTTCTGCGGCGGAAAGTGTTCATGCTTCCTCCTGCGGAGAACCGCTCTGCAACCGGATGAATTTCCGCTCGAGCACAGCCGCAACCGCGGCATCCCGGTCGTCCTCCCCAAGTTCGGCGAAGATGTGGATGAACGGCGATTTACCGGCGGCCTCGGTGATGTGCAGGACGTCCGCGATCTCCCTGTTCGAACGGCCGCGCGAATCGGGAGATCCGCCGGGTTCATTCCGACAGCGGCCGTTGGGGGTGGGTGAGGGCGATCGGCGGATTGCCGGGCCAGTACAGCGTGAACGTGGACGCAGTCGACGGTGTCACAAAGCCTATCACCAGCCCTCCCCCGGCCATGCAACACGCGCCGCGGAAGGTGGTCGATCGATCATTGCCGACTACGTACGCCCCTTCCGTATCCTCCAGCAACCCCTCGCCGCCCGCGTACGCGCCGCCGGTCGATTCCAGCCGGAGTAGGAAGAGCCGGTATCCGCTCCCGGGTTCCCAGTCGGAAAGGGAGGGCGCAAATCCATACGCGACGATCGTCAACGCCCCCCGTTGGCCCTGCACGGCGATGGGTTCCTGTGTCTTGGTCGGAGCCGGAGTCGCGCTGAAGGCCGGCGACGGCGTCACGGCGGCCGTCGATGCGGCGGATTCCGGTTCTGCCGTCGGGCCGGCTTGCCGGCCGGGCCCGCAACCGGCGAGGGCCAGAGAAAAGAGAACCATCCACATCATCGCGTTGGATTTCTGCATTGCATCTCCCATTCCAGTTCGCCCGAATCCGGCCTGCCCCCCGGAGAAGGGCGGATTCATTGCGGAAACAGATCCAGCGTCCCGCAGGTCCACGAGGCGGATACCGGCTCCGAGAACGGCGAGGTGTTGCCCTCGCGATCGGTTACCGTGGCCGTCACGCTTAACCCGGCCGGCAGACACGGCAGCCGGAAGGCGAAGGCCCCCGTTCCGTCGGCTATGCGGCCGTCCAGGAAGTAGCGGCCCTGGCCGCCCTCGTCGGCGAACAGCTCGACCGTGCAGCCGGGGCAGACCGTCCCGGTGATGCCGCGGAGCGGATCGACCGCCAGCGCCGGCGCCGCCTGTTCCGCATTGCCTCCCTCCGCCAGGACGATCCCGCCGCCGTTGGAGTAGACGGAATTCCGGCGGACGGTATCCCGCAGACCTTCCGTCACCTGGATTCCGTTGGCGCGGTTGAAGGCCGCCGTATTGCCCTGGAGGAAATTTAAATCCGACCGGAGGATCTCGATCCCGTTGCCCGCGTTCCCGAGCGGAACGCCGCCGGGGTTGAGTCCGACCCAGTTGCCGAGCACGAAGCCGGGCGTCGAACCGGAATCCAGGAGAATACCCGGTCCGCCGTTCCCGGCGACGACGTTGCCCTCGACGACGGTCTCGCCCGCGGAGACGACCAATCCCTCTCCAGAATTGCCCAGGGCTTCGTTCCCCGACCCGTCCGTCCCGATCCGGTTGCCCAGCACCAGGTTGCCCACCGCATTGGAACCGGTGATACCCACTCCCGCCCGGTTGCCGCTGATCAGGTTCCCCTCCCCCGGCCCGAATCCCCCGATGCGGTTGAAGCTCGCCCCGCCGAATCCGACGCGCACGCCGCCCTGGTTGGGGATGGCCCGTGTGCCGCTGGCGTCGGTGCCGATGAGGTTGCCGACGACGATATTGTAATTACTGCCTTGGTCCGAAATGCACACCCCGACGTCGCTGTTGCCGCTCGACAGGTTCCCCCGCACGATATTGGAGGAAGCGGCCAATTCCATGGTCACTCCGTTTCCGCGGTTGCCCAAGGCCTTGGTCCCGGTGATGTCGGTGCCGAGGTAATTGCCGATCACAAGGTTCCGGCTGGTGCCCTCGCTCATCAATCCCACACCGGCGTAGTAGTTGTCGCTGACGATGTTGCGCATCCACTCCTCCGGCCCGCCGACCGTGTTGTCGTGCGCGCCCCCATGCAGAAACACGCCCATGTTCCCGTTTCCCCACGCCCGGGTGCCCGTGGCGTCGGTGCCGATGAGGTTGCCGGCGATCAGATTGCCGGAGGCATCCGGACCGGCCACGAAGATTCCGCTGCCGCGGTTGCCGCTGATCAGGTTGCCCTGTCCGGTCGGACCGGCCCCCTTCGCGCGGTCCCCGCCGACGATGTTGTTCTTCCCCATTATGAGGATGGGCGCGCTGGGAAAACCGGTCAACTGCAACCCGCGGACGATGTTCCCATCCGATGTGAGCGACAATCCGAAATCATCCCCGGCAAGGCCTTCTCCGTCGAGGATGACCCCCGCATCGCTGGCATCCAGGGTCGTGTTTCCGGGGAAGTGCGGCAGCCGGGAAACCAGCCGGATCGTCGCCGGGTGCGCGGGCGGAAAAGATTCCGGCGAGAAATCGATGACGGTGCCGTTATCGGCCTGATCCAGGCAGCTGCGCAGAGTGCCCGGCCCGTCGTCGGCCGTGGATGTGACCGTGCATTTTTTAGAAGCCGCCGCGGCGCCGGATCCGAAGACGGATTCGGCGGTCCCGGGCGCCGTGAACTCCGGCTCTTTCGATCGGACAGGGGAAGGAAATTCCGCCCGGATCGATTCGCCGGGGATGGGGTCAATCGCGGGCCGCGCGTGTACCGACATCCCGGGAAACATCCCGCGGTCCGCCACCGCCGTCCCCCCGCCCGGCTCCCGGGCCAGGATCACCAGTCCGTTTTGGCCGTCCGCCAGGAACACGCGCCCGCCGCCGACCGCCACGCCGTGCGCGATCCCCACCGTATTGAAGCCGCCCGTCAGGACGGGCTCGGCCGGGTTGGAAACGTCCGCCGTCTCCAGCCCCATGCCGGAAACCGCCAAGTAGGCCGTGCCGTCCTCCACCGTGACGTCGTATAAATCGCCCGGCGTAAAGGCCATCCCCAGGCTCCGGGGATGCGCCGGTTCGCTCACATCGACCGTCCGCAGGAGGTTGTATTCCGCCATGTAAGCGATATCCCCGGCCACGAAGACATCCTGCGCAAAACTCCATTCGGTCGTCGACCGGCCCAGCAGAATCGGATTCGACGGATCCGAAACATCGACCGTTTTCAATCCGGCGTATGACGAGGCCACGTAGGCGATATCTCCGCGGACCGACACGCCCACCGCCTCCTCGCCGTCCGCTTCCATCAACCTGAGCCGCGAGAGAGCCGAAGGATGCTTCGGGTCCGTCACGTCGATCAACTGCAGGCTGGTCTCATCCACCAGGTAAGCCACCCCGTCCGCCACCTCGATGTCGCGATAGGCGCCGTCCGGGTAGGGGGACTGGTAGTCGGCGGCGGGAACGGGATCGGCCGGATCCGACACATCCACAACGTGCATCCGGCAACCGCCTTCCTGGTTGAAGGAATCCGCCAGATAGGCGTAATCGCCGACCACCTGCACTCCCAACACGAAACCATCGGGGTCGTATCCTCCCGTTTCCCGTGGAAGGGAGGGGTCCGAGATATCCAGAATCTTCAATCCGTAGGTGCCGGCCGCGACGTAGGCATAGCGGCCGTCCGCAACCACCCGGACGGCGTTACCCAGCGGACTGTACAACGACAGCTCGACCGGCGCGGCCGGGCGGCTCACGTCGACCGCACGCACGCCCCCGCTCCGGTCGGTTACGAACGCCGTCTGCCCCTCAACCGCGACGTTCCCGGCATGGCCCGGGCCGGGGTCGAAGGCGCCCACGATGCTCGGCGCGTCCGGTTTGGACACGTCGACGAGAAGCAAACCACCCTGGGCGCCGGCTACGTAGGCGTCCGCGCCGGAAAGCGTCACTCCGAACGCCCAGCCGGGAGTCGTCAAGAGTCCGCCCAACGCCGGTTCCGTCGGATCGGTCACATCCACGACCTGCAGTCCGTTCCAGCCGTCGGCCACATAGGCATGGGTTCCGGCGACGGCCACGCCGTAGGCGAATCCGGCGGTATCCACCGCTCCGGATTCCACCGGGTGCGCCGGATCCGTCGCGTCAACCGAAAGCATGCCCGCGCTCCCGGCGGCGACATATACCTGCCGCCCGGTGAAGGCGACCCCGTACGCGTACTCCATGACGTATGCCGAACCCATCGGCCGAGGTTGTTCCGGATCGCTCACATCGATCACCGCCAGGCCGAACGGACCGTCTGCAAGGTACGCGGTATTCCCGTCCACGGCGATTCCGGACGCGTAACCGGGGGAATCCCAAGCTCCGATTTCCACCGGCCTGGCCGGGTCGCTGACATCCACCACCCGCAATCCGGCGCCACCCGCCGCCACGAAGGCCAGATCGCCGCTCACCGCCACGCCCTTGACGAAATCGCCGAACAGGCCGGTGCCGCCAAGGGGACGCATAGCGGCCGGATCCGTTGCGTCGAGGACCGTCAACCGCGGTCCGACGCCGGTATACACCATCCCATCACGGACCGCGACGCCCTGGGTCGGGCCGCCGTACTGGCCGACGACCTGCCAGCCGGAAGAACCGGAATCCGGCGTCCTCCCCGGCAGGGAAGACCCCAGCAAGAAAAGACACAGGCACCCCCAGACGGCGGCCGTCAGCGGCTTCCTCGAAAACATCGGCATACTGATCCTCCCGGAATACAATTCGTATGGCGCAAAGGTAGCCGCGCCGTACAGGCGGGCTGCTTGGTCGCCGCGGAAACCGCGTCTCCAAGCAGCCCGTTTTTGCTGGAGTATTCGCTTGCCCCCCCGGCGGACCGTACTCCCCGCCGAGCCGGCGATGTAGAATGGGGAAATTATATACAAATCCGCCGCCGAAGGACACTCCAGCGCAGAAATCCATCCATTGCGGACAACCGGCCCATCATTCCTCCCCGGCGGCTCACCGCGCTGTCACTTTCGCCCGACGTACAACCCGTACCCGAAATATTCACGGTAATTCCTGGGAACCAGACCGCCTTTTTGCGCTTCCTTTACGAAGGCGCGATAGGCCGGGTTGCGGAGATAGAGCGACAATATTCTGGCGTATATGCCCAACATCCCCGCGCAACCGTAGCGCCGGAAAATGCCCTTGGCTTCCGCCTGCACATCCACCGTGCAGGTTTTCGAAAAGATGTCCCGCAATCCGGCGTTTTCCAGCAGACCCGTCCATTCGGCGGCGGTCAGCGGTTCGACCGTGGCGCCGATATCCTGCGAGACCCAGGCGACCAATTCCGGCGGCGGCGGGGTTTTCAACCAGGTCGATTCGTTAAGGCCGATATAGCCTCCCGGCTTGGTCACCCGCACATACTCGTTCACCGCCCGCTGCTTGTCTTCGGGGAAGGCGGTCACCGATTCGGTGATCACCGCATCGAACAGGCCGTCCGCAAACGGAAGATCCTGCGCGTCCGCCTGCCGGAACTCCACCCTGTCCGCCACGTCCTCCCGCTCCGCCCGCTCCCGCGACCGCGCGACCATCCCTTCCAGAATGTCGACCCCCGCCACCCGGCAGCCGTACTTTTTCGCGATGAAACAGGGGGTCACACCGGCGCCGCAACCGACATCGAGCACGTAGCTGCCGGCGCCGACCCGGCACAGGGTGAGCAGGGTTTCGGTCCCCTCCACGCTCCCGAGATGCTTGGTCAGCCCCACCTCGGCGGCAAAATCAAAAAACGTCGGTTCCCGTTCCATATGCCCCTCGCTTTCTGATCCCGTCGGACCGAAAGGGATCCGCACCCGCTGAACCATAGGGGCCGCGAATCCGCCCTTCACCTACCGTTCCGCGTGCTTGCGCTTCTTCTCATGCAGACTCAACAATGCATACGTCGCCAGGATGGCCACGGTGTCCACGCCACAAAGAATCCTATCCAGCGCCGATGAGACGGACCGCAGGGCGACCAGCACGATGAGTATCTGGGTTCCGCACAGGATGCCGCGCTACGCGAATCGCGCGAGGTTCTTGATGGGACTCAGATCGCCGATCGGGGCATGATAGTGTTCCCATCCGATACCCCCCAGCCTCCCTTCAATTTGTTCCCGGATATACCTTCCCAATTGGCCTATGCGGATATCGTTTTGCATCCAGGCGACGGACAGGAACAGAGCGAGGATAGGATAGGTTAACATGATCGTCGTCGATTCGATAACGATGAAGGTCCCGGTCGCCACCAGGGCCAGCGAGACTAGTTGGTGCTGGATGTCGGTCCGTTTGAGTATTTCATCCCGGAGCTTGCCGAATTCGGCCAGCAGGAAATCGGCTTCCCCCTTTGGCAATGAAGCCATCGGTCGGATCTTTTGCGAAGACATCTTCCGGCTCATCACAACCTCCCCTCACGGATCCCCCCCAAAGAGGATCCTGCACGGCGCGGATTCCGAAAGCCCTTACCTCATTATTTCATGAACGCCACCGACCGGATCATCTCCTCCACGCATCCGGCCAATCCATCCGCCTCGCCGGATTCCGCTTCCGCCGCCGGGGGGATTGGACCGGCGCCGTCTCCGAACTCCCGCCTTCATCGGCGGGAGCGCAGGAGGCAACGACGGCCGCAGCGGCCATCCAGACCAGAATCCGGAACGGCATCCGTAGACATTCCATCTTTCTTTATATTGTATTAAAACCCTTCCACTGTCCTTCAGGCCTGTCCCCCACACCAGCGCATGGCATTGAGCAGCAACGTTTGGCAGGAAGGATGGTGCCAGACTTCGAGGGTATGGCCGGGGGTCAGCACCGCCACGCGGCCCCGGCCCTCCGTCCGCCGCCACGCACCGGGCTGCCGGCCGTGTTCGGATTCGGTGTCGGCGAACACATCGGCCTGCGGGTCGTCCATCTGCAAAAAATAATGCTCGTCGGTCAGCGTGAACGGGCGGCTGCCCGCGGCCAGCGGATGCCCCTCCCGCGGGCGCACCGTCACCGGGCAGGCATCGGGATGGCGGGCGAAAACGCCCCCCAACAACCCGCGCAACACGGCCGCCTGCTCATACTCCGCAATGCCCGAGTGAAGGGCCAGCAGGCCCTTGCCCGCGCGCACATGAGCGGCAAAGGCCGCCTGAACGGCGTCCGTCATCCATCCGGTCCGGTCGTCGGCCGTCATGTAGTTGGATTTGGCCAGGATCACCAGACCGTAGCCCGCCAGGTCGTCCGGAGACCAACCGGCGGCATCCGAGATCCAATCGAAGGAGAACCCTCCGCCCGCCAACGGCTCGATTCCCTTCCGGACGACGTCGGCCGGATGATAATAATCCCCGTGAAAAACCAGCGCCTTCATGGACGGCGATCCCCTTCGCGCTGCGGTGCCGACCCCATTCCGCAAGGGAGGGCCGAAGTCATTCGGAGGACAGCGCGCATCCCGGAACGACCCGCAGCAGACGGCCGTTGTCCCAAACCGCTTCCGGTATGGCTTCCAAACAACCTTGAGCGACAAGCGAATCCGCCGCCTGGTAGACATCCGGGAACAAATTTTTCACCACATCGTCCTGATACAGGTATCCGATGTTCTCGGTTATCAGCCAGGAATACAATACGGCCGGCGAATCCAGATAGCCCTCCAGTGACAGAAACGGCCGTTCCGCAAGATACGGCATCGTCGCGCCCCATCCCGAAACCGTATCCGCGGAGGATGTGTTTTCTCTCAGCCAAATCGCCGCCAGGGCCAGGTTGTCTGTCTGCAAATCCGGCAACAACACCGAGGATGCGGCATACGTGGGATTCGACATCAACAGCAACGCCGTCGCCACAGCCGCCGATAAAGGCATGGGATGCCCCGGTTCGCGAAGGAGCGGCAGATGGACCAACCAAAGCGCAAGGATCACCAGTCCGAAATAGACAAATCGCAGAGAGGATGCGTATACACCGAACGCCAAAAATCCCGCCGAAAGCACACCCAGGACGGCCCAAAGCCATCCGGATTTCCCTTCGACAGCGCTTCGGATGCCCTTTGCCGCAAGGAAGAAGACCACCGGAAAGAGAAAGATGAAGTAATCCGACAGCCAGAAAAACGGAACGTACATGATCAGGAACAAGGAAAAGGAAAGAAACAGGAGAAGAAGCGGCCACTGTTTTTCCATAGCCAAATGGACCACCCCGCCGACGGCAAACAGGGCGACGAGAATACCCACCAACCCTCCGTACGCCTTTCCGGCGAATTGCGGGGCAGCCCAGATATTGTTAAGCATGCGCAGGCTCATCTCAGATGGATTCCGCAGGAAGGCATTTACGACGGACGAGCGATTCTCCGCGGCCGTTCCATAGAGGGAACGGGAATCCCGGACGCCGGCCAGATGAAGGTCTCCCTGATACCGTTCGGGGTAAGAAAGCCCCTGTCCGGCTTCAAGCGCCTCGTAAGAACGAGTGGCCAGCCTCGTATCCGTCGATCCGGTGATGGTCCAATAGAAACCCACATATACCATCACGATGCAAAGGAAAGGAAGGAACCATCCGGCCAGGAAATGCAGTGCGCTCCGGATCTTCGTCGAAGGGGTTTTCCGGCGGTTGAGGATATACACCACCGCCATTCCGGGGCACGCCAGCAAAAGCACCCATAAGCCTTCGCTGCGCGTCAGAAAAGCACATCCCAAGCAAGCCGAAATCCACCACAAGCGGCGTCGGCTCCCATCCTGGAGAAACCGTACGCATTGCAGCAAAGCACACGTCAGTAGAATGGTAAACAACAACTGACTGGGATTGTCCAGCAACCGGTTGGGGATTGGAATCAACAACCAGAGGAGACAAATGACCCATTCCGGGATCTGGTCCCGCAGGCTGCGTCCGAACCGCCAGACGCAAAGCCACAGGCCGAGGAACAAACCGGCACGGACCAGCCATTCGGATTGGATGAACCACCACGGCGACGCCCGTAGCAGAGCGTAGGCTCCCGCAAAAATGGCGGACACCAGCGGATGGCAGGCCAGAGCCGGCGGATCGCCGTGAAACATCCGGTATCCCCCGTGGATGTAACTGGCCTCGTCGTGGGCGTTGATTTGCGATGGAAGCGGAAACAACCGCGGATAGACGGTGAGAAAGAGGACCACGCCCAATCCGATTACCGCCGCCTGTCGGATGGATATCCCATGGAAAAACCGCACTATGTTCTGTTCCCGGGAAAACAAGGCGTTCCGTATCCTGTGCATCGTGTGTTCCTTCAATGGAGGAGTGTGCGAACCGGCGGGGGAACGGTCCCGGGATGCGGCCGTGGGGAGATTACGGGAACATCCGTCTCTCGCGGTTCGCCGGATATCCGCATGGCGTGTATCCGGCGGTGTCTTTGCCGCCTGTGGTTAAGCGGATCTTCCCGTATCGGCTTCACTCCGTCGACGCATGCCGGGCCGGAACGCCGCCCGACAACTTCCCCGCTGATCCCATCGGACAGGCGTTTTCTGTTTGGTTTGCCCATTATACCGTAGCGGCGACGCCCATAATGTGCGCCTGCGGTGTGCAGAGCGCGTCGCGCGACAATCGCAGAGGCATTCCTTGACGGTCGATCCAAACAAGATATAATTTTTTTCACGGTCGCACCGATACCTCCCTTCGGATTTCATCATTATGAGCAGCTTGCCGCCTGCCTTTCCGTCGGCCCGCCGATGGATTACTCTCCCGAACCTTGTCTTTACCGCCGTCCTGTGCGTCGGAATATTCGCCCGGCTCTGGGAATTCCCGACTCTGCCTGCCGGACTGAACCAGGACGAAGCGTCGATCGGCCTGGAAGCCTACGATTTACTGCGGTACGGTGTGGACCGCAACAATATCTCTTTTCCGGTGAATTTCATCTCCTGGGGCGACGGCATGGATTCGCTGTACGGATACCTGCTCATCCCCTTCGTCGGCTTCGGCCTGAATGCCTTTACCATCCGCCTGCCGGTCCTTCTGTCAGGCATCCTGTCCCTACCGGTGATCTACGTCATCGGCAAACGCATGTATGGGGTCT
>JBJYXS010000247.1:0-11413 GCA_046260075.1 Anaerolineales bacterium | reverse complement strand
TCCACCGGCAGCGAGGCGGCGTGGAGCGAGACCAGCTCGGTCCGCAGTTGCAGCAGGCTGCGCCCGCGGCCGGTGCCGATGTTAAGGATTCGGCCGGCGGCGCACTCCGTGGCGCAAGCTGCAAGATTGGCCCGGACGACATCCGCCACGAAGATGAAATCACGAGTCTGTCGCCCGTCGCCATAGATGGTGACGGTTTTTCCGGCGACCATCCGGGAAGAAAAGATGGCAATGACTCCGGAATACGGGGAATGGGGATCCTGGCGCGGGCCGAACACATTAAAGTACCGAAGGCAGGTCACGGGCAATCCGTAGGAGTAGAAGAAGGAGATACCGAGCGATTCGGCGGCCAATTTACTTACGGCGTATGGAGAAAGGGGCATCGGCGCTTGGCTTTCCCTGGCCGGAACCGATCCGGATCCGTACACCGCGCAGGAGGAGGCCATCACAACCCGGGTCACCCGCGCCCGCTTCGCCGCCTGGAGGATGTTCAGCGTCCCATTTACGTTTACATCCAGGGTTTCCTCCGGATGTTCCACAGATTCGGCCACCGACACCAGGGCCGCTTGGTGAAACACCATGTCCACGCCGCGCATTGCGGTTTTTACAGTGCGCCGGTCGCGGATATCGCCCTTGAGGATCTCCGCTTTTCCCCGGATCCCTGCCAGGTTCCCCCGCCGCCCGGTCCGGAAGTTATCGAGAATCCGCACCTTATTCCCCTCCAGCACCAGGGCTTCGGCCAGGTGTGATCCGATGAAACCGGCGCCGCCGGTTATGAGGTATGTTGCCAAGTTAATCCGCCTCCGCGCGGAAGGTTGTCATTGTACCGAATCGGTCCGGCGCCGGACAGCCGTATCGTCGCCTTTGTCCGCCGCCCTCCTCCCAAGCCGCCGAACGGCGCTTCCCGTCAATCCTATCCAGAACCCTGTTCCCCAAGAAACATGGATGCAGAAAAAAACGATTGGCAGAAGCGGGAGAATCGCCCCATCCTTCCTCCGGACCGTTTCCCGGACGGAAAACACCGCGCTGGCCGTCCCGTAAACCGCCAACAACGCACCCAGCATTATAGCCAATGGATGCGACAGCCCGGCCGCCGCCGCTCCCGCCGCTAGACAGAACGTGAACATCGCCGGGATCAACTGCCGGATCCTCACCGAGCGCGGATGAAACGAGAGCATCACCGCCTTCTGATGCCCGTAGGAAAAATACTGGGCCGCCAGCCGTGACAATCCGCCGCGGGCGATGTACTCCGTCCGGATCTCCGGTGTGAAGTGGATTTTTCCTCCGGCCGCCCGCACCCGGTAGAAAAATTCGTAATCTTCGTTCACCGGAACCTGCTCGTTGAAGAAACCCACTCGATCAAAGACCGCCCGCCGGAAGGCTCCGAAGGGGACCGTATCCACTTCGCCCGCGCGTCCGCCGGCCCGGTACCGTACTCCCCCGGCGCCGAATGGGCTGCCCACGCCGGCCGCTATCGCCCGTCCGACCGCGCCAGGCGTTCCGGGACGGATCTCCCATTGCCCGCCCACCACATCGCATCCGCTTTGCGACAGAGCCCGGACGCATTGTTCCACGTAATCGCGTGCGGGAACGGCATGCGCATCCATCCGCACGATGATCTCCCCCGTGGATTCGCGCAGTCCGGCGTTAAGGGCCGATGGAGCTGTCAATCCCGGGTTGTCGATCCAGCGCACAGACGTTTTCGGATGGCGTTCGTGGAATTCTTCTATCCGCCGAATCGTGCCGTCCGTCGACCGTCCGTCGGCGATGAGGATTTCCGTCTTCTCGCGCGGGTACGTTTGCCGTTCCAGCGCTTCCAGCACCAACGGAATGGTGCGTTCCTCGTTCCGGCAGGGGATGACGACGGACACCGACGGTTGAGAGTCCATCACGACCGGCGCATCTCCAAAAGGGCGGAGTATTCCGCTTCGAGCTCCTCGGCGATCTGGCGCCATCCGAACCGCTCCGCCAGTGCGCGGGCGGCCTTGGCGATTCGTTTGCGCTCGGCATCCTCACGCATCAGACGGACCACCTCTATGCCGAACGACCGGTTGGCCTCGGCCAGGATGATCTCCTTACCGTTGCGAGCCGGGATTCCTTCCGCGCCCATCGGCGTGCTCACAACCGCCTTTCCAGCCGCCATCGCCTCCAGGATCTTCAATCGCATGCCGCCTCCGCTGCGCAGCGGTACAACGACCACCGAGGCGGCATGCAAGTACGGACGCACATCCTCGACATATCCGGTGACATGAATGTTCCGGTTTTCCTCCGGCCAGTGGAGGATATCGGCCGGCGGGGTCTTGCCGACGATGATCCAACGCACCGTCGGTTCGGCCTGGACAATCCGCGACCAGATCTTGGCCCGGAACCAACGGATGCCGTCGACATTCGGCGGCCAATCCAGAGCGCCCACAAAAACCACCGTCCTCGGCTCCTCGCTCATCGCACGCGGTGTATACCGGAGCAAATCCACTCCGGCGGGCGATACCGCAACTTGAGCCTCAGGGGCCAGGCGCCGTACCCGGGCGGCATCCTCCTGGGTGATGGCCAAGCACAGGCTGGCCTGTTCGCAGGCCCAGCTTTCGAACCGGCGCATGCGCCGGGCCTGAAGCGCAACATACCAACTGAGCGGAGGCAAGGCGGTGCGCGCAAAGCGCGCGGCCAAGATCGATTCCACGTTGTGAAGGCGGAGGACGGAGGGCTTGTTGGCTTTCTGGACCAACCGCAGGTAGTGGCCCATGTGGGTGTTTTCCAACTGAACCAGGTCGAACAACTCCTCCTGCAACGCGGTATGGATCGCCGCCGACATCTCGCCGGATTTATATTTCGCGGCCGTGTACGGAAGTGCGGAAAAGATATTCAGCGCCGCCGCGACGGGATGGGTTGCGGTGTCGCGGGCGATGGCCTTCGCCCAAATCAACCCTGCGTGGGCTTGGAGTTCCTCGGCCGATTGCTGCGTCCCATATCCCAGCAGAGCCGCCTGATGTCCGCGCATGGTTAGGTGCCGAATAAGTTCGTAGATCGCAATGCGGCCGCCGTCGGTCGCCGGCCATGGAATCTTCGGGGCAACGAAGAGGATTCTCATATCACCTCTCCCTGATCCGCAGCGCATTCTGCCGCCGCATACGAATGTCCCGGATCAGAATCGCGCCGCCCGCCAACCCCGCCGCCAGGAGGACCGGAACGGCGCTCTGCATTTTCCATGCGATAAAACCCACCAGCGGAATCCACACAAGCAGCCCCAACAGCCACCAACGCCGGCTGTAGACGATCCCCTCCGCCGCAAACATCAACGCAAAAGGCATGACGATATCCCGGTGCCGGGATTCGCGCGGGATAAAAAACGAAAATAGCAGGAAGCCCGCCATCGAAAAAAAGAATACCGGCCAGGCCTCGCCCCGGCTGCGGCGTATCGCTTGCACCGCCCCAAGGATCGTAAAGGGGATCAGCAAATACCACATCCACATACCGGGAAAAGCGATCATCCCGGGCTCGAACCGCGGTACTTCCGGAAGCGTTCCGGGCAGGATCCATGCATACGGCGCGAGGGCGGAGGAGAAGGCGGCGAGGGCCATATACTGAGCAAAAGACGCCGGATGTTCACCGACCCACCGCAGGAAGACGGCGACGTTTTCGGTCACCGGCAGTTCGACCGACTGGAAGAACAGCGAATCCGCCTCCACCGCTACGGGAACCAGCTCACGGGCCATGATCCGCGGCCACAACACTGCGATGAACGCCGCCGCCGCCGCGAGGGCCACAGCCCAGCGCCCGGCCCCCCCCGACCGCAGAAAGGTAGCGACCGGCAGCCAAAGGGCCGAACAGAGCAGCAACAGCGGAACGTACTCGCGCAGCTCCCCGGCGGCCAAAAAAATCAGCATCATCACCGCTCCCCACAGCGCAGCCTGCAGTCCATCGGCGCCGGATCGGTCGGCGCGGGTGAGGGAATTCCAGCACCGGTGCAAAGCCAGGAAAAACAGCAGGATGAGGAACATGAACAGCGCATCCTTTAGCGCCATCATTTCCCACCACCAGAAGCCGGTATAGCAAGCTGCCAGCCAACCGGCCCAACGCGCCGCCGCCGGACCGATGAGCAGAACGCCGAGTCGGTAGACCAAATAAACCGAGGAAACACCCAACACCAAATTTAGAATTATCGCCGCGTCCGTGGAATGGCCGATGACGAAATACAATCCCGCCAATAAACGCGGGTATAGGTGACTGCGGATGAACTCCAGCGAGCCCAATCCTTCCGGCGTCGACGCGGGATTCTTCCAATTGCGAGCCATCACCCAGGCCGCCTGATCGTAGCTCTTCGCATCGGAAGACCAAAAGGATCCGCTGCCATAAGCCAGATGGAAGACCAGAGCGGCAAGCAGCCGCACCGCCAGGGCGACAAGGAACAACCGGATCACGAACCGCCGCTCCTCGACGGGCGAATCCCGCAGCATCAACCCGAGCGACGCGCCGCCGAAGAAGAGCAATGCCAGTATCGGCGCTCCGACGGTTCCCCACGGAGCAAGAACAATCAACAGAGTCCCCGCTCCGGCGCATAGAAGGGAAAGCCAGAATCCCGCTCGGAGACGGAAGGAGGCTGGATGGAGCATTCAGGCTTTTCCCCCGGGGGAATTCCGAGATATCACTTCGGCATACAAGGAACGTGTCGCGTCAATCATCCGCTCCACAGTATACTCCCGCGCGCGGGCTGCCCCTTCCCTTCCCATGGCGATCCGCGACGGTCCGTCATTCGCCATGCGAACCATTGCATCCGCCAACCGCAGCGCATCCCCCCGCGGAACGAGGAGCCCCGTGCGTTCCGGATCGACCAAATCCCGGTTACCGCCCACGTCAGTGGCAATGCAAGCCAGCCCGCTGGCCATTGCCTCCAGCAAGGTGTAGGAGAAACTTTCAAAATCCGAAGGCAATACGAACACATCGGCCGTGCGCATCATTTGGCGGATCCGCCTCCGACCCAGCCACCCCGTCAATTCGAGCCGGTTCCGCCAGCCTTCCCGCTCGGCGGTCCGAGTGAGTTCATCCTTCTGCGACCCCTCCCCGACGGCTATCAACCGCACCAACGGTATCCGGGCGGCGGTAATGCCGAAGGCATCCGCCAGATTCCCTATTCCCTTCTCGCGCGCCATCCGGCCGACGTACAGAAAACGTACATCGTCCCCCTCGCGCAGGATGTGCCGAACCGGTTCGAGCCATTCCCCTTCCAATCCATTCGGTATCAGACGCGCCTTTTCCGGCTCGGCGAGTCGACTGTTCAAATACAATAGCCGGATGGTTTTGGATACGAAGACCATCCGGTCGCTGGCCGTCCGCCCCAGGACCCTCTCCGCCAACCGGTACGCCCCGGCGATTCGCGGTGAGGAAGGAAGAAAGAATGACGGCGTGTGCACCGTGTGTACGGCGGGAATGCGCGCCGCACGCGCCGCTACACGCCCCAACAATCCGCCGCGCGTGTCATGGGTGTGCACCATTTCGATACCCCTGGCGCGGAATTCCTTCCACAATCGGAGCACAGCCATCGGATCAGCTTTGCCGGCCGACGGAATCGACGCGCAGTTGACGCCGAGATCGCCGGCCAACGTCCGGAACGGTTCGCCCAGCGAACCCAATACGTGGAATTCGAATTCCTTTCCCAACCCATGGAAGATCTGCAATAAATGAGTCTCGATGCCGCCGGTCGCCAGCGGCGACAGCGACACCATCGCCACGCGCGGTTTGATCATCCTTCGCCTCCGACCGCCCGCTCGAAGGCCTCCCCGAAGGCATCCGCCATCCGCTCCACGGTGAAGCTGGCGGCCTGTGTCTTGGCCCGGGCGGCGAACGCGTGCGCCGTTTCCGGGGAACGGAGCAATACGGCGATCGCCTCAGCCAGAGCCTGCGGGTCACCCCCCGTCACTATCCTTCCGGTATCGCCGTCGCGGATCAAATCGCCCGCCGCACCCACTTCGTCGGTGGTGACGATCGGCAGCCCGGCGCTGGCCGCCTCATTCAACACCAATCCCCACGGCTCGGCGATCCGGCCGGCTCGCGACGGCAGGACGAACACGCTCGCCAACGAATACAGCAGGTCCTTTTCCCGACTGCCCTGTACCGCGCGACCGGTGACAAGAGCGTCATCCATTTCAAGATACCGGACCCGCTGGCGCAGCTTTTCCCGCAGCGGACCGTCGCCGGCGATCAAAAGGAAAGAGGGAATATCGCGGTGCAGAACGGAAAAAGCATCGACGAGGACTTCCGGGGCCTTGAAGGAAAGCAGCCGTCCAAGAAACAGCACCACCGGCAACTTTCCGATTTGCCACTCGCGGCGGATCCGTTTGAGTTCCTTTCCGACGGCCGGGGTGAAGGCATAGGGGCTGGCATTCCCGGTAATCAGGATCCGGTTGGGATCCACATCCCATCCGATCAGCCGTTCGCGCACACGGCTTCCGTATGCCAAGCAGCACGCCGCCTTTTGCACCAGGGTCCTTTCCAGACGGCGCGTTAACATGCGGCGCGGGTGGCGGGCTGTATACCACTCGCCGCTGAACACCACATACGGCCGCCGGATGCGTCTTGCCGCCCGCCCGGCGGCGAGCGCGGAAAAGAACGCGGGCTCCGGGCACAGCACGACATCGAACGGCGTGTGTTTGTGGGCGTCGAGGATCGCGCCTTCCAGCAACGGTGCGAAAACGAAATCCGACATTTCCGGAATCCGCCAAGCGCGGAGTGAAACGGATCCCGGCGGAAGCCCCGCCGCATCCTCGTTGAGGAAAAAACAACGCAGGTCGTACCGTTTCATCAGCCGCGCGATCAGCGGCCGGCGGTATTCCGGATACGAATCGTGCACGAAGGCCACCCGGATGCGTCTGTTCATGCCCGTCCGCAGAGTTCGGCATACAGCGATTCGTACCTGCGCGACGTCAGTCTTGTGGAATATCGCCCTTCGACGAGCAGACGGGCCGAGCGTCCCATGTCCACGCGCTGTTCCGGCGGGACGGCGATCGCCCGGCGCAGGCAGGCGACCAGCTCCAGCACATCGCCGGCCGGGAATTCCCAGCCCGTCCTTCCGTCATCGACGATGTGTTCCGCATTGGCGGCGTCGGATAGGATCACCGGTTTGGCGCAAGCCATCGCTTCAAGGACCGAATTGGGAAATCCCTCAAAACGAGACGGCAGGATCAGCCAGTCGATAGCGGCGTAGATTTTCTCTATCTCCGCCGTCACGCCCAGCGGCAGCACGATCCCCTCCAGTCCGTGCTCGTGGATCCGATTCTCCACATCGCGCCGGGCGTCGGCGAAGGTCGTGCCGCCCACCAGGACAACCTTCGCAAAGTCGGGCCAGTATCCGGAGTGCTTCATCTGCGCCACGGCGGTCAGCAGCGTGGCGTGATCCTTGACCGGCGAATAGCGCGCGACCATTCCGAACACCAGGTCGGAGGGGCTCAGGCCGATCGACCGCCGCGGAGCGCGCCAGTCCATTCCGGGGCGGAATCGCTCGAGGTCAACTCCGTTGGGGATGACACGTAGCCGTCCGGCGGGGATTCCAAGCAGTTCTTCGGCCTCGCGCGCCGCCACCTTGGAATTGGAGACGATGCAGATACTCCGCCGCCAGAGGATTCGTTCCGCCCACTGCCAGGGAAGGCTCCAGAAACCGCCGATGCGCGTACGCATCGATGTGACGATGCGGCGGTGAAAGGCCAGCGTTCCGGCGATGCGGGCGTACAAATCGGCCGGCCGTAAAAACGATTGCACCACGGCGGGTTTTTCGCGCAGGATGAGGAGCCAGAGACGGAACAGCGCAACCAGGTTCCCCGGTTTGCCCAGCGGCTTGCGAAGGCTGACGAGTCGTGCGTCGCCGAGTGGGATCTCCACCGGTACGCGATCAAAGCCGTAGATCACCGCAACCAGCGGTTCGAACCGCCTGCGGTCCAGATGGCGCACCAGCTCGGCCGCCTGGCGTTCGGTTCCCCCGGATGCCAAGGTGGGAAGCAGGAACAGGATTTTTTCCGGGCCTTCGGCATCCCGCGACGTGCTCATTCGTTTAGTTGCCTCCCGCCAGCATTATCCGACCGGCTTTCAGAAACCAGCCGGCGGTTTGGGTCAGCGCGGCGTACCGAGTGGCATCGAGGAAATACACCGCCCATACCGCCCCGGCTGCAACTGCAATGATCCAGGAAACCGCCCTGTTCCAGCGAAGATCGCCCATACCGTTCCTCCTACCGCCTTTCCCACACCGCCCAAGGATCATACCGGAAAACCTCTACGAAATCCCCCGATTCGCCCGTCCATTGCTCTTCCGGCGAACCCGTCGCCGTCACCACCAGCTCGGCACCGGAATCCGCCAAGGCGTTTCGCCATTCCGATGCGGAATAGGCCGCCAGAGCAATCACCGTGTTACGCAAATCCGCACCGAACAGCGGATAGGTATCCACCCAGCGCCCGTACACAATGACGGCCGGATCATTCCGGGTGCGCTCCTCCACCCAATCGAAGAACTCATTGTTCGGTTGAATGGAACCGGCGTTGCGATGCAAATCATCGTTGTGAAAAACCAGCTCCATCACTCTTTCCGCTTCGATCGGCGCCGGCCGCAGGACGACGGCCGTAGTGAACGCCGCCGACGCGACCAGCAGGGAGAGGACAATCTTTCGCGGACCCTTGCGAAGCGAATCGACGATCAACGCCGCCCCCAACCCGCAGATCATCAGGAGTGACAGCACGTAGCGCGGACGCCACTGGGCCGGCGTGAACAGGAGGATCATCATCGACAGCACGGTAACGGCTGCGGCCGTCCCCTTCCGCCGGCGGAACGATTCCACCGCCCACATCACGGCCCCTGGAATGCCCAGGAACACCCAAATCGGGCCGCTTCCACCGTTGTTCGGATCAAAGAACAACCGGTATTTCTCACACCAGATGAGATAAAACCGTTCCCACCCGTTGTCCGCCTGTTCGAGGACTTCCTCCGATCCGATGGAGGGGAATTCGTCCGCCGGCCTGCCCGGCCACTCCACCAAACCGACGATCTTCACCTCCACGGGAGCCAATGGGTTTCCTTCCACAACCGCATTACGGATCAGCGGATAGGCGCCGAAAAATACCGTCAGCAATCCAAAGATCAGCAGCGGCGCAACCCATTTCAAGATTCCTTCTTTCCGGAAAGGTTTTTCATCCGGTCCGCCGCGGATCATGGAGAGGACCCACAGCGATCCGATGGCGATCCCGTCAAGGATGCCGGAAAATTTTGCGCCCAGGATCACCCCCGAGCAAATCCCCGCCAGGGCCGCGGTAGTGAGAACACCCGTCCCGCCGGAATCGGCGGACCGCCGAAGGACAATGTACACCCCGCACAGAAACAGAGCGGCTTTCCACGCATCGTTGTACGAACCCGTCTGTTGCAGGATGACGATTGGGGTGAAGGCGAAAACCGCCCAACCGGCGGCCGCCGCCCGCCGCGAAAAGCCGAATCTCCTGCATGTTCCATACATCGCCAAGCCGCCGATCAAAATGGTGGGTAGAAACGCCAGATCCACCAGTTTATCCACGCCGACAAATATGACGTTCCAAGCCTGGAAAAGCTCCGAATTTATGGGGTAATCGCGGATCCATTCCGACGGGCTGGTGAAAAAGCGGATCGCGCCGCTTTGCAGGATATTGCCCATGATCGTCAGATGATAGGCGATGTCATCCCGCATGTAGGGCGGCAGGAACCATCCCCAAAAAAGGTTACGCAGGAGGATGAGCAGAGCCAGCACGCCCAGCAGGGCGGCCCAAAGGGGAATTCGGATATTCCGCAAATGAGCGGAGAATGCGCGGATCCGATCCACCGCGGCTTGCCAACGCGTACGAACACCGAATGTATACACCGCTACGGCGAGGACGACATTAACGACGGCTAATGGGAGGGGCTGAAGGATCCCGCACCAGCCCAAGACCAACATCGATCCCAGCACCTGGCCGATATAGGCGACCTGAGCCGCAACGATCGCGAAGAGGATACCGGAGGTCCGTCCGGAGAAATACAGGAACCACGCCGCATACATTCCGGCGGAAATGAGAGCCAGGAAGAGAATCCCCATCCAGGTATGCCAAACGGTTCCCATGACACCAGTGGCCATTGCATCTCCTTGGTGCGAAATATGCTTTACTTGCGCCGGTATTCCCCATCGCCCCCTCATTCAGGCAGCTGGCGGCCTGATGCCCTAGGCTGAGAAGAAAACCGTCGTCATATACCAGGCATAGACGACCTGGCTGATAAACCCTGCCGCGATCAACAGATAAAAGGCCGGCATCCGAAGGCGCGGCGGCACGAAGCCGAACAACCGGTCCCGCTGAAGGACGATTGGCAGGACGAGTATTTTACTGAATCTCACGACCGCCCAAATCTCATGTTGATTCAGGAGAAGGGCCATCAGCAGGATTCCGGCTGTGAGGACGAGCGATACGATCCTCCGAAAGCGGTCTTCCGCACTTTCCACAGCCGTGCGGTGCCGCAGAGCCGCCGCGAGAAGGTACACGGCCAGCAGGACGACCAGCGACAGGATTCCAACCTTCACCCAGCCCGACATTCCTCCGTCTGCCACACTCCCGATCCACCCATCCAGAATCGGGAACGAGCCGCGGGATGCCACCTGCTCGTTGATAATCGAAGTCAGAGTCCAGAACGGATCCGCAGTCAACACAGTCTGCCAAATCCAGATGCCGATCAAGGGCGCCAGGGCGGATCCGGTCATCAGGATCAGTTCCTTGCCGGCGGCAAGACCGTCCGCAGCCGGCGGCCGTTTCTGCTTCCGCACCCGGACCGCCCAGGGGACCGATAGCAGCAGCGGTACGAATATCCACGCCAGCGGGTGAACGATTGCCGCCACGCCCCACGCGGTTCCGGCTGGAATCCAGCGCCGGTATAAACCAAGGACAATTCCAAGGATCAGGAGGAACAAGACGATCGAATCCATCTGCGGAAAGACCGCATAAAGGCTTCCCACGAATGGCCAGGCGATATAGAGAAGGGCCACCTTCCATCCGTTATGGACGATGCCTTCCTCCCGACACAAGACCATCACCAAGAATGCCCCGCCTAACAGGAAGGAGAAAGCCAAAGATTGCATGATCGCCAGCGGCGAGAGCCGTCCGGCGGAAAGCGTGTTTTCCAGTGCGATCAGCCACGGGTATCCCGGCGGATGGTGGGGATGGAACGGCATACCCCACGTTAGGCTTTCCGTCCAATAGGCATAGACGTCACCGCCGGAGTGAAAGAAATCGAACTTCCATAGGCCGGACATGCAACGCGATAGTCCCAGGAAAAACAACGCCGCGGCGGCCGATACGGCGATCCACGGAACATAGCGCCTCAAGCGATCAGACATCCCGAGCCCTCATCATGTCGAGGATCTTTTCCGCCCGCCGCTCCCAGGTAAAC
>JBJYXS010000246.1:0-6007 GCA_046260075.1 Anaerolineales bacterium | reverse complement strand
GATACCTTGGCCCAGATCAGCACCCAGACGAACGAGGAAAATTGGATCGCCAGCAGCAGGAAGCTGAAGAGCTGCATATCCAGCTGGATCCAATCCTTCGTATAGATCTGCAGGTTGTTCTGGGCGAATTGCATCGCCAGCCAAGAGAGCATGTAGATGACGGTGACCAGGATGAAGGCTTTGTTGGTTAAGGCGATCCGCAGCCCTTCCAGAAAACCCGGCCCCGTTTCGGCGGCCTTGGCGTTGATCGCGAAATCCGGCTCCTTGGTGCCCAGGAAGGTGATGAAGGTCGGCCCGGCGATGAAGACCGCCCAGATCGCCGCGCTGACGGCGTAGCCCATCCGGGGATCGTCGGGGAACAGGCTGACGATGATCCCGTTGAAGAAGGCCGCCAGCACGCCGCCGACGATCGAGAAGCTCATCCGCACGGAGGAGAGCCGGGTGCGCTCGTCGTAATCCTGGGTCAGTTCGGCGGTCATCGCGGCGTAGGGCACGTTGACCGCGGTGTAGGCGAAATCCAGGAGGATGGCGACCACCAGGTAGTACCAGAACAGGCCGGTCGCATCCAGCGGCGGGACCAACCACTGCAGGAAGAAGGCCAGCCCGAAGGGGATCGCCCCGAACAGCAGCCACGGCCGCCGGCGGCCCATGCGGCTCACCGTGCGGTCGGTCAGCCAGCCCACCAGCGGATCGTTGACCGCATCCCAGATTTTTACGATCAGGAAGATGCTGCCCGCCACGCCCGGACGCAGTCCGGCAATATTGATCAGGAAGTTGAGCAGGAAGAATCCATTGATGGCCGAGTGAATGGCCGACCCCAGGTCGCCGGCCCCGTATGCCAGCTTGGTTTTTCGGGAGAGCTTGTCGGTGGTGGTCATGGCTCCTCTACAGGTCGATGGGTTGGGAATGCTCGACGGCCCAATCGGAGTGGAAATCGGGCCCCGGATCGACGCCCGCGGCCCGCGCGCGGGCCCGCAGGCGGTAGTGCTCGTAGAGCAGGTCGGTGAGCCGGCGCATCCGCCGCCGCTCCTCGGGGAAGGTCAGGTTGTGGGTGTCGAACAGGATGTTGAACAGGTTCATGTGCGGCGGCAGATTATAAGAGTGGCCGTCGGGTTCGTCGAGGTGGATGTTGAGCAGGTTCTCCAATTGCGGGTCGAGGCAGGAAATCAGCATGCCCGGATCGTAGAACGATCCGCCGCCGTCGAGGTATTGCCGGCCGTCGATCACGGTGGGGAGGGCGTAGGTGTTCATGCTCCAGCCGGCCAGCAGGGCTGTCACCACCGGGGCCGGGATCACCTCCCACTTGCGGCCGGCCCACCTAAAGGCGCGGGCCGGTTGTGTCATGCCGAAGAACTCGGTATAGCCGTCGGTGCGGGCGGAGGTCACCGTGAACGGAAGGGCGATGTCGTCGAAGGTGATCTGTTCGGGATGCTTCGATCCGGTGTAGGCCGCCAGCCTTGCCAGGAAGAACCCCTCCAACGGTTTGAGGTTGCACCAGCCAACGAAGAACTTGGCCGGATTCCAGTTGATCGATACGACCTTGCCCATTTCGCAATGGGCCATAAAGTCGTCGAGATCTTGCAGGGCGTTGCGGGCCGCCGTCGTGTACAGATCCGGGTGCCGGGCCGCGGCCAGCTGGACGGCGTGGAAGAATCCGTTCAGCACGCCGGCCGAGACTCCGAAGATCTGGCGCACCTCGCCGCCCCCGCGCGCAAAGCCTTCGTCGACCGCGCGGGTGGCGACCATCCCGGCCAGGATCCCGGAAAAACCACCCGCGCCGTAGATCACGTTGGCCGGCCTATCGAAGGGGAAGGAATCGAGTTGGCCGTCGAACAGATGCTGGAAGCGGGCGGTCAACTCGACACGCTTTTCGACCGACTCGCGCATGTTGGTGGCGGCTTCGGTGCTGCCGACGTAGGGCAGGTCCGCATGCCCGACGACCGGTCCGTCGGCGGCCGGCGCGTTTTGCCGGCCCGCCCGCTCCATTTTTTCCTGCAGCAGGCGGTGCCGCTCGAGCAAATCCATGTAGTAGCCCGCCAGCAGCGGCTGGTTGCGTTCGTGAGCCGAGTGCATCATGAACACCGAGGAGACGAAGTTGACCGGCCACTTGCGGATTTCGGCCTTGGGCCGCGAGCGCAGGATCGGACGTTCGTCGCCGGCCTGCAGGTCTGCCACGATCGCCCCGGCGTCGACGATCGGCGGACGGCAGTCTTTCCGCCACTCGCCGTTGACCGTGTTGGAATCGGTCGAGAGCAGCGTGCTTAGCCCGGCCGTCAACGCGTCAAGCAGCGGGGCATCTTTCGGCGGGGGAATGTGGACGAAGTTGTAGTCGCACTGCAGCGTTTCGTCGGGCGGCCCATACATCTGAAATATCGCGTCATGATCGATCGAGCACAGGTATAGCGGCACGCCCAGGCCGGTGACCGGCCAATCATCGCGGCCGGTGTAGGCCTGCAACCGCGCGCTCACCCAACGCCGCAGCGGGGAGAGGGCGAAGAAGCCGTACCATGGGTTGAGTTTAAGGGAGCGGATGTTCCAACTGCGCGCGCGGCGCAGGAAATCGCGGAATTCGGCGATCGCGCCTTCGGCCTTGCCCCAAGTCTGCGGGTCCTTGCGGGCCGCCAGCGCCAGAGAAAAAGCCAATGCTGACATGCTGCCGCCGCTGATTCCGAAGATCCGGCCCGGCTCGATCCCTTCATCCAGCAGCCGCTCGGCCCAGCCCAGTTCTTTCAGGATCCAGGGAATATCGCCCAGCTTGCCGGATTGGAAGATGACGGTCGGAGGAGGGGTCGGTTTTTCGCCCACAAAAGCTCCAGGTTTTCGCCGGTCTGCCGCACCCCCCTCCCCCTTCCAACCGGCATGTGATGGGTGGTAACAGCCATTGCGCAGGACCCGCCCTCGGGAAGAGGATCCCGAAGGATCGGGCCGCTTTTTCCTTTCCTAAACGCGTTAACATGCGGCAGGCAGCGGTGGCGACTGCCTGCCTCGGCCGATTGTACACAATGTCCGCCGCCGGCGCGAGGGGAATGCCCTGGACACACACCCGGCGCCCGCCCTCGCACTTGCCCTCGGCGGATTCTTCGCCGCGGGCAGCGGGGATGAATGCAGCCGTGATTTCTATGGCGAAATGAACGGCGAATGACGAAGACACCATGGATGCCGGGTGAAAACGCCCCCGCTTGGCAGGGGCAAGCGCCGGCGTGACGAGGTAAGCCGTCCCGAAGCCTGACCGTTCCAAGTCGTCATCCCATCTTTCTCCTCCCTCCTCTCACTTCGGCCGAGGAGGGAGGAGAAAGACAAAGGATACACCTGTAGAAGATATGATGGGGGAGAGGCGAGGCGGGATGGCACCGGAAGAAGGCGGGAGAGATATCGAGCGCTGCCCCAGCGGCGGAGGAATATCCGGAGCCTATCGTCCGGCCTTCGCTTTTCGTCCGGACCGCCACATCAGGAACAAGACGATCGCTCCGCCCAGGCTGCCCATCCCCAGGCATCCGACCGCCGCCATCAGTAACATACCGGCCGATGGATATCCCCCGTCTTGGGGGGGCGGTTGGGATGGAGCCGCCGTGCAGGTGATGGTCGGCAAGCGCGGAAAGCCGGTTTCGGTGAGGACAGCGGCCGGAGTCTGGGACGGTTCCGCGGAGGCAACCGGGCCGGCGGTCTCTCCTTCTTCCGAAAACCGCAGAATAAACAGCCCCGAATATCCTCCGGCAATAAAGATATCTTTTCCGGCGACCGCCAAATCATGCACATCATGAAGAAAACCCAGATACCGACCCGCTTCGGCGGGCGCGGCCGGATCACCGATATCCAAAACCCACAGGTTGAACACGCCTTCCTGGGAATCGTAGCTGATCAGGTAGAGATACCCGCCGCTCACCGCTACATTCGTGGCAAAGGGGAAATGCCGGTAGCCCACTTCCACCGGCGCGGCCGGATCACGGATATCGAGCACATGCAAAGCGCCGTCATCCGTGTTTTCCGTCAGGTAGAGATAATCGCCGTCCACCGCCGCGCCGCTGGCAAACGGGACGTCGTATCCCCCCGCTTGCACGGGTGCGGCCGGGTTGCGGATGTCGATCACCCGCAAGCCGGATTCCGTCGTCACATAGGCGTACCCGCCGCTCAAGGCCACGCGTTCCGCGCCCTCCAGCGGAAAGACTCCCGCCTTTTGGGGCGCGGCCGGATCGCGGACGTCGATCACCCACAAGCCTTTTATGGGGTCGGCCACAAACACATATCCGTCGCGGACCACCGTCTGCCCGGACGGCCCGCCCCCGGGCGGATCAAAGACCCCCGCTTCCGCCGGCGAACTGGGATCGCGGATATCCACCACGCGCAGGACGGTGGTCGTATCCGCCAAGTAGGCGTAGCCGCCCTCGACGGCGACGCCTCGCGCCTCCTGCGGCAGATCGAACAGCCCAAGCGGCCGGGGCAGGTCGGGATTGCCGATATCGACCGTCACCAGATCGTTGTCGACGACGTAGGCATACCCGCCGACCACCGCCACCCCCTGCGGGTGCGGGGTGGGATAGATCCCCACCGTCCGCAGATCCGCAGGATCGCGGACATCCATTATCCGCAAACCGACGGCCGTCTCGCGCACGTACGCGTACCCGCCGTCCAGGACCACGCCCGACATCAATACATCGAGGTAACCCGCCTCAACGGGAGCCGCCGGATCGCGGATGTCCACCACCCACATGCCCATCCCGTTGCAGCCCGCCACATAGGCATAGCCGCCGTCCGCCGAGAGCACGCACCGGTAAGACATGGTGAGGATTCCCGTCTCCTCCGGAACGGCCGGATCGCTGATATCGAACACCCGCAGGCCGCTGGAATCCGTCAGGTAGAGATACCCGCCCTCTACCGCCACGCTACGCGCGCCCGGCAGATTAAAATCCCCCGCCATCACGGGCGCAGCGGGATCGGAGACGTCCACCACCAGCAAACCGGCCTCCGTCCCGTCCGTGGTGAATTGCTGGGTCAGGTAGACATACCCGCCGCTCACCGCCAAACTGGTGATTTCGCCGCGGGTCGTAATGTACCCCGCATTCGCCGGCGCCGCCGGATCGGAGATATCCATCATCCGTAAGCTGCCGGAACCGCCGTAATTCAGCGCCAAGTACAGCAATGAACCGTCCGCCAGGAAAATCTCCGCATTCCCCGCGATCCGGACGAAATCCCCTATCTCCGGCGCCCCGGGATCGGCTACGTTCACCACCCAGAACCCCTTTTCGAGTGCGTCCACCAGCAGGTATGCGTAGCCGTCCCGTACGGCAAAGGATTCCACTTCCAACCCCTGGGAGAAGAAATCGAATTTCCCCAATATCGCCGGCGATTCCGGATGCGAAACATCCAGAATGGTAAATTGCGGCCCTTCTCCGACGTACGCCAAGCCGTCCTGCACGATGACTTTCCCGATGGAACCGGCCCAATGGCCTTCCAGCCAAACGTTTTCGGCATCGACAGCCTGCGGGAAAGATACCGCGGGCAACGGATCACCGGCTTGGACGGCGCGGGGCGGAATCGAAGCCGCCGCCGCGGCGGCCAAGCAGAGTATTGCAGACAGGCAACGCATGAATAAATCCCCTTTCCGTATCGATGGAACGCCGGCCGGACACCCTGCATTTCATTCCCTGATCGACGGCGTTGGTAAACGGCTTTCCTCCACTGGGATAAGCATACCGGTTTTCTTTTTTCGGCATGTTACGAAGAATTTACAATTTTGTAACAACAATGGATGGATCACCCCATTAACCTTTTCTGCCCTCCCCGAATGCAACGAGGGGAGGGCAGAAAGACTGAAATGGAAAGGATGGACGGACGATCCCGGAACGTGATGGCCGACCGCCCTCCGGGACGACCCCGAATGTCATTGCCATCCGGACATGTGCGCCCGGGTACGGACGAAATTATTGCCTGGGATGCGCGGCGAAGAACTCCCAGATGGTTTCCGACGCCGGGAAGGTGTTGATCAGCGGCCAGGTGTGGCCGAAGAAAT
>JBJYXS010000245.1:0-4218 GCA_046260075.1 Anaerolineales bacterium | reverse complement strand
CAACTCCGGCTGGCGGGCCATCCACAACGGCACCAGGATCAGCCCCGCCCCGGCGGAGAGGAACAGCACCGGCATGCTCCACTTCATCACCGCGCCCGCGGCGGCCTGGGAGACCGGGCTGATGCCGGTGTTGGCCAGCAGCAACATGCCCATCGTCCGCCCGAGCATCTCGCGCGGCGTGCGGGATTGGATCCAGGTAAGGACCAGGATGGTGATGTACCCGTTGCCGAAACCCAGCAGCGCCGTCAGGACGGCCAGCAACGGTGTGGAGTGCAGGAATCCCAGCGTGCCGATGGCCACTCCGAAACCGGCCATTCCGCCGATTAGTAGATACCGCAGGGCTTTCCCGTCCGGGCGGGGCAGTTGCGCGGCCGCGAAGTAGCCGATCAAGTTCCCGCCGGCCAGGCTGGAAAGCAGCAAGCCGAAGGCCACCGCGCCTTCGGGGAGATAGTCATTTGCCAATACCGGCACGCCGACCATCACCGGTCCGATGAATAGGAAGTTCACCGCCGCGACGACCAGGAACATCAGCCGCAGGGCCCGGTCGGTCCATAGGTTTCTCATGCCGGCGGCGATCGATTGCAGGATCCCTTCCGCCGGCCGGGCGGCCTTCGCTTTTAGGCGGCCCCGCCCCGCGCGCATCCATACCAGAGCCAGGGCGGAGAGGACGAACGTCGCGGCGTCGATGGCGTAAGCCAGCCCGATTCCCGTCAGCGAATCGGACAGGCCGCCGATCAGCAGGCCGGCCAGCGTGGGCCCGACGAATCCGGCCATCTGCGTCGCGCCGAGGATGATCGAATTCCCCGCTTGCAGATCCCGCTCCTCCACCAGGGTCGGCACGATGCTGTTGCCCGCCGGGACGGCGAAACCCGCCGCAATCCCGAAGCCCAAAGAAACGGCGTACAACATCCACACATGGACGACCCCCGCCAATACGGCGACGGCCATCAGCGCGGTGAGCAGGAGACGCAGGATGTCGGCGGCGATCAGGATGAGGCGGGGCGAGAACCGGTCGGTGACGGCTCCGCCCAGGAGCATCAGGACCGCCCGGGGGATTCCTCCCAGGCCGATGATGACGCCCAAGGCCAGCGGATCGTTCGTAAGTTGGAGCACCAGCCAGGGGGTGGCGACCAGATAGAACTGATCCCCAAGGATGGACGCAGCCGTCCCGCCGAACAGCAGCCGGAAATCCCGCAGGGAGACAACTCGAGCGATGGGGCTCTTGGAGGATGCTTCGGCAGTGTTTCCCATAGCATTCCGTTCATTATACTTAATCGGACGGCCGGATAAAACCCTTAACCGCAAAGGCTCAAAGAACGCCAAGGAATGCTGAAGGGTTACGATGGGCTTAGCGCCCTTGGCGGTTTTTTCGGTTGACGGTTGTCGTGCTCTTTCCATCTCCTCGACAGCACATGGGTTAAGGATATAATTTCTCCGTACCCGCAGTCCAACGCGGGTTTTTTCCGGAATCGAGGATCCATGCTGGAAAAACTGGCCGGCATCGAAGCCCGCTACGAAGAACTGCAGCGCCTGATGGCCGAGCATGCGGAGGATTACCTGCGCGTGGCCGAGTACGCCCGCGAACGGGCGGAGATCGAACCGGTCGTGGCGAAGTACCGCGATTACCGTCAGGCGCAGGATTCGCTCGAGCAGGCGAAATCGATGCTCGCCGATCCCGACCCCGAACTACGGGCCATGGCCGAGGGCGAGGTGGCGGAAGTTGAGCCGCGGATCGCCGCCCTGGAAACCGAACTCAAATCCCTGCTCGTTCCCAGGGATCCGCGCGACGAGAAAAACGTGATCGTCGAAATCCGCGCCGGGACGGGCGGCGAGGAGGCGGCGCTGTTCGCCGCCGATCTCTTCCGCATGTACAGCCGCTACGCCGAAAAACACAGCTGGAAGACAGAAATTCTCTCCCAAAGCGACACCGGGATCGGCGGCTTCAAGGAAATCATCTTCGCGGTCAACGGCAAGGGCGCCTATTCGCGGTTGAAGTTTGAATCCGGCGTGCACCGGGTCCAGCGGGTGCCGGTGACCGAATCCTCCGGCCGGATCCACACCTCGACCGCCACCGTCGCGGTGCTGGCCGAGGCCGGCGATGTGGAGATCGATATTCCCGACAAGGACGTCAAGATGGAAGTCTACCGGTCCTCCGGCGCGGGCGGCCAGAACGTACAGAAGAACTCCACCGCCGTCCGGCTCACCCACCTGCCCAGCGGAATGGTGGTGCAATGCCAGGACGAGCGCTCCCAGCTGCAGAACCGCATGCGGGCGATGGCCATCCTGCGCGCTCGGCTGTTCGAGATCGAGGAGGAAAAGCGCCGTTCGGAAATCGAGCGGGACCGCCGTTCGCAGGTGGGCAGCGCCGAACGCTCCGAAAAGATCCGCACCTATAACTTCCCCCAGTCGCGCATCACCGACCACCGGATCGGCCAATCCCTGCACAACATGGCGGCGGTGATGGACGGCGAGATCGATCCCTTCATCGACGAACTGTCCCTGCGCGACGAATCCGAACGCCTGCAGGCCGCCGGCGAAGCGTGACCCGCCCGGATCCCCCTTCCTTCCCCACCGTCGGCGCGGCGTTGGAATGGGCGCACCGCGAACTGTCCGGTTCCGATGCCGGACCGCTCGAGGCCCGGGTGCTGCTGGCTCATCTCCAACGGCAACCGGCTTGCTGGGTGCTGGCGCACCCGGAACTCCCCCTCCCTCCCCGACTTTCCGAAAGATATATTGCGCTGATCCGGCGGATCCGGACGGGCGAACCGCTGCCTTACCTTACCGGCATGCAGGAGTTCCACGGTCTGGAATTTGAAGTCACGCCGGATGTGCTGATCCCCCGTCCGGAGACGGAACTCCTGGTCGACACGGCCCTGGCCTGGCTATCAGAACGGACCGCCGAAAAGCCGGCTGCCCGGACGGTGGATGTGGGGACCGGTTCCGGCTGCATCGCTGCGGTGCTCGCCATGCGCCGTCCGGACATATCCATTATCGCCACCGATATTTCCCCGGCCGCGCTGGCCGTGGCCGCCCGCAACTTCGCGCGGCATGGTATCAGCAGCCGGATCCGCACGGTTCAAGCCGATCTGTTGGCCCCCCTGCGCGGCCCGATCGATCTGCTGTGCGCCAATCTGCCGTACTGCCTGTCCGGCGTCCTGGAGGGCTTGCCCGTCATACGCTGGGAGCCGCGCCTGGCGCTCGATGGAGGAGACGACGGCCTGGGATTGATCCGCCGCGCTCTGGCTCAATCCGTATCACGGATGGCCGCGGACGGATTGGCTCTGTTTGAGATCGATGCCGCCCACGCCGCGGCGGCGCGCAAACTAGCCGGAGCAAATTACCCCCGGGCTTCGATTTCTGTGGAAAAGGATTTGGCGGGAGCGGATCGGCTGATGGTAATCAGAACGTAAAACGCGCCACGGAGAACACGGAGGACACGGAGACAACCTTTTTTTCTCTGTGAAACTCCGTGTTCTATTTCTTCTTCACCGGATGCCGCCGGACGGTCTTGGGCCTTTCCGGCGCCGTGCGGCGCGGATCGCTCAGGTAGATTTCATGGTGCAGGCCGTGCAACGTATATCCGTTTGCCGCAGCAAATGCTTCCATCCTTTCGACCGTCGCCGGTTCGTTCTTGTACGGCCCGATGTGCATCGTCTGGATGCACAAACCCTCGCGGAACCGATCCGGGCGGAGTTTTTCCACCGACGGGGAAGGCCGCTTGGCCCGGATCTTCTCCAGCGCTTCGGCGAACATCTTCGGCATGATGTGGTCCGGCAGCATCATCATCGCCCGGTAGCGCCAGTTGCCGGGTTGGACGATGTCGAATGCCCCCCCTTGCACCCGCCACAATCCCTCCAGCGCCATCACCGGGTAGTCGATCGGATTCCGCTTGCGCAGCTTCGACAGCTACTTGAGCGTGTAGGACACACCGTATAGCGCCATCATCGCCTCGCGGAAGGCCGGCGATTCGCCGGGCGATTTGCCCTTCACCCTTTTTCCGTCGATCATCACGAACAGGAATTCGGCACGTCGACCATGGCCGCCTTCTTGGCCGAAGGCCTGTAGAGGTCCTTGTATTTCTTGCGCAGGTCGAGGGTTTTCATGGTTCACTCCCCATATTTTCCATAACGGGAACAGGCGATACACATTATTTCCAATCCATATCACGAAGCATCCCCGGCTCCGGCGGAAAAGAGATGATTTCGGATCCATCCGCAT
>JBJYXS010000244.1:2581-5672 GCA_046260075.1 Anaerolineales bacterium | reverse complement strand
AGGATGACAGAAGAGGGTAAACCACCGCCCTCAGGATGACATTAAAGGGAAGTGCGCAGCCTCAGGAAGATGGATAGGAGAAGGCTGCCCCGGGAGACGTGAAAACCAGCGCATAAAGTAAACTTGACATAATGTAAAGTATGCTATACAATGCTGCCAGAGGGATGACCCATGGGCTTAGGAAACCGCATTCGAAAGCTACGGTTCGAGAAGGGGGAAATGACCCAGCAGCAGTTGGCGGACTTGATCGGCACCTCGCGGATGACGGTGTATTCGATCGAGACGGGGCGATTCGTCCCCTCCACCCTCCTGGCGCTGAAAATCGCCAAGGTGTTCGGCAAGCCCGTCGAAGAAATCTTCTTTATCCTGGAGGAAAAACATGACCGCCGGAAAAAGCGCTAAGAACTCCAAACATCTTCTGACCGGTCTGTGGGGGTTGCTGTCGATCCTCGGCCTGGCGTACTGCCTGGCGGCGTTTCTGTACCTCCGCGCCCAGCTCACCCCGGCGATGCCCGAGCCGACGGCGGCGATCGATCTGATCGGGACGCTCACCCTTCCCGCGCTCGCCCTGGCGGGGCTCTATCACCTGTTCCTGCTCTACCGGGCGTTACAACACCTGGCGGGGATGCCGGCCGGGCGGTGGCTGCATTCGGCCTACCTGACGGCGATCGTTGTCTCGGGGCTGCTCCTGGGCACCGAACCGGTCCAGCTTTCGGAGATCGGCAAGGAGTACGTCCTGTTCGACGTGAGCGGCCAGTGGCTGTTCCTGATCGGATCGACGCTGCTCCACCTGGCGGTCGTGACCGCGGGATACCTCCGTTCCCGGAAGGCCGCCGGCGGGCCGTTCGACAGCCGCAGCGACGCCTTTTACGCCACCATGCACCAGGTGGGGATCCTGTGCGGCCTGCTGGGGATCCTGGGGGTCATGTCGTACACCCAGTGGGGAGTCCTCGAGCGCTACCGCGTGTTTCTGATCCTGCCCCTTTCGGCCCTGGCGCTCTGGCCCTGGGCGGCGATCCTGGCTTTTCTGATCTTGCGCAACCGGAACAAACCGCTCGCCGCCTGGTTCGACGAAAAACAGACCGGCGACATGGCGGCCGGCGCGCTGTGCGCGATGCTGGTGATGATGCCCCTGCTGGTGATCCTCAGCGCGGTGGATTTGCGCGTCTCCCTGGAACCGCCGTTTTCCTTCTGGTTCATGCAGCTGTTCTTCCTGTGCCTGATCCTGTTTTCGGGGACCGTGCTGATCCGCAGCGGACGGACGGCCGGAAGCGACGACGCGGAGGGCAAGCCGTAGGCGGCCGGGGGAATGATCGATCCAAAATTTCACCGTTTTCTTTTCTGTCCTATCCCCCCTTCCCCCAGTCGTTTTTCGCAAGGATCTGTTCTCTATCCCCCTCCTCCCTTCCCGTTATACGGGAAGGGAGGAGGGGGAATGTTCCAAACGCTTGCCCTGAGCGGTTACCCTTGTGCCTTAGGGGCTGTGAGGTGTAGTGAGGGATCAGGGGGCGGGAAGATAGGACAGGGTCTACCCAAGAACGCTCCTTCCGGGAATATGCATCCCATCCCACCATAACCTCTCCCCATCCTCCCATCATTTCACCACGGGAGCCCCTCCCCAAATGCGCGACAACGTACTTCTGCATCAGACTACCTGCTCCGCGCAATTGGGGAGGGGTGTGTCGTTATGTATTAACCCCCTTCTTCCGCGTTATCCGGCAAGGTTATAATCCTCCTGCCCGGCGGGAAAGGTGATGATTTCGCGGATTCCGTCGCCCCCGAAAGAACGACCGGGGGCCCGGCGCTGGCGCAGCGGCGAGCGCGCGTACCGGATCCGGCGATTCGCCGGAACGGCCGGGAAGTGAGGAAAGGGCGATGGGTGTTTTTGCATACCGCAAGCATCTTCTGGAAAAAGGAACGCCGGGGTGGATCGCCGCGGCCGTCCTCGGAGTGCTGGAGGATTTCTCCGCCTTCCTGGACGGTGCGGGCAAGGCGGAATCCGCCGCCGGCATGCCGGAAGCGCAGCAGTTCGCCCGGCGGCTGATCGCCGACGGGCGGAACACGAAGGAGAATTTTTCGACCCTGCGCGATTACGCCGCCTTTTCCGGCAACCGCCCGCTGTACGTGGCCTGGATCGAACTGATGGACTGCCACGGCGCGCTGGACGTGCTGGCCGGGGAGATCGAGAGCCGCCACGGGCGCAAAACCCGGGAGGCCGTCTTTGCCGATCCCCCGCCGCCGCTGGGGGCCGACGAGATCGAGCGCTGCGCCTACACGCGCGGACTCACCGAACGCATGGCCGCCCGCCTGGACCTCGCGCAGCGGCGGGAAGTCTGGTTTCCGGTCCGGCACGGGATTCCCGCCGAACGTTGGAAAGCCGGCGACGCGGCGGAACGGGAGAAATTCCTGCGCTGCGGGGATATCGATTCGTTCCTGGAGCTCAAGCGGCGCGAGCGGGATGCATTGCTTACCGGGCTGCGGGATAGAAACGAACTCTGGTACACCGTCGAGATCACCGACGAGGTGCTCGAGTTCGTGCGCAGCGACCCGGAGATGGAAGGCGGCCGGCGGGAAGGCGAGAAGATCTTCATCACCAAGATCCCCTACAACGCCGAGCGCTACCTGCGCGAGACCGATCCGGTGCGCAAACGCTACTGGGCCTGCCACTGTCCGATGGTCCGGCAGGCGATCCTCGACGGCCGGCCGATCTCCGCCGAAATCTGCCACTGCAGCCTCGGGCACGCCAGCCATTACCTGGCCGGGCTCGGGTGCGAACTGCGGGGCGAGGTTCTCGAGAGCGTCCTGGCGGGCGATCCCCGCTGCCGGTTCGTGTTCCGCCTGCCGGAGGGGTTTGCGTCGTCCTGAGGCTGCCGGCTTCCTCTCAATGTCATCCTGAGGGCGGTGTTTTACCGCCCGAAGGATCCAGGGTGCTATGGGAAGCGGGATCCTTCAGACGCAGAGAGCACCCTGGATCCTTCAGGCGCGAAACCCTCGCAGCCTCAGGATGACAAGAGGGGGTAACCCGCGCGGCCTCAGGATGACAAACGGGATCCCGTCCCGACTTGGATCGGAAAGCCCTTCCGGATGAAAG
>JBJYXS010000244.1:0-2481 GCA_046260075.1 Anaerolineales bacterium | reverse complement strand
GATGACAAACGGGATCCCGTCCCGACTTGGATCGGAAAGCCCTTCCGGATGAAAGAATTCTACGAAAAATTCTACGCCGCCATCGAGCGCAGTCCGGTCCACTCGGCGTTCTGCGAGCGGGCGTACGGAATCGACCTGGGACAGCACGGGTTCGCCGACCGGGAACAGCTCGAACTGCTGCTCCAGGCGACTCACATGGGCCCGGCCGACCGCGTCCTGGAAATCGGCTGCGGGGACGGGCGGATCGCCGAGTACCTTTCCGATTCCACCGGAGCCCGCATGACGGGCCTGGATTACATCGAATCCGCGATTCGTTCGGCGCAGCGGCGCACCGCCTCCAAATCCGAACGCCTGTCGTTCCTCACGGGCGACATCAACCGGCTCGAGCTCCCGGCCGCCGCCTACGACATCATCCTCTCGATCGACAGCATGTACTTCAGCCGGGCATACGGCGGCACGATCCGGGCCATGCGGGCCGCCCTCCGAAGCGGCGGGCGGCTGGCCGTTTTCTTTTCCCACGGGCGCGAACCCTGGGTGCCGCGGGAGGCCTTCCGCGAGGAAACGCTTCCGCCGGGCCGCACGCCGCTGGCGGCGGCCCTCCGCGAAAACGGCCTGGTGTTCGCCGTCTGGGATCTGACGGACGCCGATTACCGGCTGGCGCTGCGGCGCCGGGAAGCGTTGAAGGAACTCAAGGAACGGTTCGCCGCCGAGGGATTGACCTTCATCTACGAGAACCGGATGGGCGACGCCGAGGGAGTCCGCCAGGCCGTCGAGGAGGGCTTGCACGCGCGGTATCTGTACATCGCCCGCGCGGCGGGTTCCTTCGGCCTGTCATCCTGAGGGCGCTTTTTGCGCCCGAAGGATCCCGCGCTCTCCAGAGTACCCTAGATCCTTCGGCCGGAAGAACACCGGCCCCCGGCCCGCACCTGCCCCGGCGCTTTTATGGGGCGGTGGGCTGTCCGGGGCGGGCTCAGGATGACAGTAAAGGGAAGTACGCAGCCTCAGGATGACAAGCGAGAGTAGCCCGCGGCCCCCCCGCTTCATAATCGTGCAGGTTCCAAATTACGGAACCCGCACATTCCCCGCGCTGTGCAACCGCGGCGCTTCCCAAACACGGAAGCACCGCGCTGCGCGCGGGCGGGCGCGGGGCGGGGCTCAGGATGACAAACGAGGAAAGGCCGATCCGCCATGCGACTGTGGACCCTGCACCCGAAGTACCTCGACCGCCGGGGATTGACGGCTCTGTGGCGCGAGGGGCTGTTGGCCCTTCATGTCCTTTCGGGTAGGACTCGCGGGTACCGGAACCATCCCCAATTGATACGATTCCGCAACGCCGGGGAAACCCTGCCCGCAATCCGCGCGTACTTAAAGGAAGTCCGCGCGGAAGCCGCGCGCCGGGGGTATGCCTTCGACGGGCGGAAGATCCGCGGCTCCCGCACCGCACAACGGATGCCGGTGAAGCGGGGCCAGCTGGCCTTCGAACGGCGGCACCTCTTGGCCAAGCTGAAGGCGCGCGATATGCAGAAATACCGGGAGTTGCGCAAGATCCAGCGGCCGGCGGCGCATCCGCTGTTCCGCATCGTGCCCGGCGGCGTGGAGGATTGGGAGCGGGGGAAGGACACTTAACTGTCATCCAGAGGGCGTGTCTCCTCTATACTGTCATCCTGAGGGCGCGTTCTCTGCGCCCGAAGGATCCAGGGTGCTATGGGGAGCGAGATCCTTCGGGCGCAGAGAGGACCTTGGATCCTTCAGACGCAGAGAGTACCCTAGATCCTTCGGCCGCGAAGCCCGAGCGGCCTCAGGATGACAAGAGGGGGTAGCCCACGCGGCCTCAGGATGACAAGAGGGAGCAGAAAAGGAGTCAACCATGTCCAAGCTATTCAAAGAAATCGCCTACGATGCAAAGTTCCTCCAGAGCCACAAGCTGCAGCCGGCGTGGTGGAAGGTCGTGAAGGTTTTCATCCTGTTGGGGATCATCATCGGATTCGTATGGCTGTTCGGCTGGCTGAGGGCGCTGGTGTTTGCGGTCGTTTTTATGCTGTTGATGCTGATCGTCCACATGACCTACCGGATCAAGACCGAGAAATTCACCCGCAACTGGGCGGATTTCATCGTCGTGGCGGATGAATCGAAGGGCGAAAAGCAGAGCATCGGCCTGATGTATTATTCCTTGATCCTGCTGAACGCGGTGATCGCCTATCTCCTAAGCCGGGCGGTCGGGTGAAGTGCGGCTCACGCCGGCGGGGAGGGCGTCCGGGATCGCTTGGCCGGCGGCGGTTGGTAACGGTGTTTGTGTCGGTGTTGTAGATAGGGTTACGGCGGCGTCGATGATGGGAGCGGGAAAAGAAATTAATCCGGATATCTTACGAAACGAATAAAACCGCCGTTTCCGAAGGCATCAGCCGCAATGCCCCGCGGCGGCGTGTTTTTACTTTATTAGATTTTTCTCCCCGCGGATAGTGTCATCCTTGCCCTAGCGCT
>JBJYXS010000243.1:12705-27715 GCA_046260075.1 Anaerolineales bacterium | reverse complement strand
TTACACATTCGACGGCTCATAGTTGATCTCGGTCAGCACGTCGCGGATGATTTCCAGGGTGGCGGGGAGATCGTACTCCACGGTCACCTCGCGCCGGCTTTCATCCCCGGCCACATTTTTCACGCCTTTGATCGACTTCAACTCCGTGGTTATGGTGTGGATACAATGAGCGCAGGATATCGACGGAATTTTGAATAATGTGGTGGTCATGGTTTCCTCCTTGGGTTGTATCTCGATCCCTCCTTCCGCCGCGGTGACGATGCGGCGGAAGGAGGGTCCTCACGACCGGTTGGCCGCCTGAAATACTTCGGCGATTTCCTGCAGCACCTTTTCCCGAGCCTCCGGATCCTCCCCCCGGACGGCGGTCGTCACACAATCGCCCAGATGGTTTTCCAGGATCTTTGAGGAGAGCCGGTTGAGCGAAGACTCGACGGCCTGGATCTGGCGGATGACGTCGATGCAATATTCGTCGCGTTCGATCATCTTCACCACGCCTTCCAAGTGTCCGGAAGCCACGCGGGCTCGTCTTAGAATGTCATTTTTTTCCGCCATTTTTCCTCTTTACCCCACCCCCTAGGGTGGGGTCTAGTAGCAGTATAGCACGATCAGTATTCGGAGTCAATATGTCTTAATTATGTTTGGGTGGATTGGAGGAGGGCAAGGCGGCCGGGGCCGGTACGGGGTGACGGAGAGGGAATATACGGGGATGACGGTTTTACTGTTACCAGGAGTTAACTAGACCGAGGCGGTCTTGAAGACCGCCTCGGTCTGCACCAGCCGCCTCGGTCTGCACCAGCCGCCTCGGTCTGCGCCAGCCGCCTCGGTCTGCGCCAGCCGCCTCGGGTTGTACCAACCGCCTCAGCCTGTGCCAATCGTTTCGATCTGCTCCCGCCGGCCCGATCAGTGTCCGCAGGTGGAGCAGGTTCCGCCCGAGCAGCTCGAACACGATGAGGAATTCGTCCCGGGCACGCTTTTTCCGCCGCTCTGGGCGTTGCACAGCGAGAGTTTGCGCCGCGTCCGGCGGCTGCCGCAATCCGGGCAGGGCGCGTCGCCGTCGGCCCGGTCCATCGGCCGCAGTTCCTCGAACTCATGGCGGCAATCTTCGCATACATATTCATACAACGGCATTTTCGACTCTCCGGTTACTTCTTGCGTTTGCCGGCCTTCATGATTTTCAGGAAGGCTTTCACCACCGCCGGATCGAATTGCTTCCCGGCGTTTTCTGCGATCTCGTCCAGGGCGGCCTGTTCCGAAAGCGCCTGGTGATACGGACGGTTGGTGGTGATCGCATTGAAGGCGTCAACCACGGCGATGATCCGCGCCCCCTCGGGAATATCCTCGCCCTTCAGGCGGTCCGGATACCCCTCGCCGTCCCAGCGCTCATGATGGTGGTAGATCCAAGGGATGATCTTGCGCAGCGGTTCCACCGGGCGCAGGATCTGCGCGCTGTGATAGGGATGCAGGTAGATGATGTTCCATTCGTCGGCGATCAGTTCTTCCGGCTTGCGCAGGATGTCGTCGGGCACGGCGATCTTTCCGACGTCGTGCAGCAAGGCGGCGAATTCCAGCATCTCCAAATCGGCGCCTTGCCAGCCCATTTCACGGGCCAGTTTTACCACCACCCGGGTCACTTCTTCCGAATGGCCGCGGGTGTACGGATCGCGGGCGTCGATCGCCGTGACCAGCGAGGAGATCGTCGCCACGGAGATATCCCGCACATCCTCGAAGAGCTGGGCATTTTCGATCGCGATCGCCGCCTGGCCGGCCAGTGCGCTGAACAGCGACTGGTCGGTGTCGGAGAACGCCCGCCCCTGCTGGCGGTTGATGGCCAGCAGCACACCAAGCACCTTTTTGCCGTGTATCATCGGCACCGCCATCACGTCCTTAACGCGGAAGCCGAGGATGTTCTTTTCGTGCTCAGGTTCCTTTTTCCAGCGCGGATCGGTGTTCACATCGGTGACGATCGCCGGGCGGCCCTCCAGGAACACCCAGCCCACCAGCCCCTCCCCGGCCCGGTATCGAACATCGACCGATGGGGAGCGGGGGTCAGTTTCCATCGGTTGCGCAACAAGCCGCTCCTCCTCTTCGTTCCACAGAAACACCCAGACCGCCAAGGCATGCACCGCAGTGGGAACCGTCTCGACCACCAGGCGGACGACCTCTTCCAGCCGCAGGCTGGTGGACACCGCCTGGCCGAATTCATACAAAGCGCTGAGTTCGTGCACCCTGTGCTCCAGTTGCTCGAAGAGGTTTGCGCGATGAATCGATCCTCCGGCGACATCCGCCGCGGCGGTCAGCAGGCGGATGTCGCCCTCGCTGAATTGCGAGCGGTTGTAGGAAAGAAGCAACAACACACCGACCACCCCATCCGCCGTCCGCAGGGGCAGGCACAGCGTGCTCCCCACGCCGCGCACCACCGCTCCCGTCCCCACCGGCAGGACCAGCATCGGATCCCGCGGCAGGAACGGGGTCTGGCGGGTTTCCCCGTCCGCGGCCACGCCGCCGATCAATCCCTCGCCCAGCGGCATCCGCCGGTCGATGACCTCGGTCGCCAGCCCTTCTGCGGCGCGGCAGACGATTTCGTCCCCTTCCACCAGGGAGATGCTGGCCGCGTCGGCGCGCGCCATTTGCACCGCCTGGTGGAGCAGCAAGGGCAGCATTTCATTCAGGCTCATCGAGCCGCGCAGGACGCCGGAAAGTTCGAACAGCGCCCCGGTCTCTTCCAACCGCCGCTCGGTCTCCTCCATCAGCCGGGCCCGTTCCAGCGCCATGGCCGCCGTGTTGGCCATGGTGGTCAGGCTGCGAATTTCCTCATCCAGGAACGTCTGCGGTTCGGTGTAGCGGAAGAAGATCGTTCCGACGACCCGTCCGGCGGCCCGCAGCGGCAGGCCGACCATGGCGCGCACCCCGGCAGCCAGGAGCGATTCGGGGATCAGCGCGTGCTCCGGATCCGGCGCCGGGACGATCAGCAATTGACCGTCGAGGAATACCTGCATCGTCAGTCCGTGCGGCCGCGGCGGCGGCTCCGCCTGGGCCGTCCCGTGCGAATCGACCCCCAAGCGGAGTGCCACCTGACCGGCCGGGTCGATCAGCGTCACGATCACCGAATGGGCGCGGGTGGTTTTCGCCGCCCGGATGCAGACAGCACGGACCGTGTCCTCCAGGGTGTCGAGCGAAATGATCTCCGCGCCAAGCTCGTACAGCCCTTCCGCCCGCTCGCGCCGTTTTTGTTCGGATTCGAATAACTGGGCGTTGTGGACCAAACCGCCGATTTGCTGGCCGATCGTTTCCAGCAGGTCCAGATCGTCCACGGCGAAGGTGCGTTCGGCCGAGGTGAACAGCACCAGGATCCCCAGCGCCCGGTCTTTCGCGATCAACGGCGTGGTGGCCGCCGTAAGGAAACCGGATCCGCGCAAGACGTCAGCCAGCGGGTCTGCGGCGAGGTCGGCGGCGGGCGTGATCACCACTTTTTTCCCGACCGCGGCGGCGCCGATGGCGCTCGCCGCCGGATCCACGCTGCCCATCGCATCGGCCAGTTCCGTCGTCAGTCCCTGGCTCACCTTCAACCGCAGCGCCCCATCCTCATCCAGCAGTATTCCCCCGCCATCCATCTTCATCAGATCCAAAACCCGCTCGAGGGAAACCGTCAGCACCTCTTCCAGCGCCAGGGTCTTCGAGGCGACGCGGTCGATGGCGTACAACGTGGACAAACGGTGCGTCTGCCGTTCGACCGCCGCCGACAGGGCGCCGCTCCAATCCGCCATCTTCAACCGCATGGCGTCGAACTCCTTGGAAAGTTCGGAGACTTCGTCGCGCCCCTCAATGCGGACCGGCGTGGTCAGGTCGCCCGCCGTCAGCCGGCGGGTGGCCTGGAGCAAATGGCGGATCGGGCCAAGTACCTCCTCCTGGTAGAACCATACGGCGATCACGGCCACCACCATAATCAGGGCGCCGAAATAGACGAATTGCCAGCGCAGGGTGGTCATCAGACCGTAGACCTCCCGTTCCGGTTGTTCCAGCACCACGCTCCAGGGTGCGTTGGTCAATGGATAGATGACGGCGACGAGGGTCTCCTCCGCGCCGGTCTCGGAGGTATCCAGTCGAATGATCCCGGGTTGCCCTAATTGCAGGTAGGGGAGCAGCTTGTCGTAATGGGGCGCCGGGTCCACGCCGAGGAACAGCCTGCCGTCGTATGAAAGCCGGTTTCCGCTCGAATCGACGATCATGGCCTGGCCGCCCTCTTTACCCAATGCCAATCCCGACAACCCATGCAGGGTGACGACCTCCGGATCCACCCAGCCGCCAAGCCATCCGCAAAGGACGCCCTGCGGATCCCTAACCGGTTCCAGCAGCAGCACCTGCGAGCGGCCGTCGGCGGTTTGTGTAAAATCGCCCGTTTGCCGGGCGCCGGTGCCCAACGCATTTTGCAGGGCGGGCGAGGCGATCAGCGCCTCTTCGGCCGATTTCGTCAGCGGCGGATCCGCCGCCGCGACCGTACCATCGGCGTTCAGCAAGAACACACTGTCCGTGAACAAGCCCGATTCCGCTAGCCGCGGAAAGACGGTTTCGGCCGCCGCCGCGCCTGATGCGCCTTCCAGCGCCTCCACTTGGATGGCCAGGATACGGTAAAAATCCGCCAATTGCGCGTCCACACTTTCGGCGGCCAGTCCGGCGTAGCGCATCTCCACTTCCTGGATCCGCTGCGTGCTCTCGTCGAGCGCATCGGAACCCAAAAACGCGAAGAAGGCCAGGGTGATGACGATGGCGACCACCGTCGTCACCAGGGTCCGGACCATCATCGGGAAATTGCGCAGCCAGCGGGTCATATCATTTTTCGCGCACGATGGAAAACCGATCGAAATCCTTCACCACGGTGGTTTCCGGGAAGACCGCCCGGGCCTCCTCCTGTACCTCACGGTCGCGGTAGCGCCGGGAAAGGTGGTTGAGGAACAGTCTGCGGGCCTGGGCCTTGCGCGCCAGCTCCGCCGCCTGGCGGGCGGTCAGGTGCGAAAATTCGCGCGCCAGCGCGGCTTCCGTCTGCAGGTACGTGGCCTCGATCACCAGACCGTCGGCTTTCCGGCAATGTTCCAGGATGTTGTCCGTCCGCCCGCAATCGCCGACCACCGTCAGGCGCGTTCCGGAGGTCAGCGGCCCCAGGACGTCGTCCGGGGAGACGATCGAACCGTCCGGCAGGGTGACCGCCTGGCCCTTGACCAGCCGGGCGCGCATCGGGCCGGGAGGCACGCCCAGGCCGTCCGCCCGGTCGGCCAGGAACGGACGGCGCGGCTTTTCCTCGAACAGAAACCCGAACGTACCGCCGCCGCGGTGGGTCACCGGGAAGGCGGTCAGTTGAAAGCTGTCGTCTTCCATCAGGCATCCCGGTTCGAGGGTGTTGATCTCCAGCTTGACGGCCGGCCGCGCCCCGCGCAGCACCACCCCGTTGAGCAGATCCCGGATGCGGGCCACGGCCGGCGGCCCGGCCCAGATCTCCAATTGCTCCATCGTCTCCCAGCGCATGAATGTCGAGAGCAGCCCGGCCAGGCCGAGGATGTGGTCGAGGTGGGAATGCGTGATCAGAATCTTGTCTAGGCGCTTGAACCCAAGTCCGGATTGCAGGATCTGGCGCTGCGTTCCTTCGCCGCAGTCGATCAGGAACCGGTACTCCTTGTGCAGCACCATCTGCGACGGCAGGCCGCGCTGGATGGAGGGGGCGGAGGCGGAAGTTCCGAGAAACACAATATCGAACAAGGGCTGCTCCGGGCGTATCGGATGAACTGCAAAGGAATTCTACCTTAAAGGCCCGGCCTGCAGCACGCCTTCGCGCCGCAGCGCAAGACATCCGCCGGGTTGGGTTAGAATCTAAGGCGCCGTTGCGCACGGCGTTTGAACGACCGGGCCGTACGGCACGCCCCGACAGCCGGCAGACGGGCCGCACCCGGCAATGCGGCAACGGGCGCGCAACTCCCCAAGCGAGGTAGGCATGCCGCTTCCAGACCATTTCGATCTCCTGGCGCCTTTATACGAGCGCTTCATCCTCCCCAGGGATCCACGCGAGCTGATGGCCCGGGCCGGCTTTCCCTGCGGCGGCGCGTTGCTCGACGCAGGCGGCGGGACCGGTCGCATATCGCAATTCGCCCGCGGCGCGGCGGATTCCATCGTGGTGGCCGACCTTTCCCATCCGATGCTGGCCGAGGCCCGGGCCAAAGGCGGCCTGCTCCCGGTATGCACCCATACCGAAACGCTTCCTTTCCCGAACGCCGCTTTTGCGCGGATCATCATGGTGGATACCTTACACCACGTCTGCGATCAGCGCCGGACGGCGGCGGAACTCTGGCGGGTGCTGGCGCCCGGGGGCCGGTTGGTCGTTGAAGAACCCGACGTGCGGTACTTCGGGGTTAAATTGATCGCCGTCGGAGAGAAGCTGGCGCTGATGCGCAGCCGGTTCCTGTCCCCGCCGCGCATGGCGGAACTTTTCCGCCGGCCTGGCGCCATCGTCCAACTGGATGCGGAACGCGGCACGGCCTGGATCATCGTGGAAAAACCGCCCTCCTAGATGGGAAGGGATGAAATGGGCGGAAAGTACGGCATGTATCCCTCTTTTTTCAGACCGCCATCTCGATAATCCCTTTTTCTGTCCCTTTCTGCCTTTCAACAGAAAGGAATAGTGTATAATCCAATAATCGGACAAGTTTGGTGCGAATTAAATCGGCAACAGAAAGGAGGCCTTCATGGAATACACGCATCTTGGAAGAACCGGATTGAAGGTCAGCCGGCTGTGCCTGGGGACGATGAATTTCGGACCGCACACCGCCGAAGCCGATGCGTTTCGGATCATGGACCGGGCTCTCGAGTTGGGGGTCAATTTTTTCGATACCGCCAACGTCTACGGGTGGAAGGTCGGAGAGGGGTTGACCGAGCAAATCATCGGTCGCTGGCTGGCCCAGGGCGGCGGCCGGCGGGAGAAGGTCGTGCTGGCCACCAAGGTCTACGGCCACATGGGCGACTGGCCCAACCAGGAAAAACTCTCGGCCCTGAATATCCGCCAGGGGTGCGAGGATTCCTTGCGCCGCCTGCAGACCGATCACATCGACCTGTACCAGATGCACCACATCGACCGGGCGACTCCGTGGGAGGAGATCTGGCAGGCGATGGACGTGCTGGTGAATCAGGGCAAGGCGATCTACATCGGCAGCAGCAACTTCGCCGCCTGGGATATCGCCCAGGCCATGGCCGCCGCCGAGAAACGCCATTCCCTCGGGCTGGTCTGCGAACAAAGCAAATACCATCTGATGACGCGGGCGATCGAGTTGGAGGTGATCCCGGCCTGCCGGGCCTTCGGGTTGGGGTTGATTCCCTGGAGCCCGCTGGCGGGCGGGATCCTGGCCGGCGCACTGCAGAAGGTGAATGCGGGACGCCGCGCCGACGAGCGCCAGCAGGCGGAGATCGAAAAACACAAACCGCAACTGCAAGACTGGGAGAAATTATGCCGGGAACTGGGCGAGCAGCCGGCCGATGTGGCCCTGGCCTGGCTGCTGCACAACCCGGTCGTCACCGCTCCGATCATCGGCCCGCGGACGATGGAGCAATTGGAGGGCGCGCAGCGCGCTCTGGAGATCCAACTCGAAGAAGCCGCGCTGCAGAAAATCGAGGAGATCTGGCCCGGGCCCGGCGGCGAAGCGCCCCAGGCTTACGCCTGGTAGCCGGAAGAAGAGAACCACGGAGGACACGGAGATACACGGAATAGTAATTTTTTATGTTCTTCGTGGATTTTCCTGCGCCCGGAATCAATAACCGCGGATTGCTCGACAGCCAACGTCTAGGAGGAGCGATGACTACGACGGAAAACCCCATTCCCCTGCAAACCGGATCCCTCACCCCTCAACAGATCGCTTTGCTATTGACCCACCTGCCCGTCGACGTGACATTCGTCGACGCCGGCGACGTCGTGCGGTTCTATTCGGATCAGAAGGAGAGGATTTTCAAACGTTCGCCCGGCGTCATCGGCCGCAGCGTGCTGAAGTGCCATCCGGCGGAGAGCGTGGATCGCGTGAAGCGTATTCTCGACGATTTCCGGGCCGGAACACGCGACACGGCTGAATTCTGGATTCAAATGAAGGGTGACACACCGGAACCGCGTTTCCTGCACATCCGCTACTTCGCCGTGCGGGATTCCGGCGGCGCCTTCCAGGGAACGATCGAAGTCACCCAGGATGTCACCGCGATCCGCAAGCTGGAGGGGGAACGCCGGCTGCTCGACGAGATCGGGTGATCCGCGGGGGCAGTAATTGAGTACGCCGTCGGGAAATCCAGTAATTGATATCTTCAGAGCGGCACAGAGAGAAAAATCTCCGTGCCGCTCCGTGTTCTCCGTGTAGGTTACCGGCGTTCTATTGTTTTTTCTGATTTTCGGCGGCCCCCGGCGATGAACGCGGCCAGAATGCTGATCAGGTACAACAGGAACATCGGCGCCATCACCAGCGCCATGTTCACCGGATCGACGGTCGGCGTGATCATCGCCGCCGCCACCGCAATGATCACCACCACGAACCGCCAGACCGAAGCCAGCTGCCGGGCGGTGATCAACCGCGCCGCCGCCAGAAGGTAGGCGACCAGCGGCATCTCGAAGGTGATCCCGACCCAGAACATGAGCGAGGTGACCAACTCGAAGTAGGCCGACGGCCGCCAGGCCGCCTTGAACCCCAGGAAGGTGTACAAAAACGGAATCGCCGCCGGCAGCATGACGAAGAAACAGAAGACCACGCCGACCAGGAAAAAGATGCTGACCAGGGGAATGCCGAAGAGCAGAACGATTCGGCTGCGCGGCATCAGTCCGGGGGCGATGAACAGATACAGTTCCAGCACGATCCACGGCAGGGCCAGGATCACCCCGCCCAGCAACGATACCCGCATGAAGACGCCCACCGCCTCGGTCGGCTCGATGACTTGCAGCCGGGCCAGACCGTCGGCTCCCTGCGCCGACAGTTTTTCCATCCAACCGACGATGCCGCCCGCATTTCCGATTTCGGCCGCGGCCTGCGGATCGCCCACCGGATACGCCAACAGCTCCATCAGGCTTTCGGAAAACGAGAAACAAATCGCGGTGCCGATGGCAAGGGCGATCATCGAACGGAAGAGATGCCCGCGCAACGCCATGAGATGTTCCGATATGCCCTCCCACAAATTCATCATCCCGTCGCGGCTGCCGAGCGCCGCTCCGACCGTATCGGCCAGCGGCGTATCGTCCGGAACCTGGAATAGGAAATCGCGGATCTTATGGTATGGGGAGAGGATGGTTTGGAAAAGGCGTTTCATACGGTAGATTGTATCGGAAAAAACGGCCGGATGGGTCCGGCAAGGGGGTATATGTTTTCCGGTGGCGCACCTTTCTTCCCGCTCCGAGAGACATCCGCGACGGGAAACACAGCGTTCCCCGATATTTCCGCTTTGAAACGACAAAATCCATCATCCTTATCGAACATTCGTTCTGGTGATTTGTGTAGAATACATATATTTTTGGTACAAGAATTGAAATTATTCCATATTTGTAATAATATATTATTACTTTGATGTTCGGGAATGGAAGAAATGAACGCAGAGAACAAAAGCTCAGAAGGCGGCCAAGGACGCGGCAGGCGACGCAGACGATGCGGGCGGAACCGATGCCGGGATGCCTCCCGGCCCGGATGGCAGCCCGAAATCGACGTCGGCGGGCAATTACGCCGGCTGCGCAATGAACGTTCGCTTTCGTTGCGCGCCCTGGCGGAGAGCAGCGGCCTCAACTTCAACACCCTCAGCCTGATCGAGAACGGGAAAACCTCCCCCAGCGTCAGCACGCTGCAGCAGATCGCGGCGGCCCTGCAGATTCCCATCGCGGCATTCTTCCAGCCGGAATTGGAAATGCGGAACGTCGTGTTCCAACAGGCGGGCCGCCGCCCGTCGGCGGTGTTCCAAAACGGCGCGCTGGAGGATTTGGGCGAAGGCCTGACCCTTCACGGCGGGCAATTGATGCTGCTCTCGCTGCATCCCCACAGCCAGGGATGTCCGGAGCCGATCATCCATACCGGGCAGGAATTCGCCTTCTGCCTGGAAGGCAAGCTGGCCTACAACGTCGACGGGCAGGAATATCTGATGACGCCCGGCGACAGCCTGTTGTTCGAAGCCCACCTGCCGCACCGCTGGGGCAATCCGGGGAAGGAGATCTCGCGTTCGCTGCTGATCCTGTGCCCTTCGGACGAACACGATCATCCGGCCCAGACGCATTTTCCGCAGGACCAGCTGATAGTGAACAACCTTTCCGCGCCCGATACCTAAAGACGGCATCCGTCCCTCCGCACGGACGGCCCGGACGCCGTTCGCCGAAACAGGAACACATTCTCCATTCCGGGGGAATGGGAGTAAAAAAAAACGGGAGCTTGCCATGGACAATCCAACGGCCACACCCATGCCGCGCATCGGCGAAAAGGCGCCGGAGTTTAAGGCGGTGACGACCCAGGGGGAGATAAACTTCCCGGGGGATTATTCCGGAGGCTGGGTCATTCTCTTCAGCCACCCCGCGGATTTCACGCCGGTCTGCACGTCCGAGTTCATGACCTTCGCCACGATGGCGGACCGTTTCGCCAAGGCCAACTGCCAGCTGGTCGGTCTCTCGGTGGACGGCCTCTACAGCCACATCGCCTGGCTGCGCACCATCAAGGAGAAGATCGAATACAAGGGGATGAAAAACGTCGAAGTCAAATTTCCGCTGATCGAAGACATCACCATGGAAGTGGCCAAGAAATACGGGATGATCCAACCCGGGGAGAGTTCGACCAAGGCCGTACGAGCCGTTTTCTACATCGATCCCAAGGGCGTCATCCGAACGATTCTCTATTACCCCCTCAGCCTGGGCCGGAACTTCGAGGAACTTTACCGCGTGCTGATCGGCTTGCAGACCGCGGACGCCTTTTCGGTCGCCCTGCCCGCCGACTGGCAGCCCGGCGACGACGTGATCGTGCCCACGGCCGGCTCCTGCGGGGTGGCCCAGGAGCGGATGGAAAGCAAGAAGGAGGACCTGAAATGCTACGACTGGTTCTTCTGCACAAAGAAGATTTCCAAGGATACCGTCTTGGAAACCGTACTAAAGAAGAAATAGCGGTTTGCGAATCCGCGCGGGATACCTTTCCCGCGCCGTGATAGAAAGGAAAATTAGATGAAGGAATTCATCCGAAACGGAAGGAAATTACAGGCCCGCGGCAGAGGGGGCGGCCAAGGCCAGGGCGGCGGACGCGGTTGGGGAGGCGGCGCCGGCCAGGGCGGCGGGCGCGGCCGCGGCGGCGGCAACAAACCCGGATCCGGACCGGGCGGGAATTGCGTTTGTCCGCAGTGCGGGAAGAAAGTCCCGCACATCGTCGGGCAGCGCTGTGTCGACCGCACCTGCCCGGATTGCGGAACGCGATTGATGCGCGAATAGAAAAAACCGGCCGGCGAAGATCCAGAAGAACCGCGGAACAGCGGCTCTCGCCGGCCGGGGAAACCCTTGCATAGGGTATGCGAAAGGAGAAACAGACATGCCTCGAGGAGATAGAACCGGACCGATGGGAATGGGACCGATGACCGGGCGCGGGCAAGGATATTGCTCGGGTTCGGGCGCGCCCGGATACGCCGCGCCGGGGCCCGGCCGCGGGTTTGGAATGGGCGGCGGCCGGGGACGCGGGTTCGGCGGCGGCGGCCGGGGTTGGCGGCATATGTACTACGCCACCGGCCTTCCGGCCTGGATGCGGTTCGGCCCGTATGGGGCGCCGTACGCGGCCCCCGATCCGGAGACGGAAAAAACGGCCCTGAAGAACCAGGCCGAAGCCCTGCAATCGCAGCTCAACGCCATTCAAAAACGGCTGGATGAGATCGAAACCGGCCCCGCGAAAAAATAAACCGCCGCAGAGTCCCCTGACCGGACGGTTCGGACCGTTGCGCCGGAACCGGACGGGGGACTCTCTATGTGCGGAAAACCAGGAGGTGTACCCGTGAAGATCGCCTTCACGACATCCGGGCGCGAACTCAACGCGCCGCTCGAAAACCGCTTCGGCCGGGCGCCGGCCTTTCTGGTCTACGACCTCGACGCCGATTCGTTTGCGGTAGTGGATAACGCCCAAAGCGTGAACGCCGCCCAGGGGGCCGGCATCCAGGCCGCGGAGAACGTCGTCCGGTCCGGCGCCCGGGCGCTTGTCACCGGACACTGCGGTCCCAACGCCTTTCGGGCTCTCCAGGCGGCCGGCGTCAAGGTCTACACCGCCGATACCGCAACGGTCGCCGAAGCCCTCGAACGCTACCGGGCGGGGCAGCTTTCCGAAGCCTCAAACGCCGACGTCGCAGGCCATTGGGCGTGACGCCGGCCGCCGTTTCCTACCGGCCGATCGGCGTCATCCACAGCCTTCACACGGCAGCGGAGCAAACACCCATCCAACCCGTCTTCGCCGAAGGCTGCACCGGGCGGGCGGAAATTTTCCCCCGGTACGCGGACGGGTTGGCGGATGTGGAAGGCTTTTCGCACATTTACCTGATTTACCATCTCCACCGGGCCGGGCCGATGCGCCTGCGGATCGCGCCGTTCCTGCAGAATGTCGAACGGGGCGTATTCGCCACGCGCGCCCCGTCGCGCCCCAACCCGATCGGGCTAAGCATCGTCGAGTTGGTCCGCCGCGAAGGATGCGTGCTGCATCTGGACCGGGTGGACATCCTCGACGGCACGCCGCTCCTGGATATCAAACCCTACACGGCGCGCTTCGACCGGATCGCGGGAACGCGCAACGGCTGGCAGGACGAACTGACGGACGGGGAAACCCTCCGGGCGAAGGGCCGCCGGAAGGCGGAACGATGAAGACCCACCTGGAATGCATTCCCTGCCTCGTGCGCCAGTCGCTCGATGCGGTCCGCCTGATCACGCCGGAGGACGCCGTCCAGGAGCGGATTCTGCGCGAGGTGCTGCAGGGAATGTCCGCAATGGACCTGAATCTGCCGCCGCCCCGCCTTGCCCAACTCATCCACCGCCGGCTGCGCGAAACGGTCGGCGAGGCGGATCCGTACCGCGAGGCGAAAGCCCGCCAAAACCGGACCGCCGAGCGGCTGCTTCCCCGCTACCGGGCGGAGATCGCCGCGGCGGACGACCCATTCGGAGCGGCGGTCCGCCTGGCGGTGGCGGCCAATCTGATCGACATGGGCGCCAAATCCGGATGGCGGGAGGCCGACGTGCCGGGGGAATTGGAGCGCGCGGCGCGGTCGGAGCTCGCCGGCGACCTGGAATCCCTGCGGCACAACGCCGCCCGGGCCGGCCGGATCCTGTACCTGGCCGATAACGCGGGCGAGATTTTCTTCGACCGCCTGCTTATGGAACAGCTTCCCCAAGGCCGCGTGACGGCGGCCGTGCGCGGCGGACCGGTGATCAACGACGCCACGCGCGCGGATGCGCTGGCCGCCGGACTGGACGGCCTCGCCGAAGTGATCGATAACGGCTCCGATGCGCCGGGCACGCTGCTGGCGGATTGCCGCCCGGAATTCCGCCGTCGCTTCGCCGCGGCCGACCTGATCCTGGCCAAGGGCCAGGGGAATTTCGAATCGCTGGCCGGCGAGTCGGGTAATATCTTTTTTCTCTTCCGGGTAAAGTGCCCGGTGACGGCGGTGATGGTCGGGCGGCCGGTTGGAACCCATGTCCTGGCGCGTCCCGAGCGGCAATCCGCCGGCTCCGGCGTGCGCGCGCTTCCCGCCGGCTGAGTTACGACCGCCGGAGGGAAAGGCCGCATAAAACGGGTAGAATCGCCCTCATCACAAATCCACCGGCGGGAAGCCGGAAGATCCATTAAGGAGAAATCCGATGCCAGAGTTCGGGTCGCCATTTTCCGGAATTGCGCAGTCCAAGAAATTGAGCAAAGAGGAATTGATCCGCGCCATCCGCTTCATGGTGGCGGCGGAATACGAGGCCATCCAGCTGTACATGCAGCTTGCCGAATCGACGGACAACAAACTCGCCATCGACGTGCTGACCGACATCGCCGACGAAGAACGGGTCCACGCGGGCGAATTCCTGCGGCTGCTGCATGAACTGGCCCCCGACGAGCAGAAATTCTACGATGAAGGCGCGGGCGAAGTCGAAGACGAGATCAAAAAGTCGAAGTAGACGGCAGTCCGCCTTCCATTCACCAACGGGGTTTGTCCATGATTGTCGCCATCGCCTCCGGCAAGGGCGGGACCGGAAAAACGACCGTCGCCGTGAACCTCGCGCGCGCGTTCGGAAACGACATCCAGCTTCTGGATTGCGATGTGGAGGAGCCGAACGCCCACCTCTTCCTCGGCGGCCATTCGGCCGAAGAGAAAGCGGTCACCCTGCCCGTACCGGAATTCGACGAAGAGCTGTGCGATTCGTGCGGCGACTGCGGACGGTTCTGCGCCTACCACGCCATCCTGGCGTTCCTGAGCAAGCCGGTGCTGATTTCCGAGATGTGCCATTCCTGCGGCGGGTGCGCGCTCGTGTGTCCGCGCAAGGCCATCCGCGAAGTCGAGAAGCGGATCGGCGTCATCCAACAGATCGACGCGGGGAATATCCGCCTGACCACGGGCAGCCTGGATGTCGGCGAGGCGATGTCGCCGCCCCTTATCCGCGCCGTGCGGTCGCACATGCGGCCGGACGCGCCGGCGATCATCGATGCCCCGCCGGGCACCTCGTGCCCGGTGATCGCCGCCGTCCGCGGCGCGGACTTCGCCCTGCTGGTGACCGAGCCGACGCCTTTCGGCCTGCACGACCTGAAACTTGCCGTCGGGATGGTCCGCGCCCTGGGTATTTCCTTCGGCGTGGCGGTCAACCGGACCGGAATCGGCGACGATCGGGTTCATGCCTATTGCCGCGAACAGGGGATCCCGATCCTGCTGGAAATCCCCGACGACCGGCGGATCGCGGAAGCCTACTCACGGGGCGAACTGCTTATCGAGGCCCTGCCGGAGTACCGGCCGTTGTTTTCGAAGCTGGCCGGCGATCTGCTGGAAA
>JBJYXS010000243.1:0-12605 GCA_046260075.1 Anaerolineales bacterium | reverse complement strand
GCCCTGCCGGAGTACCGGCCGTTGTTTTCGAAGCTGGCCGGCGATCTGCTGGAAAAGCCGATCGCCACCGGCGTCTGAGGGGAATATCCCGTACGATCCGGGGAATCCCGGAACGGAACGCCGTTCGGGGACGAAAACCGGGGAAACGGAAAAAACCGCATGCAAAGGATCACCCTTTGCATCGAAAAAAGGAGCAGCAATGAGTAAAACGAACAACAGCAAGTGGGATGTCATCCTTGTGGGGGGCAGCGCCGCCGGCGTGACGGCGGCGATCACCATCCGCAGGCACTATCCCGACAAGAAAGTGCTGATCATCCGCAAAGAAGAATATGTCCCCATCCCCTGCGGCATTCCCTACATCTACGGAACCCTGGGGAGTCCGGAAAAGAACCTGATCCCGGACGCCCTGCTGGAAAAGAACAAGATCGACCGGCGGGTGGGGACCGTCGACTCGATCGACCGGAACGCCAAGACCGTCTCGATCGGCAAAGAGACCCTGGGGTACGACCGGTTGATCCTGGCCACCGGGTCGCTGCCCACCCGCCCGCCCATTCCCGGCATCGACCTCGAGGGCGTGTTCACGATCGAAAAAGACGTGGACTACCTGGCCGCTCTGCAGAAGAAGCTGGAAAGCGCGAAGCGGGTGGTGATCATCGGCGGGGGATTTATCGGCATCGAATTCGCCGACGAAATCAACAAAAGCGGCGGGAAGCACATCACCGTCATCGAGATGGAAGCCAATTGCCTGAACCTGGCCTACGATCCGGAATTCTGCGAGGAGATGGAAAACCTGCTGACCTCCCGCGGGATCGAGATCCGGACGTCGACCATGGTGAAAGCGCTGGAAGGCAACGGCCGGGTGCAAAACGTGCAGCTGCAGGACGGCACCGCCGTCGAGACGGACCTCGTGATACTCGGCATCGGCTCCCGTTCGAATGCGGACCTGGCGAAGGCCTGCGGACTGAAGATCGGACCCTCCGGGGGAGTGGCGGTGGACCGCAACATGCGCACGTCGGATCCTTCCATCTTCGCCTGCGGTGACTGCACGGAGAAGGTCTCCTTTTTCGGCGGGCATGCCTGTCTGCTGAAGCTGGCATCGATCGCCGAGCTCGAAGCGCGGATTGCGGGAGCGAACCTGTACGGCATCCGCCGTGAGAGCGCCGGGACGGTCGGGGTGTGGTGCACCGCCGTCGGTCCGCTGGCCCTGGGGACCGCGGGATTGACCGAAGCCGCAGCCGGCAAGTTGGGATACAAGGTGGTGTGCGCCAGCGTGGAAGGCCCCAACCGGCACCCGGGCGGCATGCCGGGGGCGGCGCCCACCAAGCTCAAACTGGTGTTCGAAGCCAATTCCGGCGTCCTGCTCGGCGGGCAGATCCGCGGCGGCGACAGCATCGGCGAGATGACCAACATCGTCGCGGCCTGCGTCCAAAAGAAGATGACGGTGGAAGACATCGCCACCTTCCAAATGGGAACCCATCCGGCGTTGACGGCCTCGCCGATCGCCTATCACATCGTGAACGCAGCCGAGATCGCCGATCAGCGGCTGCGAAAGGAAACCTGATCCATGCCGACGTACGAATACGCCTGCACCGTCTGCGGCCTGCGCTTCGAGCGGAACCAAAAATTCGGCGCGGAGCCGGCCGCGGAATGCCCCGAATGCCACGGTCCGGTCCGCCGGCTGATCAGCCGGGGCACGTCCTTCGTGGTCAAGGGCGCCGGTCCGTCCCCCTCTCCCGGCAGCAGCCGGGGCTGTTCGCTGGAACAATCGGGACAGACCTGTTGCGGGCGCGGGGAACGCTGCGGAAAACCGCCGTGCGGGGAAGGGAAATGAGCAAGGAATCGTTCCGCCACGTGTACGGCCCGGTCCCTTCGCGGCGCCTGGGCCGTTCGCTGGGGATCGATCTGGTCCCTTTTAAAATTTGCACCTACGACTGCATCTACTGTCAGCTGGGACGGACGACGAAAAAGACGGTCGCGCGCGAAGCCTTCTTTCCCGTCGAGCCCATACTGGATGAACTGAAACGGAAATTGGCGGCCGGCGCCGAACCGGAATACATCACCCTGGCCGGATCCGGGGAGCCGACGCTGCACAGCGGCATCGGCTCCCTGATCCGCGGCGTCAAACGGCTGACCGATATCCCGGTGGCGGTCCTGACCAACGGCTCGCTGTTGTGGATCGAGGACGTCCGGGAGGATTTGATGGCAGCCGACATCGTGATTCCCTCACTGGACGCCGGCGAGGAACGGCTCTTCCGGTACGTAAACCGCCCACATGGCCGCATCGCCTTCGACCGCATGGTGGACGGCCTGGCCGGCTTCACGGCCCGCTTTCCGGGCTCGGTCTGGCTGGAGGTGTTCCTGCTGGCGGAGTTGACCGGAATACCATCCGAAGCGGAGCAGATCGCCGCCCTGACACGGCGCATCGCTCCGGACCGCGTGCAGCTCGGCACCGTCAGCCGCCCGCCAGCGGAAAAATTCGCCCATCCCCTCACCGCCGCTCAAATGCAGTCGCTGGCCCGGCTGTTTCCAGAGGGTACGGAAGTGCTGGAGCCCGCGATCCCGCCTTCTTCCGGGAAGGCCGCCGGCGTGCCCGAGGACGACATCCTGTCCGTCCTGCGCCGCCACCCTTGCACCGCCCGGGACGCCGCAGCATGTCTGGGGATCCATGTCGCGGAAGCGTTGAAGCTGTTGAACGGATTGACCGCCGCGGGGAAAGTGAAAACCGTCGTCCAGGACGGAAGGACGTACTTCCTGGATGCGGCATCCGGGGCATCCGGAGGGAATTGAAATGGAATTTTTCCTGGTTCTGTTCTTCACCTTGTTGGGGTCGGTCGCCTCGATCCTTCTCGCCGCTTCGCTGCTGCTGTTCAAGGGCAAGCGGCTGGCCGTGTTTTCCGCCGCGCTGATCCCCTACGCCATCGGCACACTGCTGGGGGCGGCGTTCTTCGGGATGATTCCGCACGCCCTGCAGGATGCCGACTCCGGATCGGTCCTTCCCGCCGTGCTGGCCGGGCTGCTGCTCTTCTACCTGATCGAGAAGATCGCCCTGTGGCGTCACTGCCACAACCAGCCGTGCGACTTCCACAGCCGGGCGGGGACCCTGATCCTGATCGGCGACTCGCTGCACAACTTCGTCGACGGGGTGGCGATCGCGGCCGCCTTCGCCGCCTCCACGCCGCTCGGAATCGCCACATCGGTCGCCATCATCGCCCATGAAGTGCCCCAGGAAGTCGGCGATTTCGCGATCCTGTTGGAAAGCGGGTACACCCGTTCCCGTGCGCTGCTCTTCAACCTGCTCTCCAGCCTGTCGGCGCTGGTGGGCGCGGTGCTGACCTACTTCCTGCTCCCGGTCGTCGAATCCTGGACGCCCTACCTGCTCTCGATATCCGCGGCCAGTTTCATTTACATCGCCCTGGCGGATCTCGTTCCGGGACGCCGGTCCGACGGCGGGTTGCGCAGCCTGCTGTGGGAACTGCCGCTGATCGGCCTGGGAATCGCAACGATCGTGGCGTTTCATCTGGGACACGCGCATTGAAATACGTTCCTATGCCCCCGGGAGGACGCTGATGCATGAGCTGGTGATCATCAGCGGCAAAGGCGGAACCGGCAAGACCAGCGTGGCGGCGTCGCTGGCCGTGCTGGCCGGCCGCTCGGTCCTCGCCGATTGCGACGTGGACGCCGCGGATTTGCACCTGATCCTGTCTCCGCAGGTCCGTGAACGCCGGGAGTTCCGTTCCGGCAACGAGGCGGTCATCCGCGAAGCGGACTGCACCGGCTGCGGCAAATGCCTTTCCCTGTGCCGATTCGACGCCGTGCGGAAACGGGAAAGCCCCGGCGGGAAGTGGGTCTTTGCGATCGATCCGGCCTCCTGCGAAGGATGCGGCGTGTGCGTGCGCTTCTGCCCGGCGCAGGCGATCGACTTTCCGGAGCGGGTGTGCGGCCAATGGATGGTTTCCGACACCCGCGCCGGCCCGATGGTCCACGCCCAATTGGACGTCGCGGCGGAGAACTCCGGCAAACTGGTCTCCACGGTGCGCCGCGAAGCCCGCCGGATCGCCGCGGAAGAAGGCCTGTCGTTTCTCCTGGTCGACGGCCCGCCGGGAATCGGCTGCCCGGTGATCGCTTCGGTGACCGGGGCATCGCAGGCGCTGGTGGTGACCGAACCGACGGTTTCGGGCGAGCATGATTTGGAGCGGGCGCTTGCCCTGACCGCCCACTTCAAGATCCCGACCGCACTTTGCGTTAACAAATGGGACGTCAATCCCGGCCAGACCGAACGGATGGAAAAGGCCGCCGAGCACGCCGGCGCGCGCCTCGTCGGCCGGATCCGCTACGATCCGTCGGTCACCGCCGCCCAGATGCAAGCCCGGGCCGTGGTGGAAACCGGGGCGCCCAGCGCCGAAGACATCCGGCGGATCTGGAAGGAGCTTGCCCCGGCCGGGCAACCCGGGCAGGAGGGCCGGGAGGAAGCCGGCCGGTCGTGAACACACCAAGGAGGATGACAGGATGAAAATCGCCATTCCGTTGGCGGACGGTAAATTGACATTGCATTTCGGACACTGCCGGAGCTTTGCGTTGGTGGAGGTGGACCCGGAGGGGAAACAAGTCCTCGGCCGGGTGGATCTCGAACCGCCGCCCCATCAGCCGGGCGTTTTCCCGGCCTGGCTGGCCGAACAGGGAGCGGGGGTGATCATCGCCGGCGGAATGGGCCGGCGGGCGCAGGACCTCTTCCGGCAACACGGCATCCAAGTGATCGTCGGCGCCCCGGCGGAAACCCCGGAGCAGCTCGCCGCCGATTACCTGGCCGGATCGCTGCAAACGGGCGAGAATATCTGCGACCACTGATCCGTATCGCCCCACCGGAAAGGCGGGAGGAGATGACCGTCTGGGGAATCGGCCCCAAATTAATCGGACTGACCGCCCTCTACGCACTGCCGGCCGTCCTCGCGGAATTCCTGTGGCCTTCGCGTTTTGCACTTCACGGAGTCCCGTCCGCCGTGTTCCTGATTGCGGGCGGATTACTGATCGCCATCGGCATCCCGATTTGGATCCTGGCATCCAACGACGTGGACCGGGCATACGACGAGGGAATCCTGGCCACCCAGGGGATGTACGCCCTCTGCCGGCACCCCATTTACGGCACGGCGGTATGCCTGGTGCTGCCGGGTGTAGTGCTGCTGTTCCGCTCCGTCTGGCTGCTGACGATTCCGGTTGCGGCGTACCTGTTCTGCCGGCTGCTGTTGAGCAATGAAGAGGATCATCTCCGCCGGACGTTCGGACCCGCCTACCGGGCGTACGAAAAAACCGTTCCGGCTCTGTTCCCCGCGCTCTGGAAGATCCCCAACGCCTTTTTCTATCCGATCCCCACGGGAAAGCTCGATGAAAACGTGTACGCCGCCCGCGACGGGGACGTCGACATGTTCCTGTATACCGACGGCCGGAATACGATCGCCGTCGATTGCGGATATTCCGCCAAGCGGATTGCCCGGGAATTGACGAATTTGTCGATCGACCCGGCCGCGATCACGCATCTGTTCCTCACCCATACCGACATGGACCACGCCGGCGGACTGGAGCTGCTGCCGCATGCCGAAGTGCATCTCTCCGCAGCGGAAGAGCAGATGATCGACGGCCGGACCGCCCGCTTGCTTGGGATTTTCCGAAATCAGCCCATCTCCCGGCCGCACACGGCGCTGGCGGACGGCGACACGGTGACGGCGGGGGAAATCCGCGTCCGCGCCGTCGCCACTCCCGGCCACACCCCCGGATCGATGTCGTTTCTGGTGAACGACAAGGTGCTCTTCACCGGCGACGCCCTCATCCTGCGCAACGGGCGGGTGGAGGCGTTTTATCCCCTGCTATGCATGAACACGGAAACCGTGAAGACATCCATTCGCCGTCTGACGGCGCTGGAGGGAATCGTACGGCTGTGCACCGCTCACACCGGATGCAGCGGTGCATTCCGGGAAGCGATGAAGCGGTGGCGCCCAGCGGGCGAGCTGCGCGAAACCGGGAAATAAAAAGACGCCGCTGTCCCATCCTACCTTACGGACACGGCGATCCGGGGAGGAAACGATGAAAAAAAAGGCTTGGTTCTGGTTGTCGAACATCGTCTGGCCGATCTTCATTGCCCAATACATCCTCGCCTTCTTCGTGTACGGGCTGCCGGGATGGCCTCCGCTGCAGGCAGTGGGCTGGGTTATCTGGGTGATTTCGGTGATCTTCGGCATCGCCCCCATCATCATCCTCGGACGGCGGGGCGACGTCCCCAAAGGGAAGAGCTACGTATCCACCACCCAACTGGTGGACACCAGCCTGTATGCGATCGTCCGCCATCCCCAATACCTGGCCGGGATCCTCCTAAACATTGCCTTGATGCTGCTCGCCCAGCACGTGGTGGTGATCCTGCTGGGACTAGCCTCCGCCGTCCTGCTCTACATCGACATCCAGGACGCCGACCGGGAAGGGATCGAGAAATTCGGCGAGGCGTACCGCGCGTATATGCAGCGGGTTCCGCAGGTCAATTTCCTCCTCGGCCTGTGGCGACTCATCCGCCGCCGGCCGTCGTCCACGCAGCGTAAGCCATGAACATTCCCCGTTACCTCCTGCGGTCCTCGACGGCCGCCCTCCTGTGCGGGCTGCTGGCCGGGTGCGGCCTTTCCGCACCCCCTTCGGATTCGCCCCTGCCGCAGGACGCGGCGGCCACCGAAACGGCCAGCCCGTTCCTGCCGTTATCGGAAAGCGAATCCGCCGCTTCGAGCCCGACGCCTTCCCCGAGGATCACCGACACGCCGATGTCCTTGCCCTCCCCGGAACCCTCCGCGACACCCACGGCTTCGCCGCCGCTGGTGATCACCATGCTGTACAACAATATTCCGTACGACCAACGGCTGCAGACCGATTGGGGTTTTTCGGCCTTGGTGGAATGGGAAGAGACGGTGCTGCTGTTTGACACCGGCGGAAACGGCGCCATCCTGATGAACAACATGCGGCTGATGGAGGTGGATCCGGAGCGGATCCGGTACGTCGTGCTGTCCCACATCCACACCGATCACACCGGCGGGCTGCCGGCATTCCTGAACTCGGTCGTCGCCCGGCCGCCGGTCTACTTGCTCCCGGGATTCGGGGCATCCTACATACAATCGGTGCGCGCCCGCACCGAGGTGGTGGAAACCTCGCCGGGCCTGGAGATCGCTCCGGGGATCCTCACCACCGGAAACGCCGGGGGCAGCGTCCCCGAACAGGCGCTGATCGTGCGGACCAACCGGGGATTGGTCGTGATCACCGGTTGCGCCCACCCGGGAATCGTGCGTATCGTCGAACTATCCGTCGAGCTGACCGGGGACGAAGTCTACTTGGTCATGGGCGGATTCCACCTGATGAACCACAGTACGGCGCAAATTTCCGCCATCCTGCAGGATTTCCGGCGGCTGGGCGTGCAGAACGCCGCTCCGTCGCATTGTACGGGCGACCGCGCGATCTCCATGTTCGCCGAAGAATACGGCGATCATTACCTGCCCACCGGCGCGGGAAGCATCCTGCAATTGGACGGATGACGGCCCCTCCCGGAAGCGTCCTGGACAAGAAAGAACGGCAACGGGCCAACCGGAGAACGATGAACGAAGACGAGCAAAAAACCGGCGGGACGACCCCGCCGGAAGGGAAAGGCGAAAAGAAGGGCCTCAGCGGCTGGGCGGTTTTCCTGGCGCTCCTGGGCGCGGGCGCCATTCCCTGCCCGGAATGCGGCGCGCCGCTGGCCGGACACATCTGGCCGCTGGCCGCGCTCCTGCTGGCGGCCCAGTTCATCTCCCGCCGCGGCAGGCGAAACCGTCCGGAACCGGACCGCAAGGAACCCCTTCCCGATACGGCGGAGGATCGCCGCCGGGCACGAGGAGGAGAATGAGCGGGCCGGGGATACGCATCGCATGGTTCGGTTGCCTGTCCGCGGCGGTCGCCGGCCTGATGCCCTTTTCCCCGGTCCGGACCGTCCGCGCGCAAACCGGCGTGCCGGCGGTTCATGCCGTGCTGTTCCATTCGCCCATGTGCTCTTACTGCGCCGAGATCATCGAGCAGGAACTCCCGCCCCTGATCCGAACCTACGGCAGCCGGTTGGACATACTGCAGATCAACATTGAAACGCCCGAAGGCCTTAGCCTGTACCAAGCGGCGTTGGAGGCTTACGGGGTTGACGGCGGGATCCCCGTGCTGTTCGTTGACGATACCGTTCTGAAGGGGACAGCCATCCCCGAACGGCTGCCGGACCTCTTGGATACCTATCTGAATCAGGGCGGCGCGGATTGGCCCGCCATTCCCGGATTGGCGGCCTACCGGCAATCCCTCCCGGATATGATCGCCGCCCCGCCCACCGACACACCGTTCCCCCCCACGCCGACTCTCGCCGCGCCTTCGACGGCGGAGGATTCGGACGGCGGCGCCGGAGGGGTTGTTCGGGTGCTGCTCTTCTTCTCACCGACCTGCCATTATTGCGGAATTGTCCGGGATGACGTCCTCCCCGCCCTTAAGGAGGAGTACGGAGAGCAAATCATCGTCGTCGAGGCGGACACCAGTACCGAGCGGGGATATGACCTGTATCTATCCACCTGCGGTTTTTTCGGCATCCAGCGGCCCGGCGTGCCGTTCCTGTTGATCGGAACGCAATATCTCGTCGGATCAACGAAAATCCGTGAACAACTGCCGTCGCTGATGGAACAGGCTCTCGCCCGGGGAGGCGTCGATTGGCCGGCCATCCCCGGTCTGCGGGAATTCCTGGATGCGCCGGCGGCGGATAGCGGCCACCCCGATCCCGGCATCTTCGAACAGGTCCGGGCGAACCTGGCGCGGGATCCTCTCGGCAACGCCGTCTCGGTCATCGTGCTGTTGGGGATGCTCGTCTCCGCGGCGGCCGGCGTGGTATATTTCCGGCGGATTCCCGCCGCCCTGCCCCCCGGTTTTCCGGACGGCGCCGTCCCGGCGATGTGCTGTGCGGGGCTGGCGGTGGCGCTGTATCTTTCGTATGTGGAAATCGGCCGGGTGGAAGCTGTCTGCGGGCCGGTCGGCGATTGCAACACCGTCCAGCAGAGCACCTACGCCAGATTGTTCGGCATATTGCCGATCGGCGTGCTGGGGGTGGCCGGGTACATCCTGATCCTTTTTGCCTGGCTGGTGAAGAGGGAATCGCGGGGCCGCTGGAAAACCGCGGCCGCGCTGACCGTCTTCGGCCTTTCCACCTTCGGCTTTTTCTTTTCCATCTACCTGACCTTTCTCGAGCCGTTCGTGATCGGGGCTTCCTGTTCCTGGTGCCTTGCCTCGGCGGCCCTGATGACGGGGTTGTTCTGGCTGAGCCTGCATCCCGTCAAGGCCGCGCTGTATCCGCCGGCTCCGGAACCCGGATAGAATATAGGAGGTATCTCATGGAACTGCCCGACGCCGTCCGCCGCCGGTTGCTGGCCTTCCAGCGGCAGGAAATCACCGAGTACCACATCTACCGCAACATCGCGCGGATGGTCCGCGAACCGGAGAACCGCGGCGTGCTGGAGCAGATCGCCGAGGACGAAAAACGGCACGCCGATGACTGGAAGCGGTACACGGGCGTCCCGTCCGTTCCGGATAGAACGGCGATCACGAAGTACACCTTCCTCAGCCGCCTGCTCGGGTTCACTTTCGCCATCAAGCTGATGGAAAACGGCGAGGAGCAGGCGCAGAAAAATTACGAGCAACTCCGGCCGTACGTCCCCGAAATCGACGATTGGATCCGCGACGAAGACAGCCACGAGCACCAATTGCTGGAGATGCTGGATGAAGAGAGCCTGCAGTACATCGGCTCGGTGGTGCTCGGCTTGAACGACGCGCTGGTGGAACTGACCGGCGCGCTGGCCGGGTACACGCTGGCGCTGCAAAACACCCGGCTGATCGCGCTCACCGGGCTGATCACCGGCATCGCCGCGGCCCTCTCGATGGCGGCCTCGGAATACCTCTCCACCCGCGCCGAGAAGACCGCCAAACATCCGGTGCGGGCCGCGGTCTACACCGGGATCGCCTACATTCTCACCGTCGCGCTGCTGATCGCCCCGTACCTGCTGTTCGGGAATTATTTCCTGGATCTGGCGATTGCGCTCCTGTGCGCGGTGCTGGTCATCGCCGCCTTCAATTACTATCTTTCCGTGGCCAAGGGGGAATCCTTCCGTGCGCGTTTCCTGGAGATGGCCGGCATCAGCCTGGGCGTGGCCGGCTTCTCCTTCCTGCTCGGGTTTCTCATCCGCGAATTTCTTGGGGTCGACGTATGAAAAATTTCCTCCACACCCTGCTCCAGCGCATCCCGCGAACCGTCACCTCCCGGCACGCACCCGTCCGCTGGATGCTGGCCGCCGGATTCGGCCTGCTGCTGATGGGGTCCGGGAAGGCCACGGCGGCCTTCCGTCTCCAACCGCACGGCCGGGGGGAAGCGGTCCAATTTTCCGCCCCGGTCTACATCTACCTGTTCTGGGGCGAGGGCTGCCCGCACTGCGCGCAGGCCAAACCGTTCCTGGAATCGCTGGCGAACCAGAGCGATCAGATCATCGTGCGGTCGTATGAGATCTACTACACGCCCGGCAACCAGGAGATTTTCGCGGCGGTCTGCTCGACGATCGGGATCGAACCGCGCTACGTGCCGACGATCATCATCGGAAACCGCTACTGGGAAGGCTACAGCGAGCAGATCGCGTACGAAATCCAAAACGTCGTTGCCGCCTGCCTGCAAACCGGTTGTTCGGACGCCGGAGCGGGCATCATCGCCCCGCTGGAGACCCCGCAACCCACCGCCGCGCCGACCAGCACCCCTCTCCTGCCCGGCGAGACCCCGGATCCCGCAGCGGAACCCGGGGCCGGCACCATTACGCTGCCGCTGTTCGGCGAAGTGGAACTCAGCGGGCAATCGCTGGCCCTCAGCACGGCGCTGATCGCCTTCGTCGACAGCTTCAACCCCTGTTCGCTGTGGGTGCTGACCATGCTGCTGACGCTGACGCTGCACACCGGATCGCGCAGAAAAGTGCTCCTCATCGGCGTGCTCTTCCTCACGGTCACGGCCGTCATCTACGCGCTGTTCATCGCCGGATTGTTCACGGTGCTAACCATCGTCAGTTTCACCGGGTGGATCCAGATCATCGTTTCCCTGGTGGCTCTGGTTTTCGGCCTGATCAACCTCAAGGATTACTTCTGGTACAAGGAGGGCGTCTCGCTCACGATCTCCGATTCGGAGAAGCCCGGCATCTTCCAGCGCATGCGCAACCTGATGGATCCGAATCTGTCCTTCTGGGGCCTGGCGGGCGGGACGGTGGTGCTGGCGGCGGGAACCGCGCTGGTGGAATTTTCCTGCACGGCGGGCTTCCCGGTCCTGTGGACCAATATGGTGGTGTCGCAGAACGTGGGAACGGCCGGTTTTATCCTGTTGTTGCTGCTGTACCTCGTGGTCTACCAAGTCGAGGCGTATTTCATTTTTGCAGCGGCGGTGGTTTCGCTGCACTCGAGCCGGATCGAAGAACGGCACGGCCGGCTCCTGAAACTGATCGGCGGGGTCCTCATGCTGACTCTGGCGGGGGTGATGCTGGTCAAACCGAGCCTGATGAACGACCTGACCAGCTCGCTGATCATCTTCGGCCTTGCGACACTGGGGATATTGCTGGTGTTGTTGTTGCACCGGATCGTCCTGCCGCAAATGGGAATCCGGATCGGGAGCGGATGGTCGAAGAAGAAAGGACGCCGGAAGCGGAAGAAGGCGGGATAGCGCCGCCGGCCGGCGGTCCGTCATCGCTTGTACTTGCCGTTGGAATGGAATCGCCGCCCGGCCTCTTGGCCGGGCGGCGGCTGTTGTTGCGAACCGGCGCCCGGTTATCCCGAGGGACCGACCGGCTTCGAGCGATCTGCCAGGCATCGCCGATACTTGGTTTTTCCACATAAATGTACACTTTGTTCATAATTGGATTTATAGTCTATTTATTGCTATAATGATGTTATCAGCGGGTTGGCGAAAAACCATCCCGGGGCATTCGCTCCTTCTTCCGCGAATCGGAGTCAGGCCATGGCAGAACATCCGCTTAACCGGCACGACCGCCGGCGGCAAAAGACGCGCAAGCAGCTGATCGATGCGGCCGTGGCGCTGGTGCTGGAACAGGGGTATGAGGCGGTGACCATCCAGGATATCACCGACCGGGCGGATCTCGGGCGCGGCACGTTCTACCTGTATTTCAAAGACAAGGAGGAAGCGGTCTGGTCGGCGATGGAAGACGGGTTGCGGACGGACCCGGAGGACACGCCGCCGCCGATCGCAGCCGGATCTCCAACCCGGACGGAAATCGACGCCTATCGCAACATCTTCCGGCGCGTGGATGCGAATCGGGATGCCTATCAGTTGATGCTGGGCGGCCAGGGATCGGCGGCGATGACCTCCCGCGCACGACTCCATCTGGCGGAGGAACTCCAGCGAAACCTATCGTCCCTGCCCCCGGACGACTTCCTCGAAATCCACATGCCGCAAAACATCCTGGTCCAGATGAAAACCGGGGCTGTCATTCAAATGATCCGTTGGTGGCTGGAAACGCCGAACAAGTATTCCATAGACGACATGGCCG
>JBJYXS010000242.1:0-4278 GCA_046260075.1 Anaerolineales bacterium | reverse complement strand
ACCGTCACCCTGCCCGCCTACTCCGAATGGCGCTGGGATTTCTCCTGGTGCGCCAAGACGGAATCTGGATTGGCCGATATCCTGGAACCCTTCGAGATCGCTTTCTCCATCGGCGGCGAGGAGATCGGCGAGGACATCTTCCGCATCTACGACACCGCCAAGGGCGGCTCCTACTGCCGCACCTGGGCCACCCTGCTTTCCGGCTGGCAGCCGGGCGACGAGACCTATCTGGAAATCCACTATACACTTAGCGAGGCGATCAACGACGGCACGCGCGAGTACCCGGCCGGGGAGTATTCGCAAGTCATACACGTGATGGTGACGGGGTGAACTGGAAAAGGGCGGATGGCCGTCCGCCCCGACGTCATCCTGTAAATCCTGTCTATTTCATTTTATAATACCTCCAACAAAGGAACCTACATGTCCACCTTCAATGAACTGACCCAACGCCTGACCACCGCCTCCGACAAACTCCGCCACCTCCTGGAGAGTCTTTGACCTCCCGGCCAAGGAAGAGCGCGTCAAGGCGCTCGAAGCCCAGGCCGCGGATCCGAACCTCTGGAATTCGCCCGATCACGCCAAGCAATTGATGCAGGAAATGACCCGCCTGAAGAACCAAGCGGCCGTTTGGCGCTCTCTCGAACGCCGCGCCCATGACGCGCTCGAACTAGCCGCGCTCGGCGACGATTCGCTGCGCGCCGAATTGGAGAAGGAGACCGACGAGGTCGAAGCCGCCGTGGCGCAGATGGACCTCGAAGCCCTGCTCTCCGGCCCCTACGACGAATCCGACGCCTTCCTATCAATCCACGCCGGTGCCGGCGGTACCGACAGCCAGGATTGGGCTTCGATGCTCGAGCGCATGTTCCTGCGCTGGGCCGAACGGCGCGGTTTTGAAGCTGAGGTGTTGGACCGCATGCCCGGCGAAGAGGCCGGGATCAAGAGCGTCACCATCTCGATCAAGGGGACGAATGTTTACGGCTACCTCAAGGCCGAAAAGGGCGTCCACCGCCTGGTGCGGCTCTCGCCCTTCGATTCGGCCAACCGGCGCCACACCTCCTTCGTCCTGGTCGAAGTCTACCCGCAGATCGAGCAATCCGACGAACTCGACATCCCGCCCTCCGATCTGAAGATCGAAACCTACCGGTCCTCGGGAGCCGGCGGGCAGAACGTGCAGAAGAATGACACTGCCGTCCGCATCACCCACCTGCCCTCCGGGCTGGTCGTCACCTGCCAGAACGAGCGCTCGCAGACCCAGAACCGCGAGAACGCCATGCGCGTCTTGCGCGCGCGGCTGCTTGACATCCAGCGCGAGGCCCAGGTGAAGGAACTGGCGGCGATCAAGGGCGAACACGTCAAGGCCGAATGGGGCAGCCAGATCCGCTCCTACGTCCTGCATCCCTACCAGATGGTCAAGGACCACCGCACCGAGCACGAAACCGGCAATACCGCGGCGGTCCTCAACGGGGATCTCGACGGCTTTATCGAGGCCTATTTGCGGTCGCAGATCGGCGGGAAGGAAAAAGCGTAAACCCAAGCGGCAACAACAGCCGCGATCGACGATCGCGGCTGTTGTTGGGATCCCCTCGTGCAACGCCCTTGAAAAAACCTCCCTCCGGCGCAATCGGAAAAACAAATCCGGCTCCGTTGCGCGCCGGCCGGGCCTCCGTCAGGCCAGCAAGAACAGCAGAAAACCGCAGAGCAGGGACACCAGCAGAAATCCGTTCATCACCACACCGATCAGTCCGAGCACCTTGTTGGCGGTCCTTCCGAACAGCGCCCCCAGCCCGACGGCGATTCCGACGACGGAGACGGTGATGACGCCGCAGAGCATGGCCAGCGTGCCCAGGCCCAGGTTCATGATTTCCGTTTCCGACATCAGTTCGGTTTCGAATCCGGGCTGGCTGACCCAATAATAGACGATCATGCAATAGGCGCAAAAAATGATGACGGGAAACGCGACCGTCAGGATGGACAGCATGCCCATGAAGGGCGGCCATTGCCGCGCCGGCTGCTTCGGCGACGGCGGTTGGATATTCGCATCGTACATGTTCTTCTCCTCTTGTTATTTATTCCGGCGCGGAAACGGCCGGCTTCCCGGCTCCTCCGCCGATGGAGACTGACCTTCCGGCCGGACCTCTCCGCCGGGCCAGTATATATTGGAAGATCGGACCCGGCAAATGAGAAGCGTCCCGCGACGGCGGTCGGCGATCCCGGCGGCCCATTGCACTCATCGTTCGCGGCGGCATTTTTCTCATTTTCCGATATACTCGAAGTCCTGGAGGCCCCATGCCTAAATCATCCGCCCCCGACCCGATGGAAGAAGTCCGCCGAAAAGTGGACGACCTGAAAGACAACCTCAAGGAAATACAGGAAAAAGCCATGCTTACTTCGGCCCGCGACCAGGCCGAAGACGTGGAGACCCAGGCCAACCGGGTCTTCGACCTGGCCCGCGGCGTGCGCGAACGCGGCTATGCCTGGGAGAAGGACCTCGAGACCAAATGCCTGGATTTCCGCAAGCGCTGGGCCGCACTGAAGCCGTCCGTGATGCAGTCGATCACGCGCGAGACAGCCTCCCTGAAGCCCCGCGTCGCCAAGGCCGAAACCGACGTGGCCCAGGCCGTCGCGCGGGCGGTCAATCCGCTCGCCGCCAAGGCCGTGCTGCCGAGGGTGGAGCAATCGCTGGATACGCTGAAGGGCGCGGCCGAAGCCGCCGAGAACGCCATCCTGGGGATGTTCGACACCATGGCGTCCGATCTCGGCAAGCTCGAGAGCCACCTCAAGGAGATTTCGTGGGTCATCGACCAGGCGGCGGCCGCCAAAATCGAATGGCTGGCGTCCGAATCGGTCGTCCTGGCCGTGAAGGCCAAATGGGATAAGGACGGCAAGGACGATCCCAAGGGAGTCCTGTACCTCACCGACCAGCGCCTGGCCTTCGAACGGAAAGAGGATGTAGCCACCAAGAAAGTCCTGTTCATCGCGACCGAAAAGGAAAAGGTCCAGGAAGTGCTGCTGATCGTCCCGCTTTCGGAGATGCAGGAGGTCACGGCCAGCAAGAAAGGCCTGATGGGCCACGAGGATCACCTGGATTTCAAATTCACCACCGCCGCACCGGCACGCAAGGCCCACTTCCATATCGACGGGCAGGATTGCAACATGTGGCAGGCGACGATCGGACGGGTCAAGGACGGCGAGATCGAAAAAAGCCGCGTCAACCCGATTTCGGAGGAGGAGAAGAAGCGCCTGCGCGACGCGCCGACCAAGTGCTCCTCCTGCGGCGCCGCGATCAAAGCCCCCATCCTGCGCGGCCAAACCGAGATCCACTGCACCTATTGCGGGGCCGTGACGCGCTTCTGAGCCGCGGAAATACCCGAAGCAACCATAAAAAAACCGGGACGACCGTAAAGGCCTTCCCGGTTTTTTATGAACCGCCAGCCTGCCGGTTTTCCGGCTATACCCGATCGTACCACTCCTGGTCTTCCGCCACCCAGCCCTCCGCGTCGCTGAAAAAGTCTTCGATCTTCCACCACGTATACCCGTCCGCCGAAACCGGCCCGTCGCGGATCGTGAGGTAGGAACCCGCCGGCAATTCGGCGAGGACGTCGGCCGCGGTCGAGGGATTCGCGCGCACTCTCACCAAGTCGCCCGCTTCCGTCACCAGATACACGTCGCCGATCCGGAACGCCGTCCACCGGACCGGCTTTCCGCCCTGCAGCACGAATTTCTCCGCCCAGGGCGGCAGGGATGGCGGAGACGCGGATAGCAGTTTGGCTCGCCATTCCTGGTCCGTCAGGCGGTTGTCGCGCGGCTGAATGAATTCATAATACGAAAACACCCCGCCCTGGGCGATCTCCAGCCGGCCTTCGATCGGCACGACAACGTAGATCCTGTCCACGTACCCGACGCCGACTTCCAGGACGACACTCTTCGTATTGTCCCAATATCCGGCGACCGCCGCGACGACCGGCACTTCCGGCGGTTCGTCCGGATGCGATTGATACGGGGAATCCGTCGTCGAGCATTCCACCCGGCCCAGACACCACCAGACCGTCCCGTACACCTGGTCAATGGGTTCCCCGTTTATCTCCATGACTGCGATGTCGCCCAATCTCTCCAACTGGTTTCCCAATCGCTCCATCTCCATCAATAAAAAATCCATATCCGGTTCCAAGTAATTTTGGGAGATGTTCTCGAAGGGAATGTCCTCGAGGCCGCGCGCAAGCGATCGGGCGGCGTACGCCATCCGGTAGAAGGCGTTCGGGTTCGGTTCCACGTAGGCCG
>JBJYXS010000241.1:7172-10418 GCA_046260075.1 Anaerolineales bacterium | reverse complement strand
TCGTGCTCCACGACCAGCACGGTGTTGTCGAGTTCGCGCAGGCGCAGCAGGCTTTCCAACAGGCGCCGGGTGTCGTGCGGATGCAGCCCGACCGATGGTTCGTCGAGGACGTACAACACCCCGCTCAGGCGGGATCCGATCTGGGTGGCCATCCGCACCCGCTGGCCTTCCCCGCCGGAAAGCGACGCCGCCGTCCGGGAAAGGGCGAGGTACCCCACGCCGACTTCCTCCAGGTAATCCAAACGGTGGCCGACTTCGGCCAGGATCGGCGCCGTCACGGCGCGGGTCCGCGCGTCGGTTGGCACCTGACCGGCGGCGGATCCGTCGCCGACCGCTTCGATCCACGCGCGCATCCGGGCGACCGTCCAATCGCAGATTTCAATGATATTCCGGCCGGCGACGGTCACGGCCAGCGATTCCTTGCGCAAGCGGGTTCCCTTGCAGGAAGGGCAGGTCCGCTCGCTCATCAGGTTTTCGGCGCGGCTGCGGTACGAATCGCTGTTGCTTTCCGCGTAGCGCCGCTGCAGGTACGGCAGCAATCCCTCGTAGGGCGAATCGAAGAAAGCCTGTTTTCCGCCTGAGGGGAATTCGACCCGGATCTTTTCCGGGCCGCTGCCGTGGAGGACGATCCGCCGCTGCCGGTCAGAGAGCTCGCCGACGGGGGATTCGGGATCGAAGCCGAAATGGTTGCCCAGGGATTCGATCCACAACGACTGCGAGCGCTGGATTTCCTCGCTTTCGAAGGCCGGCAGGGAGAGGACCGCCTCGTTCAGCGGCTGGGAGGGATCGGGGAAGATCCGCGCCGGATCGAATGCGAACCGCGAACCGAGGCCCTGGCAATCCGGACAGGCGCCGTGGGGCGAATTAAAGGAGAAGGAATGCGGTTGGATGTCGGGCAGGCTGATCCCGTCGGTCGGACAGGCGAAGCGTTCCGAGAAGAGGACGTCGGCGGGCGGTTCGGCGGAGAGATCCTGGACGATGAGGAATCCGCCGCCGGTGCGCAGCGCCGTCTCGACCGAGTCGGTCAGGCGGGTGAGGAATTCCCCGGCGGGGGCGCCGGGGACGACCAGCCGGTCGACGACGGCCTCCAGGCTGTGGGAAGCGTGCGGATCGAGCCCGGGTTCGGCGTCGGTTTCGTACATCCGGCCGTCGATCCGCATGCGCACGAACCCCGAGGCGCGCATTTCCCCGATCGCGGCCTCATGGGATCCCTTGCGCGAACGCACGACCGGCGCCAGGAGCGCCAGGCGGGAGCCGGGCGCGAAGGCGGCGATCGCGGCGGCGATCTCCTGGGCGGATTGTTTCCGGACGCGCCGCCCGCACACGGGGCAGTGGGGGATGCCGGCGCGGGCATAGAGCAGGCGCAGGTAATCGTAGATTTCCGTCACCGTGCCGACCGTCGAGCGGGGATTACGGCTCAGCCCGCGCTGGTCGATGGCTACCGCCGGCGAGAGCCCGTCGATCCTGTCCACATCCGGCCGGCGCAGCTGGCCGAGGAACTGCCGGGCATAGGCCGAAAGCGATTCGACATAGCGCCGCTGGCCTTCGGCGAACAGCGTATCGAAGGCCAGCGAGGATTTCCCGGATCCGGAGAGCCCGGTGACGACGACCAGTTGGTTTTTGGGGATGTCGACGGAGAGGTTCTGCAGGTTGTGCTCGCGGGCCCCCTCGATGCGGATGAAGTCGCCGCTCATCGCTCCGGTTCTTTCCGATTTTCCGCTTCGCTTTCCGATTCGCCGTACTCGTGCATCGTGGAAGCGACGTGGATCCCGCATTCGCCCCCGGCCTTGGATGTGCCGGCCCACCGCCCGGCGCGCTCGAACCGCCCCCAGGTTCCGGCCAGCGTGCACGGGCGGCAGCCCAGGCTGACGTAGCCCTTGTCGTACAGCGGGTTGTAGGGAACCTGGTTCGAGCGGATGTAGTGCCAGACGTCGTCGGCGGTCCAGGCGGCCAGCGGGTTCACTTTCACCAGTTCGTCGGCCACTTCCACCACCCGGATTTCCTTGCGGTGTTCGGTTTCGTCGCGGCGCAAACCGGTGATCCAGGCGTCGTAATTCCGCAGCGCGCGCGCCATCGGCTCCACTTTGCGGATCCCGCAGCAGCGTCCCGGGTCGGTGCGGTAGAGATCCTCGCCCAGCGTGCGCTCCTGTTCCTCGACGCTGATCCGCGGGGTGAACTCGATCAGGCGCAGTTTCCACTCGCGTTCCATTTTGCGGATGAATTCCACCGTTTCGGGGAAATCATAGCCGGTGTTGAGATAGACCACGTCGAGCTCGGGACGGATATCGCGCAACATGTGGAGCAGCACGATGCTGTCCTTTCCGAACGACGCCGCGATGCAAAGGCAGCGGAACTTGTTGCAGGCCCACTGCAGGATCTCCTGAGGGGTGGATTGCTCCAGGCGGTTGATTTCTTTTTCGGGTATCTCGGTGATGTGAACCATGATGTCCTTATCAATTGTCGCATGGATAGGAAAGAAATTTGTTCCGCAAGAATATATCATGGTTTTGGATATAAATTCTCTAAAAAACGGCTGTTTTCCCCGGATTTTCATGGAAAAAACCGCCCAGCCCATTTCCAGATTTTCCCCTTGACAAATATATTAAGTGTTATATAATACCTAGCGAGGCAAAATATTATGGATGACAAAAACAGGATCGACAAGGAATTAAAGCGCGGAACGCTGGAAATGATCATCCTGCGGTTGATCTCCGAGCGGCAGATGTACGGATACGAACTGGCCTCGGAGCTGGAGCGGCGCGGCGGCGGTCTCTTCCGGCTGAAGGAAGGGACGCTGTATCCGGTGCTCTACCGCATGGAAAAGGCCGGGTACATAGAGGCCCGCTGGGAGACTCTCGAGCGGGGGGTGCCGCGCAAGTACTACCGGCTGACCAAATCCGGCGTGAAATTCCTCGCGGCGCGCATCGCCGAATGGAAGGCGTTCGCCTCCGCCGTCGAACAATTATTGGATAAGGAGAAAGGCTCATGACACCCGTAAAAACCGATATCGCGAATCAATATGTGCAGAAGGTGATGGATCTGATCTTCGCCTCGGAAGAAGACCGGCGGCGGATCCGGGCCGACCTCGAGGCGCACCTGCAGGAGGGACTGGCCGGCGGGGAGGAAGCGGCCGTCCTGGTCGAGCGCATGGGCGATCCGCGCGAGGTGGCGGCGGAATTCATGTCCGCCGTCCCGCTCCAGTACGGCGGTTTTCTGCGGCGGACGGCCGCCTTCCTGATCGACCTG
>JBJYXS010000241.1:5068-7072 GCA_046260075.1 Anaerolineales bacterium | reverse complement strand
TCGAAGCTCTGTTCATGCCCTTCCACCCCAGGAAACAACGCTGGTTCGATATCCTGGCCAAGACGGTGGTGGTGCGGGAGAGGTAGATTGGGTAAAGATGGAAAAGATATAGCCACAGAAGTCACAAAAGACACAAAAAGAAACAAATAAAAAAGCACAAAAGAATTTTCTTTTGTGCTTTTTTTGGTTATTCGGATTTATCGGGTAATGCGGAATGATATATAATACGAAATTTGAAGTCACAGAATCCACATAAGCCAAAAAAGGATGGAAGCATAATTTTTTTTCTTGGCGGTGAATGAAAATTATGTGTCTTTTGTGACTCTTGTGGCAAAAAGATCTTCTTCCCGCTAGCGCTTCCCCCCGCGCGGGGCGTTGCGCGTGGGGGCGGGGCGGGTGACCGCCTGGTCCGGCGTGCCGTCCGCTTCGCCGGAGTCGGCGGGACGGGTGCTCTCCTCCGGCATCCGGATCGAACCCTTCAGGAATCCGCCTTCCTCGGTCGAAAGGTTCGCGGTCGTCACGTCGCCGTACACCCGTCCGGTCCGCAGCACCTGCATTTTGTCGGCGAACACATTGGCTTGCAGCGTGCCGCCCGCGACGACCGACGGGGCGCGGATCTCCTCCGAGACGACCTTCCCCGCTTCGCCGATCACCAGCGGTCCCTCAATATCGATCCGGCCTTCGAACACCCCTTCGATCCGGACTCCGCCCTTGCCGGTGAGGGTTCCCTTGATGGAAATGCCGGATCCCAGCACGGTTTCGATCTTGCCGGTCGTGCGAAGGATTTCCGGGATGGGTTGTGTGTCGCGTCGTTGAAACATGCCTGCTCCTGTTTCCGTAATCTTGCCGGGTTTACCCACCGAACACGGAAATGCTTGGAATGCAATTTTCTCCGTGTAACTCCATGACCTCCGTGTTCCCCGTGTTCTCCGTGGCCTATTATGCCAAAGTCCCGCTGCGGATGTCGATCGCGGCGGGCAGGCCGCCGGCGGCGCGGGCGGCCAGGACGGCCTTGACCACGGCCCGCGAGAAGGCCTCGGCCGCGCAGGCGCCGACCAGGCTGACGTTCGCCTTCCGGTTCCCGGTCGAGAGCGCGAAGATGGTGTCTCCGTCGAGCATCGTGTGAGCCGGGCGGATGGTGCGCGCCAGCCCGTCCTGCGCCATTTGGGCCACCTTGCCGGCTTCCTCCTTGGTCAGCCGGGCATTGGAGGCCACGACGCCGATCACCGTGTTGGTCCCCTCCGCCAAGCCGAGGATCATCCGACCGGGGGCCGTGCGCATCACCGCGAGCGTATCGGCATAGCGTTTGCTGCCGCCCAGGCGCAGCGGACCGGTGCCCACGGGACGCGCGCCGGCCAGGATGGCGCCGTTCTTCGGGTCGATCACGTCGCCGAAGGCGTTGACCGCCACGATCGCGGCCGCCCGCACGCCGCCCCCGCAATCGACGCACGCCGAGCCGATGCCGGATTTCACCGCCCCGACCGGGCCGAAGATCTTCCCGACCGTGCAGCCGGTTCCCGCCCCGGCGTTTCCCTCCGCGGGCGGATCGGCGGATGCCCGTTGGCAGGCCCGGTAGCCCATCTCCGCGTCGGGGCGGACCTTCGAATCGCCGATCCCCAAATCGTACAGGATCGCCGAGACGACGATCGGCACCTTCGCGTTGCCGGCCGAAAAGCCGACGTGCTTCTCTTCGAGGTAGCGCATCACGCCCGAGGACGCGTCGAGCCCGAAGGCCGAGCCGCCGGCCAGCACGACCGCGTGGATTTTCCGCACCAGGTGCATCGGCCGCAGGAGATCCGTCTCGCGCGTTCCGGGCGCCCCGCCGCGCTGGTCGACCCCGGCCGTCGCCCCCTTCGGGCAGAGCACGACCGTGCAGCCGGTCAGGGCGGATGCATCCTGCGCGTGCCCGACGAGTATGCCCGGCACATCGGTTATCGAATCATGGATCTTGGCCATTATCGTTCCTTGTTCTATACCACCCAGCAAATCGGTTTGTAAGGGCGG
>JBJYXS010000241.1:1205-4968 GCA_046260075.1 Anaerolineales bacterium | reverse complement strand
CCGGCGGTCCGCCCTTACGATTCAGTCAGCAATCCGATCACCCGCTCGATGACCGCCTCGGCGACGAGGTATTTGTCCATTTCGGGCAGGTTTTGGGCGGCGCCGTCGGCGGAAATTATCGTAACACGGTTGGTGTCGGATTCGAAGCCCGTGCCGGGCCGCCCGACTTCGTTGGCGACGATCAGGTCGAGCTGCTTGGCCTTCAGCTTCTTTTGCGCGTTTTTCTCCAGGTTCTCCGTTTCGGCCGCGAAGCCGACCAGGACGGCCGGAAGGCCGTTTTTCTCCCTCGCCTTGCCGATTTCCTTGAGGATGTCCGGCGTCCGCTCCAGGCGGATGGAATCCGGCGCGGCGTCCTTCTTCGTTTTTCCCGCCGCCGGATCGGCGGGGCGGAAATCGGCAACGGCCGCGGCCATGATCAGCGCGTCGGCGCTGTCCGCTTCTTCTATGACCGCCGCGCGCATCTCCTCGGCCGTGCGCACATCGATCCGCCGGGCGCCGCTGGGAGTCGGCAGCGCGGCCGGCGCGGCGATCAGGACGACGTCGGCGCCCGAATCCTGGGCCGCCCACGCCAGCGCAAACCCCTGTTTGCCCGAAGAACGGTTGGTGAGCGCGCGCACCGCGTCGAACGGCTCCTGCGTTCCCCCGGCGGTCACCACCACCTTGCGGTCCTTGAGCGGCCCGCCGCGCGAAAGCAGGTAGCGGACCCTATCGCGGATCGCGGCCGGCTCGGTCATGCGGCCCTTGGCCGAGAGTCCCGAGGCGAGGTGCCCCTCCTCCGGCCCGATGACGGCCGCCCCGCGGTCGACCAGCTTGCGCAGATTTTCCTGGACGGCCGGAGCGGCGAACATCCCGGCGTCCATCGCCGGGGCGATCGCCAGCGGGCAGCGGGCCGAAAGGGCGGTGAGCGAGAGCAGGTTGTCGGCCAGGCCGTGCGCCAATTTGGCGATCGTGTTGGCGGTGACGGGCGCGATCAGGAACAGATCGGCCGGGCGGCCGAGGTTTACGTGCAGGACGTGCGCCTCGGCGCCCCACAATTCGGAATCGGTGTGGGCCGCCCGTCCGGTCACGGATTGGAACGAAAGCGGGGCGACGAAGCGGGCCGCCGAATCGGTCAGCAGCACGTCCACCTCGGCCCCGGCCTGGGTCAGTTTGCTGGCCAGGTCGACGGCCTTGTAGGCGGCCACGGATCCGGTCACGCCCAGAAGGATGCGTTTGCCGTTGATGGGATTCATCGGTTCATCTCGTAGATCATGCGCAGCCCGTCGAGCGTCAGCCAGGGGGCGCGGATTTCGATCGCTTCGGTCTCGCGGGCGATGATGTCGACCTCGCCGCCGGTGCCGATGACCTTGAGGCCTTCGCCGAGTTCGGCCCGGAAGCGAGCGACCATGCCTTCCACCAGGCCGACGTAGCCGAACAGCAGGCCGGATTGGATGGCGTGGACGGTGTTGCGGCCGATCGCGGCGGGCGGGCGGGAGAGATCGACCCGCGGGAGCTTGGCGGTGCGCTGGAAGAGCGCCTGGGCGGCGATTCCGATTCCCGGCGCGATCGCCCCGCCGAGGTATTCGCCTTCGGCGGAAATGGCGTCGAAGGTGGTGGCGGTCCCGAAATCGACGATGCAGGCCGGCCCGCCGTAGAGCCGGTAGGCGGCGGCCGCGTCGACGATCCGGTCGGCGCCGACCGCGCGCGGATCGTCGTAGCGGATCTTGACGCCCGTGCGCACGCCGGCATCCACCACCAGCGGATCCTGTTTGAGGTAGATGCGGCAGGTTTCGATCCAGCGACCGGTGAGCGGCGGGACGACCGAGGCCATCGAGATGCCGCGGATATCCTCCGCGGATTTGCCGGCCAGGGCCAGCAACCCGGCCACCTGCAGGCCGAACTCGTCGGGCATCCGTTCGTGCTCGGTGGCGAGCCGCCAGCGCGGGCCGAGCGCGGCGCCGTCGTAGAGCCCGAGGGTGATGTTGGTGTTTCCGATGTCAATGCACAGCAGCATGGCGCACCTCGCGTATGCGGTTGTTTTCGTCCACCAGAACGATGGCCGGCCGCCAGTCAGCCGGCAACGGTTCGTCGGCCTGGCCGTAGGCCATGATGATCACCTTGTCGCCGATGTTCACCACCCGGGCGGCGGCTCCGTTCATGCAGATGACGCCCGACCCGGGCTCGCCGGCGATGACGTAGGTTTCCAGGCGCACGCCGTTGGTGATGTCGGCGACGTGGACCAGCTCGTATTCGGCCAGCCCGGCCGCGCGGATCAGATCCGGATCGATCGTGATCGATCCCTCGTAATCCGGTTCGGCGCCGGTGACCGTCGCGCGGTGGATTTTGGAACGGAGCAGAGTGCGTTTCATGTAGCGATTATCCCTTCTTCGTTATTTTCTTTATTTTTCTGCGTAGCCGCCAGACCATAGACGATGGACCATGGACCGTGGACAAGAGCCGTATGCAATCAGGGATGGTTTTTTCTTTTTTCCTTCTTTTTTTCAGTTCCCGTCTACCGGGAACAGCTGAGGAAAGAGATGGCCATCGTCCATGGTCAATGGGTTTGTTCTTCAACCGTCCCCGTCTCCCACTCCCCATCCCGCAGCAGGAAATTGTCGATCAGCCGCGTTTTCCCGATCCGCACCGCCATGGAAAGCAGCGCGTCCCGTTCGACGCGGTCGAGTTCGGCCAATGTGTCCGGGTCGGCGGCGGAGACGTACTCGGTGCGGGCCAGCGGTTCGGCCTCGAGGCAGGCGCGCATCGCCTTGCGCAGCGCTTCCGCGCCGCGTTCGCCGCCGTCGCAGGCGGAGCGGGCGGCGGAGAGCGCGCGGTGCAGGACGGTTGCCGCGCGGCGTTCCTCCGCCGAAAGATACGTGTTGCGCGACGACATCGCCAGCCCGTCCGCTTCGCGCACCGTCGGGCAGACGATAATCTCGAGCGGGAAGTTCAGATCGATCGCCATGCGCCGGATGACGGCCGCCTGCTGGGCGTCCTTCCGGCCGAAGTAGGCGCGGTCGGGGGTGAAGGCGTTGAACAGCTTGGCCACCACCGTCGCCACGCCGCGGAAATGGCCCGGCCGGGCGGCGCCCTCCAAAACTTTGGTGATTTCCAAGACCTCGACATGGGTCTGATAACCGGGCGGATACACGTCCGCCGCCTCCGGCGCCCAGACCACGTCGGCCCCGGCTCCTTCCAGCAGGGTCAAATCGCGCTCGAGATCGCGCGGGTAGGCGGCGAGATCTTCATTGGGCCCGAACTGGGTGGGGTTGACGAAGATGCTCACCCCGACAGCGGCGCACTCGGCGCGGGCCCGCCGGACCAGCGAGAGGTGCCCCTCGTGCAGGCAGCCCATCGTCGGCACCAACCCCAGCGGCTTGGGCAGGGTGGAGAGGATTTTTCGCAAATCGACTAATGTGCGGACAAGTTTCATGTTCCACTTCCTGGAGAGTGAATGGACAGGATTTACAGGATGGCTCAGGATTGACAGGATTTTTCCATTTCTTAGTTGAAACCTGTAAATCCTAAATCATCTTGTTAATCCTGTCCGTGATTCCTCTCTACTGTATAGTCCATTCTGATCCATCCCTGCTTCCCTTACCGGGCGGATATCCATCCGCCCCTGCAAAAACAATCCTGTCAATCCTGTCCATTGCCGGGCGGACCGGCGGTCCGCCCCTACAAACCCAATCCCGTCCATTACCGGGCGGATATCCATCCGCCCCTACAATTCCGCCGCACGTATCAGCTGCACCAGCATCCGATTCCATGGCGCGGGGACGCCGGC
>JBJYXS010000241.1:0-1105 GCA_046260075.1 Anaerolineales bacterium | reverse complement strand
CCGTCGCGGTGGACGGCATAGATCCCGGCCTTCCACGAGCCGAGCAGGGTGAGATCGGCCTTGCCGGCCATGTGGGCGCCGAGCAGGCAGGCCATCGCGCCGGAACCCAGGATGGTGACTTTCATCTACTCTCCTCTGTCCCCTTCCATACTTACCTCTTCTCCTCGGTCCCCTTCCCCCTCAATCCGTCCTCACCCCCAAAACCTCTCCTTCTTCGGTTGAGGACAGGCTCTCACCTTTCCTTTTTTCTGTCCTATCCCCCGCTCCCCGCCGGAAGAACACCGGCTCCCCTCTCCCCCTTCCCGTATTACGGGAAGGGGGAGAGGGGTTGGGGGTGAGGAGGCTAGGACAGCATGTCCTGCAGCTTCTCCCACTCCTCATCCTTCATATCGACCGTGTGTTCGGCCGCCGGGTAGGAGCGGGATTGCACGTCGGAGATATACGCCTGGAAGGCCCGTTCCATCTCCTCGAGCAGGTGCGCGTACTGCTTGACGAAGCGCGGCGTGAAGCGGTCGTAGAGCCCGAGCAGGTCGTTGGTCACCAGCACCTGGCCGTCGCAGCCGGGTCCGGATCCGATCCCGATCGTCGGAACCGCGAGCCGCTTGGAAATCCGCTCGGCCAGCCGGGCGGGGATCGATTCGAGCACGATCGCGAAAACGCCGGTTTCTTCGAGGAGCAGCGCGTCCTCCAGCAGCCGGCGGGCGCATTCCGCAGAGCGTGCCTGGGGCCGCATCCCGCCGAGTTTGTGGACCGACTGGGGCGTAAGGCCGAGGTGGCCGAGCACGGGGATGCCGGCGTCGAGCACGGCCCGGACCTCGGCCAGCCTTTCGCGCCCGCCCTCGAGCTTGACGGCCTGCATGCCGCCCTCCTGGAGGAAGCGGCCGGCGTTGCGGACCGCGTCGGACGGCCCGGTCTGGTAGGAGAGGAACGGCATATCGCCGATCAGCAGCGGCCGCGCGGCGCCGCGGGCCACCGCCTTGCAGTGGTGGATCATCCCGTCCATCGTCACCGGCAGGGTGTTCTCGCAGCCGAGCGCGACCATAGCGAGCGAATCGCCGACCAGGATCGAATCGATCCCGGCAGCCTCCAGCGCCCGTGCGGCGGG
>JBJYXS010000240.1:0-2343 GCA_046260075.1 Anaerolineales bacterium | reverse complement strand
ATGGAGGAATTCTACGGCGTGGTGCCCTGCGCGCTGATGAGCATGATGAGCAACGACCTCATGCCCTCGGCCTGCGAGACCGATATCTCCGGCCTGGTGGGTATGTATGCCATGGTCTTGGCGTCGGGCAAAGCGTCGGCGCTGGTGGATTGGAACAACAACTACGGGGAGGATCCCGACAAGGCCGTGATCTTCCATTGCTCCAATCTGCCGAAGGACTTCTTCCGGGACAAAGGGGAAGGATCGCCGGTCATGGACTACCAGGCGATCATCGCCGGCACGGTGGGCAAGGACAACACCTACGGCACCGTGGTCGGGCGGTTGCGGACCGGCCCGATCACCTATTGCCGGGTGACGACCGACGATGAACGCGGAATCATCGCCGCCTACCTCGGCGAGGGCGAGCTGACCGACGACCCGCTGGATACCTTCGGCGGGTACGGGGTGGTGAAGATCCCCAATTTGCAGGAGCTGCTGGCGTTCATCTGCAACAACGGATTCGAACACCATACCGCGGTCAACCTTTCGGCCTGCGCCGCCGCCGTCGAGGAGGCCTTCTCGCAATATCTGGATTGGGACGTGTACCGGCACCGATGAGCCGGGCGAAGATGCGCGTCGTCCGCCTGCACGCCCCCGGCGATCTGCGGCTCCACGAGGAAGCCCTTCCGCAACCCGCCGCCGGGGAAATCCTGCTGCGCGTCAACGCGGTGGGAATCTGCGGATCGGACCTGCACTGGTTCGAAGAAGGGGCGATCGGCGAGGCGGGGATCTCCGAGCCGGTCGTACTGGGCCACGAATTCGCCGCCACGAAAGAGGACGGCACCCGGGTGGCGGTGGATCCGTCGATTCCCTGCGAAGTATGCGAACAATGCCGCGAGGGGAATCCGAATTTGTGCGAGCAGATCATCTTCGCGGGGTACGGCAAGCAGGAAGGGGCGCTGCGCGAATACCTGGCCTGGCCGGAGCGGACCTGTTTTCCGATCCCCGATTCGCTCAGCGATTCCGACGGCGTGATGCTCGAGCCGCTGGGCGTGGCGATTCATGCCCTCGACCTGGCCCACTTGCGGCACGACATGCGGGTTGCCGTGCTCGGTTGCGGCCCGATCGGTTTGATGGTGCTGCAACTGGTCCGGCTGTTCGGCGTCGACCGCATCACGGCCACGGAGGTGCTGCCGCACCGGGTGGAGGCGGCCCGCGCGCTGGGTTTTGACGGCTGCCGCCTGGTGGAAAAATCCGCCCTCGACCTGCCGGATATCGAGCCGCCGCACGTCGTGTTCGAGTGCGCGGGGGATAACGCCGCGGTGGAAACGGCGGTGAACATCCTCCGGCCGGGCGGAAGGATCCTCCTGGCGGGCATACCGCCCGACGACCGGACCTCCTTCCGCGCCGCCACGGCGCGCCGCAAGGGGATCACCTTCCTGCTCGTCCGGCGCATGAAGCACACCTACCCGCGCGCCATCCAACTGGTGGCGGAAGGGCGGGTCGACGTGCGCTCGCTGGTCACCCACACCTTCCCGCTCGAACGCGCGCCGGAGGCCTTCGCTGCGGCCGCTAAACGAGAGGGAATGAAGGTCGTTATCGAGATAAAGCCGTCCTGACACCCTCGCCCCGCCGGTGGTCTGCCGCCGGGGTGAGGGCGTTGGGACAGAGGATGAATCCGCATGCCCAAAAAAACGACCGAATCCACGGTGCAAGACGCCATTTCGAACGGAAGGACGGCTCTGGGCATCGAGTTCGGATCGACCCGGATCAAGGCGGTGCTGATCGGCGAGGATCACGCACCGATCGCCTCGGGAAGCCACGAGTGGGAGAACCGGTACGAAGACGGAATTTGGACGTATCCGCTCGAAGAGGTGTGGGCCGGTCTGCAGGAGAGCTACCGGAATCTGTGCGGCGAAGTGCAGGAAAAATACCGCACTCCGCTGAAAACCGTCGGAGCCATCGGGTTCAGCGCCATGATGCACGGCTACCTGGCGTTCGGGCGCGACGGCGGACTGCTCGTTCCGTTCCGCACGTGGCGGAACACCATCACCGGGCAAGCGGCGGAAATACTGACGGATCTGTTTCAATTCAACATTCCCCAACGCTGGAGCATCGCGCACCTTTACCAGGCCATCCTCAATGACGAATCCCATGTCCGGGAGATAAGCTTCCAGACCACCCTGGCGGGGTACGTTCATTGGAAGCTGACCGGGCGGAAAGTGCTCGGGATCGGCGAAGCCTCGGGCATGTTCCCCGTCGACGGCGACGCCCGCGGCTACGATGCGCGCATGCTCAAGCTGTTCGAAGCGAAGCTCGAGGACAAAGGCATCCCTTGGAAACTCCGGGATATCCTGCCCGATA
>JBJYXS010000239.1:0-1532 GCA_046260075.1 Anaerolineales bacterium | reverse complement strand
TGATCGTCGTCGCGCGGGTTGGGAAGCAGTTCCAGGATCAGCGGCTTATGGCCCATCCGCCACAACGCCGCCGCGGCAAAGACCGCACCGTCGTAGCAGTGGCCCCGGCATTCCCGCAGGACCCGCAACGGGCAGCGGTAGATATCCTCGTCGCTGTACGGCAGGTCGTCGAGGAAGGCTTGCAGCTTCGCCGGCGTCGTTAAGCGGTTCAGGATCCGCCGTTCGCTCTTGGTCGCCGCGCGTTCGAAATCCTTCCAGGCTTTCATGGACAGTCCTTCCGGGAAATGGGTTTGTGCATTTCATCCCGTCCGGGATCCCCGGCCCGGCCCCCGGTTGTTCCGGATCCGGATCATGTCGTCGCGCACGTCGATCGATTCGAACCCGGCTTTCTCCGCCAGGGCCTTCACCGTCCCGAGGCTCGGGTAATCATCCTCGCCGTTGAACAGGCGTGCATCGTCGATAAGGATCACGTGCCGGCCGGCCAGCTCGTGGCGGAAGATGTGCTCCAGCTCGCGCAGGACCGGCGTGATGAGGCCGCTGCGGGCCGTGTCGGCGTCGGAGTAATGGCTGTCGAGCCAGAACAGGCACGGGCGGTCGATCTTCCGCAGCAGATCGCCCAGGATCTCCCCGCTGTCGCCCTGCAGGATGACGATCTGTTCATCGCCGGCGAACCGTTCCCGGGCACGGCGGTGCAGCTCGGCGCCCAACTCGATGGAATACACGCGGTCGAAACCGTCCCGTACGGCCTCGACCATATCCCCCCGGTAGGTGCCGGTTTCGATGAACACGGGCAGGCGGAACCGCCTGGCAAAGCGCCGGATAGCCCGCTGCTTGACCAGATGCGGCGGGGGAACGGGCCGCCCGGCGGCCATCCACCTCAGCAGAATCCGGGCGTCCCGGAGCAGCGGATACACCGCGGTTTTTTTCAAGCCGTGTTTAATTTTCTCGATCCACTTCCGCACGATGCGCTCCCGCATTGACCGATGTCGGCTTCCCGCGGGAAAACCGCCCGGGCATTGTACTCGAATGTCGCCAAACAATACATCGCCGTGTGCCGCCGGCATGCGCGGACCGTTCTCCGGACGGGACACGGCCGCGGATCGGATGCCGAGCGGCATCCTTTCCGAATGCCGTGAACCATCCCCAATGCGTACGAAGCATGCGAAGGAAAATCCATCGATCCCTCGGGGAAAAAGGAACGGCCGCGTTCCACGGCGGCCATTTCCGATAGGTGCGCGGATCGGAATCTTTCCGGCAGGAAGCAGACCCGGACGATCAGGTGGCGGCCGGAGCATCCCGCAACGGGTTGTCCTCTGCGATGGTCCTTCCCAGCAAAGCGCCGCCGAAAATTCCGGCCGGGCTGTTGACGATGAGCAGCGGGCTGCCGACGATCGCGGCCATTCCCGCGACGGACGACCCCATCCGCCACGCCAACCCGGCGCAACCCAAGCCCAGCAACCCTCCGATCCCCGCCCCAAGCGCTCCGTTTGCGAAACGGCGCACCGCCAGGGGACGGCTTTTTTCCATTTCCT
>JBJYXS010000238.1:0-12243 GCA_046260075.1 Anaerolineales bacterium | reverse complement strand
GCTGTTGGACGGCGGGAAGGCGCGGGGGATGCCTACCGCAGGAAGAGCAGGTAGACCATGCCGATCCACCCGTAGGTATTCCAACGGGCGTTTTTTTTCACGGCGGCATACAGCCACATGCAAAGGACCAGCCCGCTGGCCAGCCGGAGCATGCCCAGCGGTTCCCGGAGGATGTCGAACGGGGCGAAGGCGATGATCAACGCGTGGGCGAGCAGGAGCAGCCCTTCCGGACGGACCGCGCGGCGAAGGATATCCGCCAGCGCGGCCGCCGTGCCGTAGACCACGGGAAGGATCACGCCCGGCAGGTAGACGATGAAATACACCGCGAACGCCAGCAGGCTGATACGCGCCATAGTCAGGAATCCTCCGAAGGGGAGCCATTGGAAAAACATCAGCCCCGATCCTTCGGCAAAGACCCCGGGCGTGCCGAAAACCGCCCACAGCCAGAGCTGCAATACGCCGTACGGCACGGCAGCCAGCAGCATCGCGGCCGCTTTGGAATAGTTCCGCCGATAGGCCAGCCAGGCGATCCATCCGGCGAGGAAAGGGGCCACGGTGTCTTTGGCGAGGATCGCCAGGGCGAGCAGCAGCGCCGCCGCGGTGGTCCGGCGTTCCAGTGCGGGTCCGGCGATCCATAGGGCCAGCAGCACCAGGAACAGCGCCAGCGGTTCGGCGAGGTCACAGCGTACGGAAGCGAGGATGCCCGGCCACAGGCCGACGGCCACCGCCGCCCAGCGGCTGCCGCCGCGCTGTGCGATCTGTTCGCCGGCCAAAAACGTCAACCCGGCCAGGGCGGCTATGTTGATCGCCAGCAGAGTCCATGGGATGGCCTCCGGACGGCCGAAGGCCAGGGCGCGGGCCAGGAGCGGATACAGCAAGCGCTGATACCGGTAGGCCGGAACATCGAGGCGGGGTGCCGTGCGCTGCGGATCGGGATCGACGGCGATGTAATAATAAAATTGGCCGTCGTACCCTTCCGTGCCGGCCGAATCCCCCGTTTGGAAACGCGTGCCGAGTTGGACGAAGGCCAGCGGATCGGCGCCGTTGCGGAAAAACACCCACCCCAGGTACACCGCCGCGAGGAGAAGGACACAAGCGATCGGCGCGAACCGGCCGAACCTGCCCATCGATCAGGGCTTGGCGTCTACTTGTGCGAGAAGCGCCAGGAACTCCCGCCACTCCTCCCGGAAGAAGTGCAGGGTGGCGGTCCCCAATTCAACGTGCCAGGTCGTCTCGCCGTCGGGCTCTTCCGCGGAATAGATCAGGAAGTTGTCCGTTTCGGCGATGGTTTCGGTTTTAATTTCGGGTATTTCCGGCATCTCAAGCCTCCGTGTTCTTCGAATCGTCGTGATCGGGCGCATCCGATCGCTCGAAAATCCACAAACGAGCGTCCCAGGCGGTGGCGAAACCGGCCCGCCGGGCGGCATCCACCAGCCGCGGTATGTCGGACATGACCCACGCCGCCCGATGAGCCTTTTGCCGGTCCGCCAGCACCCGCATCTGGCGCAGCATCGGGGCAAGTTTTTTCGGGGGTGCGACAATCGCCGCCACTTCGAAGCTGGGCTGGTTGTCGTGTTCGGAATCATACGCCAGCAGCAGGCCGGACCGCTCCCGCCACCACCAAGCGCGGCGGCATCGGATAAATCCGGCCAGCTTCTCCTCGGAGAGTTCGCTCCATCGCCAGCCGTCGTTCACCAAATCCGGCATTTCCCGCATGTTCCGGGTCCGCCACATGGCGAGCGCTTCCCCCGCGTCGGTTTCCGAGAGCGGCTGGTAATCGCAAGCGCCCCGATCCTGGGTTGCGGCGGTCATCACGCGGCACACCGCTACGCGCCGCCATCCCAGGCGGTCGCACAAATGGTGGACTTGTATCCGTTCCGATGAGGTGGCCAGCCGGATCACGCCGCCTCCCCCTTGTTTCCACTGGTCGAGCAGGTGCTCGACGAGTTGCGAGCCGATTTTCAGCCCCTGATAGGCGGGATGCACGCGCAATCCCTCCATCCACCACTCCTGCGGGCTGAGGCGGGTCAGCTTCCCGAAACCCACCATCGTTCCCTCGATCTCGGCGGCGGCCAGGAATCCCTCCGGGTCGGCTTGCCATGCCGACCACACCCGCGGAACGTAATCATGGCCTTCCCACAACCGCGAGGTCAGTTTGAGCATGTCGCCGCGGTCGGTTTCCGCCGCCGGGCGGATGCGCACGCAGGGCGGATTGAGGTTGAGCGACCGTTGTTCCTCCAGGTCAGGCCAGGGCGGGAGGTTGAACAGCTTGGCGTGAATGTACTTCCCGAAATGGCCCGCGGTGGCGATGATCGGCCCGGAGAGCAGCAGGCCCGGAAGCCCCATGATCGACACGCCGATCAGGGCGCCGGTGATCAGGATCGCGGGGTGCACTTTCAACTGGCTGCCCATCACCCGCGGATTGAGAAAGTTGGATTCCACCACTTGAAGCAGCCAGGCCGCGGCCGCCACCACGATCATGAATGTGACCGGATCCAACCCCAGCCAATTGGAGGGCTGGAACAGGGCGATCAGGATGGCCGTGCCGGAGTAGATGTACGGGCCGAGGACGGGCAGGAATTCCAGCAGCGCGGCCATCAGGGCCAGCGCCAGGGCGTACCGCACGCCCAGCAGGCTCATCACCACGCCGAAGGCCGTGCCCATGATCAGGCTGAGCATCAACTGGCCGCGCAGGAAGGCGTTCCATATCGGACCGAGTTCCTGCCCCAGGCGTTCGGCGTCGCGCCGGTACATCTCCGGGACGGCCCGCAGCACGGCGTGTTCCAGCGTGGCGATGTCGTTTAGCAGATAAAAGGATACGATGAAGACGAATGCGGTCCAGCCCAGGAAAATCGCGACACCCGAAGCGGCGCCGGTCATCCATTGGGTGATCTGGCCGATCCCGTCCCGCGCGGTGGGCAGGAGGGCGTCCTGCAGCAGCGACACGTCGGCCGAGGAGAGGTCGATCGTAAAGGGACCCAGTTGGATCGGTTCGGCGGACAAGGTCGCCAGCCAGTCCGGGACGGTGTTGATGAAGGTCAGCGCCGTGTTCAGCACGCCCGAAAGCTGATTTTGGATGAGCAAACCCGCCCCGCTGATCAGGCCGAGCACCAGCAGGATCAGGATCCCATACACGATGATTACGGCGACCGTACGCGACAGGCGCAGGAACCGCGTCAGGGTGGTGACGACCGGGTTCAGAAGGTATGCCAGGATCACCGCCATGATCACGGGCGCGATCAGCACCTGGAAGCGGATCAGGAAGAACCCGCCCGTCGCCAGGAGGGCCAACATGACGACCAGCTTGGTGGTGGAAGACCAGCGGGGGGAAGTTACCATCGGTTTCATCCGCAAAGTGATTGAGAGTATGGCATGGTTTTGGAGAAAAACACCTGCCGGCCGACCGGCCGGCAGGTGGCATCATGCTACCGCCGTCGTCCGCCGCGGCTGTCATCTTTTCCGGTTCCGCGTCCGCCCGAACGCCGCGGGCCGGATCCTGAGCGTGAACGTCCGCCCGATCCGCCCGATCCGCCGCGGCCGCCGCCCCCGGACGGCTTGCGGTCGCGTTCGGCGGCCTCCTCGGCCGTCCAGCCTTCCAGCACGGCCGCCCGCGAAAGGCGCACCTTGCCTTCCGGATCGATCCCGGTCACCATCACCGTTAATTCGTCTCCCAGGCGGCAGATATCCTCCACTTTCTCCACGCGGGTCGAATCCAGCTGCGAGATGTGCACCAGGCCGTCGATGTTGGGAAGGATTTCGACGAAGGCGCCGAAATCCGTCACCCGTACGACCTTGCCGGTGTAGATTCGTCCGACCACCGGGGATTCGGTGAGGCTCTCCACGCGCTGGCGGGCTTCATCGGCGCTCGGTCCGTCGACGGCCGAGATGTACACTTTGCCGTCGTCTTCGATGTCGATCTTCACGCCGGTCTCATCCTGGATCTTGCGGATGATCTTTCCGCCCGGGCCGATGACGGCGCCGATTTTCTCCGGATCGATCTGCAGGACCGTCATCCGCGGGGCGTGGGGTTTCAGTTCGGGCCGGGGTTCGGGCAGGCAGCCCCGGATCACATCCAGGATCTTCATCCGGGCATCGTGCGCCTGTTCCAGAGCCTCGCCCATGATCTGCGGCGTGATGCCCTTGATCTTGATGTCCATCTGCAGCGCGGTGATGCCTTGCTCGGTGCCGGCCACCTTGAAGTCCATATCCCCCAGATGATCTTCCACGCCCTGGATGTCGGTCAGGATCACGTAGCGGTCGTCTTCCTTCACCAAGCCCATCGCGATTCCGGTCACCGGCGCCTTGATCGGCACGCCGGCGTCCATCAGGGAGAGCGTCGATCCGCAAACCGAGGCCATCGACGATGAGCCGTTCGAGGAGAGCACCTCGGAGACGACCCGGATGGTGTAGGGGAAATCGTCCTTGGGGGGCAGGACCGGCAGGAGCGCCCGTTCCGCCAGCGCCCCGTGGCCGACTTCGCGCCGCGAGGACCCGCGCAGGGGTTTGGTCTCCCCGGTGCAGAAGGGCGGGAAGTTGTAGTGGTGAAGGTACCGTTTCTCATGGATCGGCGACAGCCCGTCGAGTTCCTGAGCGTCGCGCGGCGTGCCGAAGGTGGTGAAGGACAGCACCTGGGTTTCACCGCGGGTGAACAGGCCGGATCCGTGCGCGCGCGGGCTGATGTCGACCTCGGCGGACAGGGGCCGGATCTGCTTCGGATCGCGGCCGTCGGTCCGCTGGTTGGATTGCAGGATGCGCGACCGCACTTCGCTGCGGTACAAGTCGTAGAACGCCTCGCGGATATCGGCTTCCCGCATGTCGACGTCGTCGGCGAATCCCGCCAGCACCTCCCCTTCGATGGCGTCGAGGACCGCTTGCCGTTCGGCTTTGTCGATTTCATCGCGGAAGGCGTCGGCCAGCCGGGTGCCCACCTTCTGCGACACCGCGTCGCGGACGGTATCCGCCAGGACGAAGTGCGTATATTCCCGCTTGGCTTTCCCCAGCTCTTTGGCCATCCGTTCCTGCACTTCGATCAGCGGCTGGATCGCCCGATGGGCTTCGTCGATGGCTTCGCGGAGCAGCTGCTCCGAAATCTCCTTGGCCCCTGCTTCGACCATCATGATCGCATCGCTCGTGCCGGCCACGCGCAGGTCGAGATCCGAACGCTGGATTTCCTCGTACACGGGGTTGAACACCCAGCGGCCGTCGATCCGTCCGATCCGCACCGCTCCGACCGGCCCGCCCCACGGGACGTCGGAGATGGTCAGGGCCGCCGACGCTCCCAGGATGGCCGGGATGTCGAGCGGGTTTTGCTCGTCGGACGAGAACGCGTACATGATAACCTGGACGTCGTTGCGCATGTCTTTCGGGAAGAGCGGGCGCAAGGGCCGGTCGGTCAGCCGGGCGGTCAGGATCGCCGATTCCGCCGGCCGTCCTTCGCGCCGGAAAAACGATCCGGGGATGTTGCCGCCGGCGTACAGGCGTTCCTCGAAATCGACGGACAGGGGGAAGAAATCGATTCCCTCGCGCGGGTCCCGGCTCATGGTGGCGGAGGCGAACAGCATGGAATCGCCCACGCGCACCCTCACCGCCCCGCCGGCATGAAAAGCCAGGTCGCCGGTGGAAAATTGGAAGGTTTTCCCCTCCACAACGGCTTCAAAGGTCTTACGGGTAGACATGTATCCTCCATTGGCGGGGCAAGGAGGTCAGGGACTGGAAGCCATTCGCCGGGCATCCGCCGACGCGCGCCTTCCAATTCCCAACCGTTGCGCCGCCTCGATAGAAATTTCGAAATCCCGGGGATCTCCTGCTCGGGAGCATCCTTCGCCTGCAGCAACAATATGTTGTCTGGAAGAGGTGCTCCCTGTGGAGAGGTCGATCCCTGAGCGGGGTTTCGAGGGCGGTGTTTCCCGCCCGGGTGTATTGTAGACGAGCCGGAAGCCGGACGCAAGGCGTTGTTTTTCCGGCTGTTTTCAGGCCGCCGGCGGAGGGCGGACCCGGCGGATACGACTCGAACGGAGGGAACATCTCCGAACGTCCGGCGTCTAGTACACTAAGATCGCGGCGGGTTCCCGGCAGTCCGCCGCCGAAAAAACAGGAGGCGATATGTCGCGTCGAACGATCCTTCTTGGAATGGCGGCAGCGGTTGCGCTGCTCGCCGGATGCACGGCGGCGGGAAGCAGCGAACCGCCCTGTGAGGTGAATTGCTACGGCGCCGAGGCGGCGCAGCAACGGACGCTGTCGGTAACCGGCGAGGGAAAGGTAACGGTGACGCCGGATATTGCGGTGTCGTATCTGAGCGTCATCTCGCGCGATCCCTCCCTATCCGCCGCCTGGGACGATAACAACGCCCGGACGGCCGCGGTCATCGCCGCCCTGCAAGGGAAGGGGGTGGCGGCGGAGGATATCCGCAGCAATTTCAACGTGAACCAACAGGAAGAATACGATCGCTCCGGATTGTTGACCGGGAAGATCACGTATATCGTCACCCACAGCCTGACGGTGACGATCCGCGATCTGGAGAAGGTGGGCGGCCTGCTCGGAGCCGCACAGGCGGCCGGGGTGGATACTATCGGCGGGGTGGCATTTGCCCTCGAAGATCCGGCCGCGGCAATCCGCGAGGCCAGGGCTCTGGCCGTCGCCAACGCCCGCGAACGGGCCGAGGAGCTTGCCGCCGGTTTGGGAGTGACGGTGGGGAAGGTGATCACCATTAATGAGTACGGCGGCTCCATTCCCTATCCGGCCGATCGGGATTATGCCACGGGCGTCGGCGGTGGCGGTTCCTCGGTGCCGATTTCCGTCGGGACTTGGGAGGTGAGCCTGAGCGTCGGCGTGGTGTTCGAGATCGAATAGCACGGCGCACGGATTCCGCATGAAGCAGAGCGCCGTTCCTTCCGGAAAGAACGGCGCTCTATTTTTCCATCGGCTTCGCCGCCCCGTTCGACACGCGGGGCAGGCCGTCCTATAGCTTCGGCACCGTCACCCCCCGCCAGACCGAATCCAGGGTCTGCAGGGCGGTGAGGGTGTGGACGGGAACGGCGCGGGTCATGCCGAACTCGGAAGAGAGATCGTCGGGGTCGGCCCAGGTGAGGTGGCCCCGGTTGTCGATCAGCCCGTGGAGCGGAAGCGGCTGGACGGCCGCCCAGAAATTCCACATCGGCAGACCGTACTCGTAGGACAGGGAGGCGACGATCCGGTTGAAGGCGTGGTTTCCCTCGCGGTTGTCGGCCTTGGTCGCCAGGATCGGCACGATGCCCTGGTCGATGGTGTACTCGATGATTTTCCGCATCCGCTCTTCGTAGGCTTCCGGCGAGGAGGTGTTGTCGTCGGTTCCCAGGGCGATGATCGCGAAACTGGGGTGGTGGACGCGGTATTCGCAGGCCATCGGGCTCTCGTCGGTCTGACACTCCAAGGGGTTGGCCATCAGCGGCGAGAGGACAGCGGCGGTGTTGAATCCGTTCACCCGTGTGATGCCGTAGCGGCCGAAGGAATCCGAAAACCATTCGACAGCGGGTTCCAGAGCGGTGTACGGGCCGAGTTTGTAATGGTTGGGCCCGTTGCCCATCTCCCCGAACAAATTCCCGGGCAGGCTCAGGCAATCCCCCAGGATGGAAAAGGCATGCGGATCGTTCTTCAGGCCGAGTCCGGCGTAATAGATGCGGCGGGCGGTCTCGGAGGGAACGGGCACGATCGGCATCGATTGCCAGGCATCGGGCTTCAGCGAGGGGGTCGGCGTCTTCGTGGGGGTGAGGGTGATCGTGGCGGTCGCGGTGGGAGTCAGCGAGGGTACGGTCGGAGTCGCGGAGGCGGTGCGGGTCCGCGTACGGGTCGGCGGCGGGCGGAGCGTTTCGGTGGCATTGCTTGGAAGGCTTAGCAACGACGTGCCGCTTCGGCAAATGCCGGTCGCACTCATCAGGCAACCGGCCGCCGCCAGCACAGGGATGCATTTCATTCGAAGCAATAACGCCATGTTCCGCCTTACCCGCCGCGGATAAAAAACTCCCTTCGGCGGGTCGGTCGAATTGTAAACCAACCGGCTTTCCGCCCTATGTGACGAATGTCCCAGCCGTCCGTTGACCCGGAATCACCGCAAGTGACGGCGGGAGAAGCCTGTGGAAGAATGTGGGGACGAGGCCGGATGGAAAGAACCCATTCCCCTATTTACCCCCTTTTTTGCTTTTTGTGGATAAAAAAGGAGTTTATTCCCGCACACCGGCGGCGAAGAAGGTCGGGATAAACAGCACACGCCGTCCGGCCTCCCGGGCCGCGCAATCGGCTGCATGGAAGGCCTGCTGATCGGCTTCCGGCAATGCGTCCCCAAGATCCTCCCGCAGCATCTCCCATTCCGACTCCGCGGCTTGGCTGTCCGCCGCCTCTGAAAGGCGTTGCGCTCCCAGGACGCCGCATTCCTTCACCCGGACCCCGGATTCCGCCAGCCGGCCGGCAAGGCGTCGTCCGCATTCGGGATCGGCTCCTTGCCGTCGCAGGGATTCGGTCTGGCGCCGGCCGAGTTCGTCGAGCGGCGGGGGGTAATCGATCCGCCCGCCGTAATCCGGTTCGGCCAATGCCGCCACCCAGCCGCCCCGGCGGGTGACCCGCACCATCTCGCGCAATGCGGTGCCGGGCGCGGCGACCCATAACAGCAAATAGTGACAAAAGGTCAGGTCGAACACCCCATCACGGAAGGGAAGGCGCAAAGCGTCCCCCCCGGCATATCGGCAGGACCGGCTGCGGGCGGCGGCGAACCGCAGGCGGCTCTCGTCGATGTCCACTCCGATAACCTGTGCCGAAGGAAGCGCCCGCCCGAGGGGCGCCGACACGGCGCCGGTGCCGCAGCCGACTTCGAGAAGTGTCCGCGCTTTGCGGATTTCGGCCTTTGAAAAAATGTGGGCTCGGAGGGATTCCGTCCAAAGGGCCTGCAGCCGGTACCGGCGGTGCCAGTCTTCGAGGGTGAATGTCATTGCGGGATCGGACCGCCCGCCGGAGGGAAGGATCGAAGCAATGAAATTATGCCGACCGCGCGGCGGCCCAGATGCCGTCCCACGGATCGGTCAGCAGGTTCCCCAGCACGCGGTTGACGCCCTGTTCGGGCAGCACGTCGCCGTCGGGTTCCACGTACAGCCAGGCTTTCCCCGCCCCGGTCGACGGCATGCCGATTTCCTTGGCTACCGGGTTGGCTGCCGAGTAGGGGACCGGCAAATCCCACTGCAGCGTCAGCCCCAAATCGGCCGCCTGATTGCGGAGGGCCGCCAGCGCTTCCGCGCCGGCCTCGTCCGATGCGCTCAGCGAGAGCATCCTGACATCGGCTTGGTGCAGTTTTTCCAGAATCGATTCGGCTTGCTCGATCAACCCGCGCTTCAGCGTCAGGTGCACCGTGGTCGAAAGGTCGGCCTGCATCGCGTTCCGGACCGCCGCCCAGGATTGTTCGTCGTCCGGCTGCAGCAGGAACATCAAATGGTCCAGCCCGCTCTCCAGCACGGTCTTCAGGTAACTTTCCTCCGCCAAACGGGTATGCCCGGTGAGCAGCCCGCACACCTGGCCGATCCGTTCGGCGTGGCCGATCAATTCCGGGAGATCGTCGCGCAGGACGGGTTCCCCGCCGGTGAACACGACGTGCGGAATGCCGGCGGCCCAGGCCTTATCGAGGAGGGTCTTCCACTCCGCAGCGGTCAGTTCGTTCTTTACGCGCTCCGTCGGGGCATAGCGGATGTTCTCCCCTTCCGGCAGACGGTACGTAAGGGCGCAGTCCAGGCGGTACGGAGAGGAGATCTCCCGGGTGTAGGGATCGTCCCGGTCGAACTCCAGATAGGTCACGGGGTCCAGATCCACCTGTTGCAGAACCGTTTCCACGCGGTCGATGAAATCCAAGTAATCCTTTTTGGACTGCTTGCGGCTTACCCGATACCGGGCGGAAATGGCTTTGGCCGCCTCCTCCGGAGAGGATCCTTTCACCCAGTGGTAGGCGCATTCCGCGGCCGTCTGGTTCAGGTGCAGCACCGTCGAGGCATTCAGGATCAGCACCCCGCTGCCGTCGGCTTCCAGCCGCAAGTGCATCCGATGGGCTTCGGTCGAATCCGGGGGCGATTGATAGTGATACATGCCCGCCGGAAGCGCGGATACGGCGCGAAAGCGATTGCGTAGGTTTGTCATCAATGCGGACATATCCACCTCCCTGCAATATTCCCTTGCACGATCGGTTCGGTATCCGTCCTGTCCGCCCGGCGGCGGCTTTACGGACCCCAGCGGAAGGAGAATCCTTCCGTCATCAGGAAGACGGCCGGTCCGTCGCCGGCCGGGAGCAGCAGCACTTCGTGCGAACCGGAAACCGGACGGAAGATCCGGGCGACGACCGACGATCCGTCCGCCGCCCACAGGGCATAGAACGAATCCCTGACGTCGAGCGCCAAAGGCGCATTCCGCAGTGCGTGTTCGCCGCTTCCGTCGGCGGCTGATGCGACCATCTGCGCGCTGTAGGAGGTGACGGACCGGCCGGCCGGCCGATGGATGAAGTAGGCCAGCTGGCCGTCGGGCCGTTGGAACGGCCACCACACGAATGCATCGGAGATCAGCGGCGACACATCCTGTCCGGGGCCGGTCAGCCAGAGTCCGGGATCACCCCCGGCCATCTCGGGGTACCAGGCGCTGGCTATCAGGATTCCCGAGCTGTCGTTCTTCCAGGCAACCATGTCCGAGAGCGGTGCGTTCGCGGTCAGTTCCCCGTCGGCGAGGGAAAGGATTCCCAGCCCGGCTCCCTCGTAGTATCCGATCGACACCAGCAGGTGCCGGCCGTCGGGCGACCAGGCCCGCGGCGAGAATATCGCCACGTTGCCGACGGATTCTCCCGCTCCGTTCTCCCGCAGCAGGCGTTCCTGACCGGTGGCCGGTTCGAACAGCCGGATTCCTCCCTGCGCATACGCCAGAAGCGATCCGTCGGGAGACCATTTCGGCGCGCCCCCGTACCCTTCGCCGAAGTCGGCGATCACGCGCCGGTCCGATCCGTCCGCCCCCATGAGGATCAATTGGTTCTGGCTGACAAAGGCGATCGACCCGCCGGAGGGAGAGACGTCGTAGGCATCGACCTTGGCCCCTTCCCGGGTGATCTGCGTGACGGTCACGGCGTCCCTTTCCATCCGCCAGATTTGGTTGGTTCCGCCCGCTTCCGAGAGGAAATACAGCGGTGCGGGGAGGATGTCGGCCGATGAATCCGGGACCGTGATGGTGACGGATAATTCCATAGGGCCGCCGTCCGGCCCCGGCAACTGACGGCCGGCGGCGTCGATCAACACCCATGTTCCTTCGTACGCGCCGGGTTCCGCCGGAGCCCTAAGCGGCAGAGTCAGGTCTACCGTAGACCCGGGCGGGACCGCCCCGGAGAGCGGGAACTGCGCGGGACCGCCCAGCAGGTCGCCTTCCAGGAAGCGCAGCGCAAACCCCGCCGGCGCCCAGGCGCACGACCCGCTGTTGCGGACTCTCCATACCTTCGAAAATTCCTGCGGATTTGGGAACAAGGTCCCCTCAGGGATGGTTACATCGGAGACGAGCGTTGCGCCCGGCCGGCAGTCGGGGAGCGACGTCCCGGCGGGAGTCGTCCGCCAGGTCGGCCAGCGGTCGGTGGCCGGGTCGTTGGTCACCCGCAACTCGTTCGTTCCGTCGGCGTCGATGATGTAGATTTCGTAATTCCCGTCGTTGGCCTCGTTGCGCGTGGAGGTGAACGCGATCTGGGTTCCGTCCGGCGACCAAGCCGGGTCGAAATCATCGGCCGGATCGCTGGTGACGCGCGTGAAACCGCTGCCGTCGGCGTTCATCCTGAAAATGTCGCTTTGGCCGACGGAATCGCCTCGTTCCCTTTTGGAAAAGGCGATCTGCCGGCTGTCCGGCGACCAGGCGGGCAGGTACTCATCGGCGCCGGGCGTGTGCGTCAGGTTGGTCATCCCGCTCCCGTCGGGGCGGATGAGGTAGATGTCCTTGATCTGGTGGGTAGAGTCTTCGTAATAGGAAAAGGCGATCCACGATCCGTCCGGCGCCCAGGCCAGATCGGTGGCGTGTTCCGGAATGCCCGGAAGGGCGGCGGGGGGCGATCCGGCCAGATCCACGCTGTAGGCCGTCCAGCCGGCGGTCTCGCGCGTGGAAACGAACGCCACGCGGCTGCCATCCGGCGACCATGTCGGACCGTCAGCGAACCCGTGCGCCAGTTCGACCGGCTCCGATCCGACGGGGCGCCCGCCGTCGAGCCCCACGTCCATCACC
>JBJYXS010000237.1:0-5090 GCA_046260075.1 Anaerolineales bacterium | reverse complement strand
CTGCAAGCAATACCTTTCCAAAGGGCGCCAGGTGCTGGTGGAAGGCCGTCTGGTATGCGACCGCCAGACCGGAGGTCCGCGGTCCTACAAACGCTCGAACGGCGAAATGGGAACCTCCTTCGAAGTGAACGCCGAAGTCGTGCGCTTCCTCGGCCAACGGGGCGACGGCACGGCGGCTCCGGCGGAACCCGGGACCGCATCGCCCACCGCCTCGGAAGAGGAAATCCCCTTCTAATGCCATCCGGGCGGGGCGATGCCCCGCCCGGATGTTTATTCGGCAATCCCGATGAGGCATACCATGAAAAAACCCGCTCGTCCGCCCGCTTCCGCTCCGCGCAAGATACCCCTGGAATTGCCGGCGAACCTCGAACCGGTGTACGCCAACCTGGCGCTGATCGCCCATTCGCCGGCCGAGATCGTGATCGACTTTGCGCGCATGCTGCCCGCCATGCCGAAGGCGCGCGTGGCCACCCGGGTGGTGCTGACTCCGCTGTGCGCCAGGGCCCTGCACCGCGCACTGGGCGAGAACCTCTCCATTTTCGAGAAGAAATTCGGCGAGATCCATATTCCGGAAGGACCGTCGCTGGCCGAGCAGTTGTTCGGCAGGCCGACCGGGGATCCGGAGCCGGAAACCCCGCCGGAGGAATGACGGTATGGACGGCCTGGAAGCCATCGGCGAACGACTGCATGCACTGTTGAGCGAGAAGACCGCCGCCCGCGATAAGGCGCTCGGGCGATCCCGCACGTTGATCCGCTTCGCCTCGCTGGCCATCCGGGCCGTGCACCGCCGCGAGCGGAAAACGGCCGAGGAAAACCTCAAACAAGCGCGGGAAGTAGCCGCCCAACTCAAACAGGGGCTGGAGGGTTATCCGGACCTGTACTTCGCCGGATACACCCAAGATGCGCTTAAGGAACTGGCCGAGGCCAGTATTGTGTTCTCGCTGGTGAACGGTTCTCCGCTGCCCGATCCCGATGCGCTGGGCGTGGATCCCGCTCCCTACCTGAACGGCCTGGGGGAGGCGGCCGGCGAACTGCGCCGCTGGTCGCTGGACCTTCTGCGCCGGGGCGAGACCGGCGAAGCGGAAGGGATCCTGGCGATGATGGACGACATCTATTCGTTATTGGTGACGCTGGATTTTCCCGACGCGCTGACCGGCGGCCTGCGCCGGACGACGGACATGGTGCGCGGGGTGACCGAACGGACCCGCGGCGACCTGACCCTCAGCCTGCGGATGGAATCCGCGGAGCGCGCCGCCGCCGTGATCGAACGATCGCTTAAGCAGAAATCCTCCTGACCGGATGGCAAAGCCTATTCCGCAACCGATTGTATCCGTCTCCCCGGAGATCCGATGCCCCCGCGGGTGATCCGTGCCAGCGAGATCGGCGAGTACCTGTTCTGCAAACGGGCCTGGTGGCTGCGTTCGCAGGGTATGAAATCCGAAAACCGCAAGGCACTCGCAGCCGGAACGGCGGAGCACGAAGAACTCGCGCGGCGGGTCGCGTTGACCGGCTGTTTGCGGACGGCCGCGTTCCTCCTGTTCCTGGCGGCCATCACCGCCGCGGCAGTGGGTGTTACGATATTGATATTAAAATAATAGACAGGATTGACAAGATTTGCGCAGAATTGACAGGATTGTTTTTTTTAAAACCTGTGAAATCTGAACTAATCCTGTAAATCCTGTCTATTCTTCTCCGGCGAACGAAAGTTACCTGGTGTGCACGTGCAGGACCTTCCCGAGAAAAGCCTTTGTCCGGGCTCGGCGGGGGCGGGAGAAGAGCCGCTCGGGTTCGCCTTGCTCGACGAACTGGCCCTCGTCCATGAAGATCACCCGGTCGGCGGCGGCGCGCGCGAATCCCATCTCGTGCGAGACCACCACCATCGTCATCCCCTCGAAGGCCAATTTCTCCATCACTTCCACCACTTCGTTGATCATTTCCGGATCCAGCGCGCTGGTGGGCTCGTCGAACAGCATCACCTTCGGATTCATCGCCAGGGCGCGGGCGATCGCCACACGCTGCTGCTGGCCGCCCGAAAGCTGGGCGGGGTGGAAATCCTCCTTGTCGGGGATGCCCACTTTGGCCAGCAACTCGCGCGCCACCCGATCGGCCTCCGCGCGGCTGCGCTTGCGGATGATGCGCTGTGCCAGGGTGATGTTCTCGAGGGCGGTGAGGTGGGAGAACAGGTTGAAGGACTGAAAGACCATCCCCACCTCGGCCCGGACCGCGTTGATGTTTTCGGCCGTGTCGAGCGGGATTCCATCGACCGTGATCCTGCCGGAATCGTATTCCTCCAGGCGGTTGATGCAGCGCAACAGGGTGGATTTGCCCGAACCCGACGGTCCGATGATCACCACCACTTCCTTGCGCTTGACCTCGAGGCTCACCCCCCGCACCGCCTCCAGGGCCCCGAAGCGCTTGGTCACGTTGTCGATGCGAATCATGACGTCCGCGGCGCCGGTTTTTTTCATCGGCCTACCTTTCGTACCGCACGCGCTTCTCGATCCAGGTTACGATCCGCGCGGAAAAGAGCGTCATCATCAGGTACATCAGGGCGATCATCGCCCAAGTCTCCAGGGGGATGAAATTGGTCGACATGAACTCCTGCCCGCGCCGGGTCATGTCGGCCACCGCCACCACCGATACCAGCGAAGAATCCTTCAGCAGGGAAACGAACTCGTTGCCCATCGGCGGCAGGATCACACGCACCGCCTGCGGCAGGACGACGTAGCGCATGGTCTGGCCGTAGTTCAACCCCAGGCTGCGGGCCGCTTCGATCTGTCCCTTGGGAATGCTTTGGATGCCGGCCCGGTAGATCTCGCTCATGTAGGCGCCATAGCAGATCGTCAGCCCGAAAATCGCCATCGGCAGGGCCGGCGCCCGGAAATTCGACAGCCATGGGATCCGGTTGCTGTCGCCGATCCCCTGCACAAGGGCCGGGAAGGCATAGTACCAGAAGATCAATTGCACGAGCAGCGGGATCCCGCGCACCAGTTCGACGTATAACGTGGCGATCCCGTAAATCAGCTTGTTTTTCGCCAGACGTCCCAATCCGCCGACCAACCCGAGCGCGATCACCAGCAGGAAGGACGTCACCGTGGTCAAGAACGTGACGGCAACGCCGTCGGATACGAAACGCAAAATTCTGCCGTACGGGTCCGGCCGCGCCAGGACCAGAACCGCCGCCAACAGGGCGACGGCGATCACCAGACCCCACCAAGGGTCCATGTGAGTCCCGGGTTCCTCGCCGGGAAACGACGTCAGCCCCTTTTGTCCTGACCCTTCCTGTTCCTTTTTCGGCTTTTTCATCGGCAAACGTCCGTATAGGGCACAGGACGCTCCCTGCCCGCCTTCGGGCGCGCAGAGGCGTCCTGTGCGAAAAAAAAGCCGCGGGGCGCTATTTCGGCTCCGCGGCTGTTTACCGGTTATTCTTCCAGATCAATCGTCGAGACCCATTTGTCGTTGAGTTCGTCGAGCAATCCCTCGGCCTTGACCTTGGCCAGCCCGCTGTTGATTTTTTTCAGCAGGTCGGTCTTGTCCTTGCAGACCGCAATCCCGATCGATTCGCCCGTCAGCGGCTCGCCGACGGCCTTGAGCTTGTCGGAGTACTTGGCGACGTACCCGAGCGCCATGACGTTATCGGCCACCACGGCATCCACGTCGCCGTTCATCAGGGCCTGGAACGCCAGGCCGATGGTGTTGAAGTTGACCAGCTCCGCGCCTTCGGTATCGGCGATTAATTCGGCGCCGGTGGTGGAGATCTGCGCGCCCGCCCGCTTGCCGTTCAGACTGTCCTGCCCGGTGATACTCGTATCGTCCGCCGCGACGACGATCTGCTGCCCGACGGTGTAGTAGGGGTCGGAGAACAGCATGTTGGGTTTGCGCTCATCGGTGATCGAAACCGAAGAAATCGCGGCATCGTACTGGCAGTTGGCGATGCCCGCCAGCAGCGCATCCCAGGCGACGTTGACAAACTCCACCTCGAGGCCTTCCTTCTCGGCGATGGCTTTCATCAGGTCGATGTCGAAGCCGATGATTTCCTTGCTCTCCTCATCCACGTATTCGAAAGGCGGCCAAGTGGCGTCGGTGGCGACCACGACTTTGGTCTTTGCAGGACTGCAGCCTACGGCCAGCAATCCCAAAGCAAGTGCGACAATCCAGCGTTTCATCCTTCCTCCTTGATGATGATGCGGATGGTTCCGGACACTATGAAATGCAGACTGCGGAGATCCTTCCCTATCTGCTCCCCAAGGCTGAGGGAATTATAGCAAAAAAAAACAGAAGGGATTCATCATCACAACAGGGGAACAACCGGCCAGGCGGCGCGATCGCTGCTGTGGACGGCTCCCTGAACCGCCACGGCTGACATCCCGAACGTGTCCTGCGGACATCCGCAGGGCGATACCCGGCCCGTATCGATCTCCATGGAATGGCCGGCCGAATAGGTAATCGAGAAACAAGGTGTCCGAATATATATTATAATTCCCATGTTATTTATCATATTTTTTCCCAACACACTTGCCTACACATTCCCCGGACTTCCGCCGAGACCTCCCTGGACCAAATTCCAGTTGACAATCCAACATATTATTGTAAAATAACTGGTATACTGGTCTGACCAACATACCAGGAAATTATGAAGATCAAACCTGTCGGTCACGTCACCTTATCGCAAGCGGTAGCCGGGCGTCTTTCGGGCTCATTGCTCGACGGCACGATCAAACCCGGAGACCAACTGCCCTCGGAACGGGAGCTGATCCAGCAATTGGAGGTCAGCCGGGCGACGTTGCGCGAGGCGCTTAAGGCCATGGAAGAGAATCGTCTTATCGAAGCCCGCGCCGGGGTGGGATGGTTTGCGCGGGAGCTTGACGCCGAAACGCTGACGGCGGCACGCTCCTTGGCGCGGGGCTACCGCCGCACCGGTCCGCTGCCTTCAGGGACCGCCGCCGCGCCGCCCGAAGGGCCCCGCCGGCTGCCCGCCGCGCCGGAAAAGCCGATCCACGTCCCCAATCTGCAGACCGACCGCCTGGGAACCTTTGATTTCATCTCCTGGTGGGAAAAGGAAAAAGTCCAGGCGGCGAAGGTGCTGGTCG
>JBJYXS010000236.1:0-5110 GCA_046260075.1 Anaerolineales bacterium | reverse complement strand
CGGTAGACCTCGGAATAGCGGTTGACGCAGACCACCGAGAGAATCCCGCCCGGCTTCATCACGCGGGCAAGACCCGCCAGCACCGCGCCCGGATCATCGACGTATTGCAGGACATTATGACATAGCGCCACGTCGAACGTTCCGGCCGGGAAGAGCCGCGGGGCGGCGATCACATCTCCCTGATGGATACGGATGCTCTTTTCCACACCGGCCGCTTCGGCCCTCCGGCGGGCCTCGGCCAGCAGCTCGGCCGAGAAATCGAGCAACTCCACCCGGTATCCCAAGCCGGCCAGGGCGACGGCGTCCAATCCGTTTCCCCCGCCGGCGTCGAGTACGGCCAGACCCTCGCCGCTCAGATGGCGTTTCAGGTTGTCCATGGCCAGGCGGTACCGCAGCTGGCTCCAGGGATAATCCTGGTGCTCCTTGAAGGCCGCGGCTTTCCTGTCAAACGCATCGGCTGTGCTCATCGTCTGTTTTCAACCTTCCTACGGACATTCCGATCGGGCGGCAATAGTCCGCCATTCTGCTCGCCGTTTTCCGGGAAAAAACGATCGATGCCGTCCCGGCCGCCGATCAACGCCCGCTTCACCGCGGTTTCGGCATCCACTTCGGCACCTTGGAGCAATAGGTTTTCCACGCATCGCCGAATTCCGCCGCCAGCAGTTTCTCCTCCCGCTCCGCACGGAGGACCACCACCAGCGAAAGCGGCGCGAAAAGGAGCATCGCCCAGGTTCGGAAGATCAGCAAGGCGCCGGCCGCCGCCAGCAGCACACCCAGGTACATCGGGTGCCGGACAACCGCGAAAGGGCCGGCCGTCACCAACCGGTGATCCCGGTACAGCCCGGCGCCGGATACGCTGGAAACCCCGAATTGCGGACCGAGCAGGACAAGGCTCCACAGGTAGAGCGAAGTCCCGGGAAAATATAACACCCCGCCGGCTGCCGCCGCCAAATCACCGGCCGGATCCGGAAGGGAAAGCGGCAACGGCCGCCAGAGCAGGATTCCGGCGCCGACAAAACCCGCCGCGGCGATCAAGACGAAGGGCCGGGAACCGGTTACCGCCCCGGCGCCTGATATACGGCCCTTCGCCCGGCGGGCATTGCGGAGCACGAGGATTACCGGCGCCATGATGCAGGCCGCCCCAAAGCAAACGGCCGGCAGTACGATGCAAGAATCAGCCATCTTCGCGGGCCACCGAACCGTTCATCCGGAAGTCGATATGCGTATCCCCCTCTGCGCAGCGCACCTTCGGATATACCATGGTCTGTGCGCGATGATCCTGCATACGCCGCAGCCCTCATGCGCCCGCCGCTTCACCGGCCCGTTCCGGCGCCGTTCCCAGGGCGCGGAAGCGAACGGCGAGCAGGATCATGGCCGCAGGAAAGACGAGCGACCACAGCCCCAGCCCGGCGAAAATCAGGGCCGGCTGATCGAACGGCGCGGCGACGGCCGCAAAGAAGCCCAATCCGGCGTTGATCAGCAACAGAGCGCGGGTCCATCGTGCAAGCCTCCCCCCTTCGATCAGCGGGATGATCAGCAGCGTGGCCAGACTCATGAAGGCATAACCGATCGCCTCCAGCGCGAAGAAGGCCGAGTGCAAATTGGGCATGGCCAGCAGGGAAAGGCCCTCCCACTCGCCGGAGAGCAGGTTCAGCCGCACGACGAACAGCTGGAGGTAATAATTGACGCAAATGATGACGGCATAGGCGGCGGTGAAGGCCACGGCGGCCAAGCTCGCCGGCCGTTTGGATTCGGGCGTCAGGTAATGAAGACACGACACGACCACCACGACGGCCAGCGCCATGAAGATGACCGGGACCATGTTCGCCATTTGGAGGAAGGAATATTCTTCCGCGTAGGCTTCCATGCCGTTCCACTCGGAGGGCGCGAACAACAAGGCCAATACGGCGAACAATACGGCGCACACGGCGGCCGACAGCGACGACCAGAATCCCATCGTTGCGGCCAAGCGGTTTACCGGTCCGGATACAGAAGCTTGCGGCATATTCCTACTCCTTCTACAAGTTGATAGCAAGTCCGCGGGACGGGCATGATATTTCCTTTTTTCCCCCGCACACGAATTGCCGTTCCGGTCATCCAGGGGCCGTTCCTTGCTCCCGCTACGAAGTCCCCAATGTCTTCGCCAGCTCCGCCACGCGCCGTCCCAATGTACGGCAGGCTTCCAGGCTGCGCCGGTCGGGTTTGCCAAGCGCCACCGGGCCGAAGTGGAACTCCCCCGGATCGCCCTGGAGAATCATTCCGTGCACCAAGAGCATCTGAAGGATCGCGAGCACGGTCGTTTCGCATCCCCCGCCCAGCGCGGCGCACGAGGCGAAGGCTCCGCCCGGCTTGCCGTTCAGCTTTCCGTGGATGCCGTATGTGCCGTCCAGGAAGGTTTTCACGCCGCCCGCTGCGACGCCGTACGATGTGTAGGAGCCGACGACGATACCGGCTGCTTCGACCAAGTCCTCGGCATCGGCATCTTCGACCGGCAGCACCCGGGCGTCCATTCCCGCGCCGCGCACGCCTTCTCCGACGGCTTCGGCCATTTCCTTCACATGCCCGGTGCGGGATTCGTAGATGATCAGGATAAGACTCATTTCCCCACTCGCGTTCCTTTTACCATCCTATCCTCCCTCCCCCCTGCAAAATCGCATATGAATAAGTCATCTTTTCCCTCTCTCTCCTCTGGATTACCCCGAGGAGGAAGAAGGGGAGAGAACCGCACCGGATGAAGCAACCGTGGCCGTGAGGAGGGCGGAGGGCGCCGCTTGCCATCCCCTATCCGCTGTCCGCGAATGCCGCCAGTTTATCCACGAACGGCCGCACGGCCGGGAACAACGGCCGGTACACCTCTTCGAACATCCGCCGGTAATACGCCCGGCGCTCCGGATCGGGCTCGTCCGGATCGGGAAGGATGCGGGTCATCGCGGCCGCGGCCTGGCGGATATCGGTAAAACAGCCCGCGGCGGCGGCCGCCAGGATTCCGGCTCCCAGCGCGGCGGCCTCGGTTGCCTCCGCCCGGTAGACCGGTTTGCCGGTGACGTCGGCCAGGATCCGCCGCCACAATCCGCTCCGCGCCCCGCCGCCGATCGCAATGTACCGTTCGACCCCGGCCCCCATCGCTTGCTCCACATTTTGCGTTCCGAACCGCTGCTCGAACGCCGTTCCCTCGAGGATCGCACGGTACAGGTGAGCCGGCGTGTGGTGGGAACGCCAGCCGATCACGATCCCGCTGGCCGCCGGATCCCAGTACGGGCCGAGCACGCTGTTCCAGTAAGGAACCGCGACCAGGCCGCCGCTGCCGGGCGGAATGTCGCTTGCGGCCTTCTCGTAGAGCTCCCGCGGCTCGCCCGCGGCGAACTTCTCCATGAACCAGGCTACGGTGTGGCCGCCGCCAAGCAGGACGGTTTCCATGAGGTAGCTGCCCGGGATTCCGCCGCACATCGTTCGAAAGCCGGGGTTGACCACGTATGTCTCGCTGAAGGTTCCGGAAATCATCGAAGTGCCCAGCGAGAGATAGGCGTCTCCGGGCGAGGTGACATTCACCCCCAAACCGCAGGCCTGCCCGTCTCCGATTCCCGCCGCGACCGGCAAGCCCGCCGGCAGTCCGCACGCTTCGGCGGCCGCCGGCAGGAGCTTGCCCGCGACCGCCCCCGGCGGTTGAAGTTCGGGCAGCCGGCCGGGCCGGATGCCGACAACCTCCAGCAAGGCCTCGGCCCAGCGTCGGGCTTTGATATCGAACATGCCCGTCGGATCGGCGCAGCCCCAGCCGGCGCAGGCGTTACCCGTCAGCCGCCGGAGCAGAAAGCTGTGCACGTCGAGGAATTTGTCGGTTTCCGCGAACAATTCCGGACGGTGGGCTTTCAGCCAGGCGATCTTGGCGATCGTCAGGTTCACCGAAAGGCGTTTGCCGGTGAGCGTGTGGAAGCCATGCGGTTCGAAGGCGCGTTCGAGTTCGGGGATCAGGTCGCGCGCCCGCTCGTCGAGCCACAGGATTCCCTCGGCCAGCGGCCGTCCCTGCGCATCGACGGGGACGAACGTCTCGCGCTGGTGTGCGATGCACATCGCCTTTACCCGGCCCGGCTCCACCCCGTCCACCGCCCGGCGGACGGCATCGACCAACGCGTTCCACCACGCCTCGGCCGACTGCTCGTACCACGTAGGCCGGGGCGTGATCATGGGGATCGGGGCCGAACCCTCTCCCGCCGCATTCCCGCGGCAATCCCACACCACCGCCTTGCAGGCGGTGGTGCTGGAATCGATTCCGAGGACGAGGGGGGTCGGTTCAGGCATGGTTTCAACCGGCGGTGTGCGTCTGCGTTTTCACGGCGCGGAGCAATTGCATTTCCGTCATTTTACTCGAATCGATACACGGAGAGAAATCCGCCGCATGGCCTCTCCGCCATCTCTCACGAACCCACGGCTATGGAAAAAAACGCCCCGTCCCTTCGGCCGCGGACGGGGCGATCAAGAACGGTTTAGTCAATGGGAAGGAACCGCACAAACAACGCCTTCTCCAGGATGGCGGAAAAATCCGCGTCCTGCATCCGGTCGGTTTGCGGATCCCATCCGAAGAGCCGTTTCGCGTCCCCGGGTTTTTCCTCGATGATCCTGCGGATGATTCCCAGTTTTTTCTCCGCCGCTTCGACGAAAACCGGCTTTACCCGGATCCGCTGAAACCCGACCTGCAAGTTGACGTTTTCGGGACTGGCGACGATGTTCTTGTACCAGTTGGAGTCTTCCCCCCATCCGGAAATGAGCAGCTTTTCCCCGCCGAGATCGATGTAGGAAACCGGGAAATAGCGCAGCTTGCCGGTTTTCCTTCCCACCGTGCCGATCAGCATTATCGAGCCGCCGGCTCCCAGCAGGGGCAGCAGGCCGATGCGGTAGGCGAACACCACGTACCGGTTGACGAATCGGATGTTGGCGTGAAACACCCGGCGCTTGGATTCTTCGCCCAGGATATCGGCCAGGGCGGTTCCCGGCACGGGAAACGTCTTGATCATCCGCTCTTTTCTACTCCTTTGCGCACCGTCCGGATCCGTGCATATTGAGCCCAATAATTTTACTCCTTTTTCCGCCCCGCCCCGGCGTCGGCACGGCAGCC
>JBJYXS010000235.1:0-15737 GCA_046260075.1 Anaerolineales bacterium | reverse complement strand
CTTTGTGGAGTCCGGCTCCTGCATCGCGGGAAAAATCAGTGGCATATCCTCCTCCGCGGTTCATTCCTTCTGCCTTCCGGCCGCGGAGCGGACTCTTGGATTTTACCAGCTTGCCGATTGGAAAGTAACCAACTCATCGCTGCGGACCGGGCGGCGAAGGGACAAACGATCCCATACGCGCATCCTTGCCCATCGCCCCGTTCGATTTTGGCGCAAACGTTTTATCCTCCGGGAGGAGGCCGGCCCGGAAAAGGACTGTTATGGGGATTTGCGGATGTTTCCCGTGGATTTTGTCGTCGGCCCGGCTGCCCGCCGGAAGTTGCGGTCGCTTATCCGTGCAGCCTGTTCCACAGAGAATGGAGCCGGCGGAACCACAGGGAACACCGGTCTTGTTCTTTGCCGGTGAGTGACAAGGCGGGAAGGGAAAGGGATAAAAATTCCTCCGGCTGGATCTGCCGGCCGCCGGCGGCGCATGCGGACCGGTGGAAAGACCGCCACCAGCGGATTAATTGGATGAGGGGGGCTTCCCGCCGGCGGCGGCGGGATTGCCGCAGGGATTCCGAGGCTGCGGAGGGGAATCCCCGCGACCATAGGTTCCAGGCCAGCCATACCTCGGTGGCGCAGCGGATCTCATGCTCGTGGGATCTCAGGCGGCGGGAAAGACTCGGCGACGAGAAGGTTCGGTCGAGGGCCATCCGAAGATATCGGGCGTCCCGGGGGGCGTCGACCAGCATGGAATCGGGGCTTTGCCGAAGGCAGCAGGTGATTTTCTTCAGCCAGCCGATTCGTGCCCCGGCCAGCAATATTCTGAAGAAAAAATCCGTGTCCATGGAGGATTCGAATTCCGGATCGAAACCGCCGGCCTTCTCGAAAATTTTCCGCCGGAATATTTTCGACGAGGGGAAAGTGGGTTTCCAATACAGGCAGGCTTCCAGATCGAAAACCGGCGCCTGTTGCCATGGATGAACGTCCGCCAGGGGGCGGCCGGTCTCGTCGACCAGCCTCCAGCCGGAGGAGAGCGCGTCCACCCCGGGATCCTGTCGAAGCCGGTCCATGTAATCTCGTATCACGTCCGGATAGAGATAATAGTCGTCGGAATCCAGGAAGGCGATCCATCGCCCGCGCGAACGGGCGATGGCGGCATTGCGGGCCCGGGACAGCCCGGCGTGATTCAATCGATGGTAAGCGATTTTTCCGCCGTAGGATCGCGCCACCCCTGCGGTGCCGTCGGTGGAGCCGTCATCGATCAGAAGGACTTCCCTGGAAGGATAGGATTGCATCAGGATGCTGTCGAGGCACTCGGGCAGCGTATGGGCGCGGTTGTAGGCGACCACCAGAATGCTGACGTCCGGGGCGTTCATTCGGGGTCTCCGGCCGAAGAGGGTGGGCCGGACGGCGAGGGGGAAAACCGCACCCGCATCCCCAGCGCATGCGCCAGGATTCCGCATCCGATCAGCGCGCCCGCCCGCACTCCGGGCCCGCCGGTCGCCATCGCGCGCAGCAGAGCGAGGTGGAATTGCGGACGGCGGCGCTGCCCGATCCGCATCGGGATCCCCTTCCGTTCCAGGACCTCTTTCATTTGCGCGTACCCGTGGCCGTATTGATATTGCTGCCGCAGATAGGCGGCCGCCGTCGCGCAATGCACGTGATGCAGGACGGCCCGCGGCAGGTACCCCTGGCGGAATCCATGGGCGGCGGTGCGGTGGCTGAGTTCGAGATCCTCCGCCCCGGGGTGGGGAAATTCCTCGCAGAATCCGCCCAGCTCCGCAAATGCGGCGCGCCGGTAGACGGCGTTGTTGCTCATCACCAGGTAGAGATCCCCGTTCGGCATTCGGGCGTAATCCCGGTAGAATTCCATGAAGTATTGGTAGGCCCGCGCCGGCCAGCGGCGTGGATTTCCGTTGAGCATACGCCCCATGCAAGCATGATACGGCGAAGCGCTGATGCCCTCCGCCATCTCCCGGATCCACGCGGGGGCCGCCCGGCAGTCGTCGTCCAGGAACATCAACAGATCCGTGCGGGCGGCCGCCGCGCCGCGGTTCCGAGCGGCGGCCGGACCGGACGCCGGCGATTGGATCAGGGTGAGGGGCAATACGTTCTGCGAGGGGGCGGGGAGTACGCCGGAAGGATCCGCGCCGCCGTCGTTGACCACCACCAACCGCCAGCTTCCCCGGGGATACTCCTGCCGGGCAAGGCTTTCCAGGCAGACGGCAAGATGTTGCGGACGGTCTTTCGTGGGAACGACGACGGTAACGGTGGGGACTTCCTTCATGCGGTTTTCCGGCCGGCGGTCCGCAAGATTTCCCCGGCGAACACCTCCGCCACCGAGCGCGCTTCGAACCGCATCGCGATGTTCCGGCCCCGCTCGACAAACCGGGCCCGCAGGGAACGGTCATCGAGTGCTTGGGTGATCCGCTGCGCCAGCAGGTCGGTGTCGTTCGGATCCACGATGAAGGCATCCCGCCCGTCTTTCATATAGGCGGTGACGCCCGCGTACGGCGAACAGATGACCGGTATCCCGCAGGCCATCGCCTCGACGACGACCACGGCGAAGGTGTCCTCCAGGGAAGGCAGCACGAAGAGGTCGGCCCGTGCGTATTCCCGGGGGATATCGGCCGGCTGGATAAAACCCGAGAATGCCACCCGTTTCTGCAGGCCGAGTCGCCGGACCTGTTCGGTCAATTGATTTTTCAGCGGCCCGGAACCGACAATCCGCAGCCGGATCGAAGGGCGGTTCGCGCTTGCGCGGGCAAACGCCCGCAGCAGGAGTCCGACTCCCTTGCGCTCGATGAGCGATCCGACATACAGCACGGTTTCCCCCGGCGCCTCGGACATCCCGCGGAAGCGGTCGGCTTGCCCCATGATCCATTTCACTTGATGTACCTGGGGAGCCTCTGTTACGCGTTCCGGCGGCGCTCCCAGAGCGAAGAGGTTGCGGCAGGCCATAAGGCTGGTGCCGAAGAAGCCCTGCGCCCGCGGGATGAGGACCCGCCGCGCCCAGCGTTGATCGCGGGTCAGGTGGCGGTCCGTGATACCGGTGCACTCCGACCAGATCAGCAGGGGTCGGCCGGTGATCCGGGCATACAGCAAGGCCGTCATGGAGGGGACCGAGAATTCGTAGGCGACGACGACGTCCGGACGCAGCCGGGCCAATTCCGCGATCAGGGTGGGATTGATGTAAATGGAGCGCTTCTCGGAAAGGTGGGCCTTGGGGGGATGCAGGCAGATGCCCGGCAGTATGCGGTGCGGGAAACCCAGCTCGCCGGGGACGATCCGCCACTTCCGTTCGCTGCTGCGCCGGGTGGAGAACAGGACGTAACTTTCCAGGTCGGCGCGTTCGTGCAGCGCCTGGAACAGCGGAATCCGATAGGGCAGGATTTCGTTGTTGAGGAAGACCACGCGGGGTCGCCTCTGGGGAGCGGATCCGGCGGTCATGGGGGCGGTACTCCTGGATCTCCTACTTTCCCAAACCCTGCAGCGCCAGCCGCAGGCGGGTTTCCGCGTCGTCGGGCGCGTCGGCGGGAAGCCGCTGCAGGGCCGCCTGCGATTCGACGATCGAATACCCCAGCGCCGTCAACGCGGCGATCACTTCGGTGTCGCTCTCGCTCCATCCCGGCACGCCCACTCCCGCCTCGCCGCCCAGTTTATCCTTCAGATGAAAGACGATCTTCTCGGCCGTTTTTTTCCCGACCCCGGGGATCCCCGAAATCCGTTCCGGCGCTCCGCGCACGACGGCTTGGCGGAGCGTGTCGGTGGAGAAGTGAGACAACAGGGAGAGCGCGATCTTGGGGCCGATCCGGCTGACCCCCAAGATCATCTCGAAGAAGGCGAGCTGGTCGGGGGTTTCAAATCCATACAAGGCCAGCGCGTCCTCGCGGACCAGCAGGTGGGTGAACAGGGCGAGGGTCTGGCCCTCGCGGGAGCGGGCCGCCAGCGGGACGGGAACGGAAACCTTCACCCCCAATCCTCCGAGATCGATCACCACCCAGGTATCGCCGGTTTGTTGTACGTTGCCCCGAATGGATGCGATCATTGCGCCTCCGCCAGCCGGTTGATTTTCTGCGAATGGACATGGCAAATGGCCACCGCCAGCGCGTCCGCGGCGTCGTCCGGCTTGGGCGGCTCCGGCAGACCCAGGAGGACCTGGACCATCGATTGCACCTGAGCCTTATCGGCTCCGCCATATCCGGTCACCGCCTGCTTGACTTCGGGCGGGGTGTATTCGCTGACCGGCACGCCGTGTTCGGCCAGGGCCATCAACGCAACGCCGCGCGCCTGACCCACCGAGAGGGCGGTGCGGACGTTCTTCTGAAAAAACAAACTCTCCACGGCCGCCGATTGGGGCGCGTGGAGAGCCAGCAGTCCGGTGAGTTCTTGGTGAAGCGCCAGCAGGCGGCGCGGCATGGGCGTGTCGGGCGCCGTGCAGATCGTCCCGTAGCGGATGAGGACCAGGCGGCCGGCCCGTTCCTCGATCACACCGTATCCCGTCCGTGCCGTTCCGGGATCTATGCCGACGACGCGCATGCGCCTTGCCCGCCTAGGCGGCGGTTTCCATCGCCGCCACCGCCTCGTCGGTCACCATCAGGTTGGTAAACACCTCGTTGACGTCGTCCAATTCCTCGAGCGATTCAATGACCTTCATGACCTGGACGGTTTGTTCCGGATCCAGTTCGGTGTGCTGGTTGGGCTCCATGCGCAGGGAGGATTCCTCCGGGGCGATCCCCTCCTGGCGCAGCCGTTCGCTGATGGCCTTGAAGGATTCCACCGGAGCGAAAACTTCGATCGCGTCCTTGCCGATCTGCACGTCGTCGGCCCCGGCGTCGACCGCCAGTTCGAACACCGCGTCGGGATTACGGCCCTTGGCCGGGATCGAAAAATAAGCTTTGCGGGAGAACTGCCAGGCGACCGATCCGCCCTCGCCCAGGCTGCCGCCGGCCCGGGTCAGCACCCTCCGCACGTCGGCCACTGCGCGGTTGCGGTTGTCGGTTACCACCTCGATCATCAGGGCGATTCCGTGGGGGGCGTATCCTTCGTACGTCACCTGCTCGATCGCGCCGCCTTCTTTATCCTCCCCCGTCCCGCGTTTGATCGCCCGCTCGACGTTGTCCTTGGGCATGTTGTTGGCGCGGGCTTTGTCGATGGCCAGGCGCAATTTGAAGTTGCTTTCCGGATCGCCGCCGCCTTCGCGCGCCGCCAGGACGATCTCGCGCGCCAAGCGCGTAAACAGCTGGCCGCGTTTCGCGTCCGCGGCGCCTTTTTTACGCTTGATGGTGGACCACTTCGAATGGCCGGACATAGGGAGTATCTCCTGAGTTGCCGTGTGCCGAGCGGAAGGCTTAAATACCGAAAATCAAGCGGATTATACCATTGGTACCCTCTCCTATGTCCTCCCCCGTTATTCACAAAGTGAATAACGGGGGAGGATTACAGGCGAAAATCCTCCCCCGTCAGGTGTTGTTCCTGGCGGGGGAGGACAGAGGAGGGGGTGTTGCATGACCAAGCGGTAATCCTTCCCCGTTTACTGGTCTTCGTAAACGCGGAGCCTGTCCTCGCGTGCTCTATGCGGGGAAGGAAGGGGGAGGGGGGAACAGAAGAATCGGGTATCATTGTCTTCCGATGGATGAGAAACAGCTCTTGCAAGCCGCACGCGGCGGCGATCTGGACGCCTTCAACGGACTGGTCCGGATGCATCAGAGCCGCGCTTATTCCTTCGCCTACCGGATGATCGGCGAACCGGAAGCCGCCGCCGACGCCGCCCAGCAGGCGTTCCTTTCCGCCTACCGGCATTTAAAGGAAATACGGGGCGATTCCTTCCGTTCCTGGTTGCTGCGGATCGTCGCCAACGCCTGCCTCGACGAACTCCGGCGCCGCAAACGCCGCCCGGCCGTTTCGCTGGAAGGGATGACCGGCGACCCGGAGGAAGACCGGGATGCGGATACGCTCGCCATCCTGGCCGATCCGGCGGAGGGGCCGGAGGCGGCCGCGGTGCGCGCCGACCTGCGCCGGGCGATCGAGGATTGCATCGCGCAGCTGCCGCCCGACCAGCGGGCCACGATCCTGCTCGTCGACGTGCACGCTCTGGAGTACGCCGAGGCGGCCCGCGCCCTGCGGGTCGCGCTGGGCACGGTGAAGAGCCGCGTCGCCCGCGCCCGCGGCGATCTCCGCGATTGCTTGAACCAAAAGGGGGAACTTCCGCGTCTTTCCCGCCGTCTGAAGAGTGAGGCCAAAGCATGATACCCCGTACGCCGCCCGACCCCCGCTTGTTGGAATCCCTCTCCGCCTACCTCGATGGATCGCTGGAGGGCGCGGAGCGTGATGCACTCGAGCGGCGCCTGGAGAGGGATGAGGCGCTCCGCCGGGAATTGGAGGAGCTGCGCACGGTCCGGGAAACCCTCCGCTCGCTGCCGGAACTTGCCCCGCCGCGCCCGCTGACCCTTTCGCCGGCCCAGGCGGGAACCGTCCCCCGGAGGAGGGCGGCGTTTTCACCCCGGAGGTTGGCCTGGGGTTCGGCGCTGGCCTCCCTGGCCTTCGTCACGGTGGCTTTCTTGGATCTGAATTCCCGCGGGGCATTCCGGCACGCCGCGGCCACACTGGCTCCGGTTCCGATGGCGCTGCAGGCGTTTGAGGCCAGGCCGCCGGACGAGATAATGCAGCCGGAAGCGGCGAGCGAGAAGGCGGACGCGAGCGGCGGCGGCCGCGCCGGTTCGGAACCGACAGAGGCCGGGCCCGGCTCCTGGGAGTCTTCGGCGACAAATGGCGGCGCACCGGGGGAGGCCCAAACCGACGGATGCGGCGGCGGGGATATCAACGCCGATCAGGACATGGAACGGTGCGAGGTGCAGATCGTCGCCGAACCGGAACCCGAGCGGCCGTCGTTTTCCCTTCCGGATCTTCCGGACGCAGCGCCGTATCTGGAAGCATTCTTCGGCCTTTCGGCCGTCCTCCTGGGTGTATGCGCCGCCGTCCTCCGGCGGCGCCGGTGAACCGAAGACCCGCATATGGGATTTCCTGATGGAACGGTAAATATTTCGGTGGACATTCGTCCGATCCGCAAGGAAGACTGGCCCTCGGTGCGGGCCATCTACGCCGAAGGCATCGCCACGGGAAACGCGACGTTCGAAACCGAACCCCCCGGATGGGAGGCATGGGATTCCGCCCATCTGCGCGATGCGCGGCTGGCGGCCGTATCCGATGGGAAGGTCGTCGGGTGGGCGGCGTTATCGCCGGTTTCCGGCCGGTGCGTGTACACCGGCGCGGCCGGACTCAGCATCTATGTCGCTGCGGCCCAACGCGGACGGGGCGTCGGCAAAGCCCTGCTCGGCGCGCTGATCGCGGAATCCGAAGCCCGGGGGTATTGGACTTTGGAAAGCGGGATCTTCCCTGAAAATTCGGCCAGCCTGGCGCTTCATCGGAGGTGTGGATTCCGCGTCGTGGGCCGTCGCGAGCGGATAGGCCGGATGAATGGAATCTGGCGGGACGTCCTGCTCCTGGAGCGCCGCAGCCTTGTGACGGGAAAATAACTGGTCCCCGCGGCGGGTCGCCGCATTTTTCCGGTCCGCGGATAACCCCCGTTTTTTTCTATCCGATGGATAGGATATAATCCGATTATCCGAAATGGACGGCGATTCATGAATTGGTTAAAGCGGTTCTTCTCCAAACCGGAAAAACCCTCTCCCGCGGCGCAAACGCCGCGGCCTCCCGCGGTGACGTCCGCCGCCGTCCCGGCGCCGGGGCTGGATTCCTCCGCGGTGAGCGATTCGCGCATCGACGCGGACAAGCACCTGCGGGACGTGCAGAATAAAATCAACAAACTGGGTGAGGATTTCGCCCGCGGCGAAGTGAACCGCGCCACCTTCGTCCACCTGTACGAACATTATCAGCAGCAGCGGTCGGCCATCGAACGGATGATGGAAATCTCCCCCGAGAAGTGGCGCCAAGCCGTCAGCCAGGGGATGAGCATCGCCATCCGCCGCGAACACCACGCCAAGGCCCTGGGCTTTTCCATCTATGAAAACGAATCCGGGATGCCGATCACCACGCTGGGGAAGTTCGACCTCGATCCGGCGCTGATGGTGCCGATGCTCTCATCGTACCGCGAAGCCACGCGCGAGATCTTCGGCTCGCGGATGCGTTCGACCCAGATCGAAAGCGGCCGCTGGGTGTGCTTCGTTTCCGGCCAGCTGACCACGCTGATCGCGCTCTACAACACCGAACCGGCCACCCGCCAGCTGCAGCTGCTCGAGGAGACGCACCTGTTCTTCGAACGCGCCAACAAGCCGCGCCTGCTGAAGTCGCCGATCAGCGTCGAAGGATTGGTCTTCCCGCACGAATATTACCTGCAATAAATCCCCGCCCGCGTGCGGCGGGGCGGCCGAAGGAGCCTGGAGCATGTCGGATATACCGCTGTACAAAGTGTCGGTGGGCGGCGACGAAGCCGTCGGAAAGACTTCGCTGATCCGCCGCTATTGCGAAGGCAAATTCGAACAATCCCGCGTGGCCACCATCGGCGTGGACTTCCAGACGAAAGTAGTGGAACTGCCTTCCGGGAAGGTCAAGCTCTCGATCTGGGACATGGCCGGCCAGGCCCGGTTCGAGGTCGTCCGCACCGGGATGTACCGCGGCAGCCGGGCGACCGCGCTGGTGTTCGATCTTTCCGCGCCGGAGACGCTCGAACACCTCGCCGCCTGGCAGGCGGAGGCGTCGGCCAACGCCAAGGGCACCAAGATCCTGGTGGTGGGCAACAAACTCGACCTGGTGTCGGAGCGCGGGGCGGGAAAGGCATTCGCCGATTCGATCGGCGCCCAGTACGTGGAAACCAGCGCCCAGTCCGGCGAAGGCGTGGCGGAAATGTTCGAAACCCTGGCCAAGCTGGCCGCGGAAAACGGGTAATCGGGGTTTGACGCCTTCCGCCCGCCTGGCTATAAGGCGGGCCCGGATGCCGTTACCAGGGGGAGGCATATGCCGCGGAACGTCTGCTCCGGGCAGAAAATCCACGAATCCAAATATTTGGAATCAAAATTATTACGACGCCGAATGACTCCAGCGGAGCGTTTCCTCTGGTCCCGATTACGGGGAAATCGGCTTGGAGGTCATCATTTCCGCAGGCAGCAGATCATTGCGGGATTTATCGTTGATTTCTATTGTCATCAAGCCGGTCTCATTGTTATAGTAGATGGTCCCGTTCACCGCCGCAATCCGGGATTGGACGTTGAACGGGATACCATTCTCCACGGGATGGGTTTTCGTATTGTTCGATTCACAAACGAAGAGGTTATTGAAGATGTAGATTCGGTGATTCGGAGGATAGGCGAGGCTGGGTCAGGAGACGGCCGGGGGACGTAAAAGGGAAGGGGAGGAGTGGGAGGAGAGGCCGCATTAGAAGGGGAAGGCCGGACGGCTACGATTGGTCAGGGATAAAAAGGAATTGGGAAAATGCGCACAGGAAGCGCACACGGCGGGTGGAGGCAAGGGGAAAGCGGAGGAAACATGCCGCCGATTGTATAATTCCAGTGAACAAAGTACCGTATCCTGAAGTACAAGCGCCGCCAAAGGCTCCGTCATGACCGAAAGCCCCGCTTTCTATTTCGACATCCTCGAACTGCTTGCCCAGGGCCTTTGCCCGGCCTGCGAACTGGTCAGGCGCAAACCCATGCATTACATCGACCATGCGCTCTACGGCCTGGTCACCGATCCCCACGCTCAGAACCTCTTTGCCGAAACCGGCGGGTATTGCCGCCGGCACGCCGGAATGCTGCTGCGCATCCCCTGGGGTTCGGCGCTCGGCGTGGCGATCCTCTACAACCGGCTGATCGAGGACGCGGCCCAGGAGCTGAAATCGGGGAAGGCGGTCCGCGGGGGCGGCCTTTCCCTGAACCCGTTCGCTGCGAAGCGGCGCAAGGCGTCCCTCGGCCGGAACGACAATCCGGATTGCCTGGCGTGCAAGGTGGAACGCGAAACCGAGGAGGGGGTGTTGCACACGCTGGTGACCATGCTGGGCGCGGGCGACGAGCGCCTGACCGAGGCGGTCGAAGGATCCGACGGTTTTTGCCTCTACCATCTCGAGTGCGCGCTGCGGATCGGCGCGGATGAGGCGGCCGGCGCTGTGCTGCGGCGGCACGGGTTGCGGCGAGCGGAAAAATTGCTGGCGGAGTTAAAGGAATTCATCCGCAAATCCGATTACCGCCATACCAAGGAAGAAATGGGCGCCGAAGGCGACAGTTGGATGCGGGCGGTGGCGTGGGTGACGGGCGTCAGTTTGGAGAAGGACGACCGGCCGTTCCGGCCCGGGGAATTAAAAAGGAAAATGCGCGGGGAAGGGTAGGCGGCCGCTTGACGGTTGGCCGATTCTGTCTATAATTCAACCGGAATGACCCATCGACAGCAAACCGCAACGCCCGGCGCCCGAAAGGGGATCGTCCCCCGAGCGGGCGCGGTGTTTTTCCACCCGAAAGAGAGCCCGGCGGCTCTCTTTTTTCTTTTCGCCGGAGGTGCGCTATGATGCTCACCCTTCCGGGCCTGATCGACCCGCACGTCCACATGCGCGAGCCGGGGCAAACTCACAAGGAGGATTGGCAGAGCGGGACCGCCGCGGCCTTGGCCGGAGGCTTTACCTGCGTCCTGGCGATGCCCAACACCGATCCGCCGCTGACCGACCCGGCGAGTTATGATCTGGCGGAGGGAGCCGCGCACAAGAAGGCGCTCTGCGATTACGGCCTGTTCGTCGGAGCCGGGAGCGGAAACGTGGAGGCCGCCGCGCGGCTGGCCCCCAAGGCCGTCGGTCTGAAGATGTACCTCGACCGGACCTTCGGCCCGCTGCAGTTGAAGAGCCGGCGGGAAATCGCGGATCACCTGGCCAACTGGCCCCTCGAAAAACCGGTCGTCGTGCACGCCGAAGGGTGGAACATCCCGGTGGCCATCGTGCTGGCCGCCAAGCATAAGCGCAGCGTCCATATTGCGCACGTCAGCCGCCGGGAAGAAATCCTGCTGATAAAAGCCGCCAAGGAAAAAGGGCTGCCCGTCACCTGCGAGGTCACCCCGCATCATCTCTTCCTCGCCGAGGACGATATCCCGCGCATCGGGGCCGGGCGGGCTGAGGTGCGGCCCCGGCTGGCATCCAAGGCCGATCAGAAGGCTCTGTGGGAAAATCTGGCGGTCATCGATTGCTTCGCCACCGACCACGCGCCCCACACACTGACCGAAAAGGACGGGGAGAATCCGCCCCCGGGATTCCCCGGCCTGGAGACGGCGCTGGGACTCATGCTGGCGGCGGTCCACGACGGCCGCCTGACCGTCGAAGTCCTGCTGAAGCGGATGTACGATAATCCGCGCAGGATCTTCCAGCTTCCCGAACAGCTATCGACCATGATCCAGGTGGATCTGGATGCGCGCTGGACGGTCCGCGGGGATTTTCTGAAAACACGCTGCGCATGGACTCCGTTCGAGGGGATGACGGCCCGCGGGAAGGTCGTTTTGGTGGAGATACGCGGCGAACCGGTGTACCGGGAGCCGGACGTCCTGGCCCGGCCCGGTTTCGGCCGCAACCTCATCGGATGGAGCCTGCCGGCCGAACCGTTGCGGCCGATACCCATGTAGAGCGCTCGGGCCGAACCGCCCGGAAAGGATACCGTCATGTCGACTTACGTTCCACCCGCCCAGCGGCGCGAGAAGAGCCCCCATCTGCCCTTCGGAGACATGCGCCAAACGCCGTATTACGGCATGGACGTCCTCTCGGTCGCCCAATTCGACCGGGAGGCGCTGGAGTATGTCTTCGGCGTGGCCGAGGAAATGCGCTCGATGGTCGAACACATCGGCACCTTCGACCTGCTGAAGGGGAAGATCCTGGCCAACCTGTTCTACGAGCCATCGACCCGCACGTCCTCCTCCTTCATGGCGGCCATGCAGCGGTTGGGGGGCAACGTGATCCCGATCAACGAGGTGCGCTATTCCTCGGTGGCCAAGGGCGAATCCCTGCCCGACACCGTCCGCACACTCGAATCCTACGCCGACGTGATCGTCATCCGCCATCCGGAGGTGGGGGCCGCGGCGACCGCCGCCAAATACAGCCGCAAACCGATCATCAACGCCGGCGACGGCGTGGGCGAACATCCCACCCAGGCGCTGTTGGATCTCTTCACCGTCCGCGAGGAACTCGGCCGCACCGACGAGCTCACGGTGACGATGCTGGGCGACCTGAAGTACGGCCGCACCGTGCATTCGCTCTCGCGCCTGCTCTCCCGGTTCCACACCCGGTTGCACTGCGTCTCGCCGGACATCCTGCGCATGCCGCCCGACCTGGTGAAGGAGTTGAAGGGAAAGGGAATGTCGATCGAGGAACACGCCTCGCTGGAGGGCGTCCTGCCCGATACCGACGTGCTGTACGTGACCCGCGTCCAGAAGGAACGTTTCGAGGATCCCAAGGTATACGAATCCGTGAAGGGCGCCTACGTGATCGCGCCCGAAACATTAAAGGCCGCCAAGGACGAGATGATCGTGATGCACCCGCTGCCGCGGGTCGGGGAGATCGCGATGGAACTTGACGACGATCCGCGCGCGGCCTACTTCCGCCAGATGGAATACGGCCTCTACACCCGCATGGCGCTGCTGGCGATGGTGCTGGGGAAGGCCTAAGGAGAAAAAACCTGACCATGCCATCTTTTTCCACCCTGCTGGATACCCGGGCGCGAACCGTCCGTTCCCAGCTCTGCGTCGGGCTGGATCCGCACCCGAACCTGTTGTCCTCGTCCACCGCCACCGCGGCAAGGGAGTTCTGCCTGCGCATCATCCGCGAGACGGCGGACTTGGCGCTGGCTTTCAAGCCCAACATCGCCTTCTTTGAAGCGTTCGGATCGGAGGGCATGCGTGCGCTGGTGGAGGTGATCGATGATTGCCGCAATCGGGGCGCGCCGGTGATCCTGGATGCCAAGCGCGGCGACATAGGCGACACGTCGAAAGCGTACGCACGGATGGCTTTCGAAACCCTGAAGGCGGATGCAGTCACCGTAAATCCGCTCATGGGCGGGGATTCGATCGCGCCGTTTCTGGAAAAAGAGGAATGCGGGGCGTTTGTTTTGTGCCGCACCTCGAACCCGGGGGCGGCAGAGTTGCAGCTGCGGTACGTGGATGGTATCCCGCTGTTTGAGCGGGTGGTCGAACTGGCGCAAACGTGGAACAAACGCGGCAACGTCGGCCTGGTCGTCGGCGCCACCGATCCGGCGGCGATCGCCCGCGTCCGAACCCTGGCGCCGGAGATGTGGCTGCTGGTTCCCGGCGTCGGGGCGCAGGGCGGCGACCTGAACGCCTCGCTGGCGGCCGGCTTGCGGTCCGACGGACTGGGCATGCTGATCAACGTCTCGCGTTCGCTGGCCCAGGCCAAGGATCCGCGGAAGGAAGCCGAGAAGTTGGTAAAGGCCATGCGCGAAGCGATGGACTCTCCGCGGGAAAAGCCGGCCGGTCCCTCGCCGCTTCACCGGGAAGTGGCCGAGGTCCTCAGCGCCTCGGGCTGCGTCAAGTTCGGCGACTTCACGCTTAAATCCGGCAAACAATCGCCGATCTATCTGGATTTGCGGCAGCTGATTGCGCATCCGGAGATGCTGGCCCGCGCGGCGGCGGCCTACGTTCCGCTGCTGAAGGGATTGACGTTCGACCGAATCGCCGGGCTGCCCTACGCCGCCCTGCCGATCGCCACCGCGATCAGCCTGCAGACCGGCTGGCCGATGATCTATGCGCGCAAGGAGGCCAAGGCCTACGGGACCAAGGCCCAGATCGAGGGCGCGCCCAAGAAAGGTGAGCGGATCGCGATGGTCGACGACGTGATCACCACCGGCGGAGCCAAGCTCGAAGCGCTGGAAAAGCTGCGCGGAGCGGGGCTTGTGGTGGAGGACCTGGCGGTGCTGGTCGACCGCGAATCCGGCGGCGCCGAGAGCCTGACGGCGGCCGGCCTGCGGCTGCATTCCGCCGCCCGGCTGCGCGACCTGCTGCCGATCTGGCAATCCCAGGGCAAGCTCACCGCCGAACAGGTGCGGCAGGTGATGGAGGGGTGATCCCATCCTCCCAAGTGCACGTTCCCCCAGTTCACATGGCGAAACGGGGATATGGGGGTCAGGCGCGATCGGCTATTGCGCGGGCGCCAGTACCCGCGCTGATATACAATGCCCCTTCGGGGCGAATGGCAATCCTCCCCGGGCAATCCCGCCGGGGAGGACTTTGTTTTCCAGCGCCGGGATGCCTCCCGGCGTTGTGATGGAGAGGTGGGGATGAGGAGGGAAGGCATCACTCCTGCGATATCGCATCCTCTATATCCCACAATACCACCGTCCCGTCGGAGGAACTGGAAGCCAGGGTTTTCCCGTCCGGGGAAAACCCGATTTGCGAAATTGTCGAATTGTGGGATCCGACGGTTACCTGGTCCGTGCTTCTATCGGCTAATGGAAAAATCCGGATAACGCTTTTACTGCCGGCTATTGATCCTGATTCCCGAAAAACTACCGCGAACCATTGCCCGTCGGGAGATATGCTCAATAAAGTCCTTGCGGAAAACAGCGGGCCTTTCACCAATTCCCTGTCTACGACGGCCGAATGTCCGGGAATCCCATCCCATTTCATGATGCGGAAATCCCTGATGAGGAAAAAAAGATCGTTGCCGACCGGAGAAAAAACCAGGCAGAGATTCGACGACCGATATCCTTCGTCGACGAAGGTGGCGATGTTCTTTCCGCTCGCCGTGTCCCACACCCTTACGACCCCTTCCCGTGACGCGGCAGCGAATCGGGAGCCGTCGTTGCTGAATGCGACGTCGTTTATGAATCCCTCCGGAAAGCCGACCATCCGGATCCGCCCGCCGTCGGCGGCCCGCCAAAAGATGATTTCCCCGTCGAAATCCACCGACGCAAGGATTTCTCCATCCGGCGAGAAAACCGTGCTCAACCCCCGCGATTGGACGATACGAGACCAAACCGGTGTTCCAGTGGGAAGATCCAGCAACGTTATGGTTTTTTGTTTATCTTCGGAGGATATTTGTGTTAAAAATCCTCCGTTCGGCGAGAGGACGCCGCTTTTTATATTCTCCAAACGGAAAAGGAGGTTCGGGGCGGAGGGAGGTTTTTCGCGTTGTGGGACTTCCCAGCTGAAGAATCCACTATACGAAGTGATTGCGAGTGAACGTCCGTCCGGGGAAAATCCGAGAAAATCCGCCCAATTCGAAAAATCCTCCATCATCCGGATTACCCTGCCGCTTGCCAGATCCCATGCGATGACCGGGCCGTAATGAGAAAGTCCCACGAGATGGTCGTCGTCGCCAAGGAATAGCAATTCATTAAAATCTTTAGCGATGAAAACGTGGTCAGGATCCGCAATCGTCCGCAGCAGTTCGCCGCTCGCCGGATCCCAGAGATTAATGCTGTCCAGGGGGCCCGTCGACGCTATCACCTTGCCCGTCGGCGACCAGGCGATCGTTCCGTATGGGCAATAATTATGAAGGCGGCCGCCGCTTTCGATATCCCAAAGGATTGCGCATCCGCCGCCCATGGATGCGACGGTTTTTCCATCCGGTAAGAACATAATGTTATCTATCTGTCCTTGTTCAGGGTCCAGGATGCGGAGAATACCGCCGTAGGCGGTATCTAGAAGTGCGACGGTGTCTTTGAAGGTGGAACAGGCTATTATCGTACCGTCCGGAGAAAAGACCATCTCGTTAAAACAATCCGCATCCAAACCTATTATGTCGATCATCTTCAGGGGTT
>JBJYXS010000234.1:0-5035 GCA_046260075.1 Anaerolineales bacterium | reverse complement strand
TGCGAGGATTTCTGGCACGCCTCCCCGCCCTACCTGCTGTGGCTCGACGGCGCGGATCTGTTCCTGTTCATGTCCTCCTCGCCCGGCCGCGGCCTGGGGGCGGGCGCCGAACTGCAGACCGCGCGCTGGGTCGAGCGCGTCAACCGCGGTTACGCCAACATCTTCACCGCCTTCGTCGCCCACACCAACAAGGTGGGTTTCGAGGACGGGCTGAACTTCTGGGGGGGAGCGATGGTGTTCGATCCGAATGGCCGGCAGATCGCCAAGGGGCCGTATCACGAAGAGGCGCTCACCGTCTGCGAACTCGACCTCAATCAATTGCACCGCACCCGCGCCCGGCTGCCCCTGCTGCGCGACGAACGCACCGCGCTGATGCAACGCGAGCTGGAGCGGATCCTTTCCGAACCCGCCCGCACGACCAACCTGCGATGACGAGGGACGACATGATCGACGTAACCGGCCTTCTGGAGATCAACACCGACCTGGCGCGCAAGATCCTTTCCTCCTTCCTGCGCGAGGAGATCACCCGCACCGGGCTTAAGCATGCCGTGGTCGGAGTCTCGGGCGGCGTGGATTCCGCCCTCTCGTGCTTTCTGGCCGCGGAAGGTCTGGGGCCGGAAAATGTCCTCGCCGTGCGCATGCCCTACAAGCAGTCTTCGCCGGATTCCCTGCGCCACGCCCAGCTCGTCATCGAGGCCACCGGCGTGAAATCCAAGACCGTCGACATCACCCCGATGGTCGAACCGCTGTTCGAGCAATTCCCCGCAATGGACTCGCGCCGCAAGGGAAATATCATGGCCCGCGAGCGGATGATCATCCTCTACGACCAATCGGCGGAGATAGGCGGCCTGGTGGTCGGCACCGGCAACAAGACGGAGATCATGCTCGGCTACACGACTCTCTACGGCGATTCCGCCTGCGCGCTCAACCCGTTGGGCGATCTATACAAAACCCAGATCCGGCAGCTGGCCCGCGCGGTGGGCGTGCCGGAGGAAATCGTCGCCAAGCCGCCGACGGCCGATCTGTGGACCGGGCAGACCGACGAAGGCGAACTCGGCTTCACCTACGAGGACGTCGACAAACTGCTCTATCTCCTGGTCGACGAACGCTACAGACCGGAAGAATGCACGGAAGCGGGTTTTAAAAAGGATTTCGTCGAACGCGTGGTCGACATCGTCCGCCGCAACCAGTTCAAGCGGGTCCTGCCACCGATCGCCAAACTCAGCCACCGCACCGTCGGGTACGACTTCCTCTACCTGCGGGACTGGGGAACGTAGCACGTCCTTATCCGCCGGGAATCTGTTCGGCGGGCGCCCGCAAAAAGCCGGTCGATTCACCGGCGGAATCGTAAAGCCGGCCGGCGGCGCCGGCAAGGCCTTGCCTTCTTCGCAGCTGCACGGAAACCTCCACAAAATATCCAATCATCCTCCATCCGCGGCTCCCGATGGGTTTTTCGATATACAATCAGACTGAAAATAGGACAAATCAGGGAATTCGGCCCCGGGAACCACGGCCGACGAGAGGAGAAGACCATGAAATTCACGAACCTTCTGCATATCCCGGCGTTACGGGCGTACAAAATACTGCTTGCTCCGTTGGGATTGATGCTTTTGATAGCCTTGGCCGGATGCGCCCCGCCGGCCGCCTTCACGGTCAACAACAGCGGTGACGCCGGGGATACGAGTCCCGGCGACGGCAAGTGCCGGATCGCCGCTTCGCCGTCGGCATGCACCCTGCGGGCCGCGATGGAGGAAGCCAACGCCCTGGCCGGATCGCAGACCATCCTCTTCGACCTCAACGATGGGGATCATTACATCTACCCCCTCTCCCCGCTGCCGGAGATCACCGATCCGGTGGTCATCGACGGAACCTCGCAGCCCGGGTTCGACGGCGGCAAGCCGGTCGTGCACGTGGACGGCTCCTTGATGGTCACGCCTCCCCCGGTCGACGGCTTCCGACTCGCAGCCGGCAAAGATGCCACCATCAAAGGCTTGCAGGTGTTGCGTTTTTCCGGGAACGGTATCGCAAACACAGGCAATCTCCTCCTGGATCACATGGAGATCGCCGCCAATGCGCTCAACGGGGTGGATTCCTTCGCCGCCGCCGGCGGGATCGATCTGACGATATTGCATTCGACCGTTTTTGAAAACGGCGATGCCGGCGTGGCCGGGATCAACACCCGCTTCGCCATGGACTCCGTCACCATGGACCGCAACACCGGCGGCGGGCTGCGGGTGACGGGCGGATCGCTCGATTTGGAAAACGGCGGGGTCGCCGACAACACATCGTCCAACGACGGCGCCGGGATCTTCCTCTCGATGGCGGGCGACCCGAGCATCCGCAACACCACCATCACCGGCAACACCAGCGATCAAAACGGCGGCGGGCTGTATTTATGGGGTTTGCCGGGAACGATGATGCTGGTTATGGATTGCACCTTCGACGGCAACTCCGCATACGACGGGGGCGGGATCTACATCGACGCCGGCACCTCCCACCTGGCGTCGAGTCTTCTGATCAACAACGTCGCCGACCGCCACGGCGGCGGGGTGTTCGTCAACGTCAACAACAACCCGACCCTGTGGGTGGAAAGCAGCACTGAAATCGGCCGGCCCGGCTCCGGGAACACCGCCAATTTCGACCCCGCCACCCACGGCCTGGGCGGCGGCGTCTACAACATGAATAACCTGAATATCTCCGACTCGTATATCGAGGGCAACGCCGGCGACGGCATCTTCAACGACGCCGGTGAAGTCCGCCTGCTGGACAGCACGGTCGCCGCCAACACCCTTTCGGGGATCGAATCCTTCGTCTCCGGCAGCGTGGCGAATATCATCATCACCCGTTCCAGAATCGCATCGAACGGATTGGCCGGTATCGGCGCCATCAACGCCGACCTCGACATCACCCTGTCCACCATCAGCAACAACCTGGGCAGCGGGATCCGCATGAACGGCGGCACGTTGGCCATGGACCAGAGCGAAGTCAGGAACAACAGTTACGGCCATGCCGGCGGGGGAATCTCCGCCTACAACATCTCGGCGGTGCTGCAGAACTCGACCGTCTCCGACAACAGCTCGCTCTCCTCCGGCGGCGGGCTGTATCTGTGGGGGTTGGCCGCGGTCAAAATCGACCTGCTCAACATGACCATCAGCGGCAACACGGCGGCCACCACCGGCGGCGGACTGGAGGTTGGCAGCGGCAACTTCGGGATCAACAATGTGACCATCGCCGAAAATATCGCCAACGACGGCGGCGGCATACACGTGGAAAATCCTTCCTTGGTCACGCTGCGCAATACCGTACTGTCCGACAACATCATGGACAATTGCAGCGGCCTGCCCGTTACTTCGCTCGGCTACAACCTCGACGACGGGTTTTCGTGCGGCTTCGCCGGAACGGGAGACCTTTCCGGCCTGCCGGCTTCCCTCGGTCCGCTGGCCGACAACGGCGGCCCCACCAAAACACACGCCCTGCTGCCCGGCAGCCCGGCCCTCGACGCCGGCGAAGACGCCACCTGCCTGCTCGCCGACCAGCGCGGCGTGGCCCGCCCGCAGGGCCTGCACTGCGACATGGGCGCCTTCGAGGCCGAATCCCCCGCCACCGCCACCCCGCCGACGGTCACCCTCACCCCGACCCCGACGTCCGCACCGACCGAGACGGGCACGCCTACCCTGGCCGCCATCGTGTTCGATCCGGTGAACTTCTCCAGCGAGCTGATCTACAACCGCTACGCCCGTTCCTGTTCGCCGAAGGAAGTGACCGTCCAGGTCATGGTCTCTCCCGCGGAAGCCGTGAAATCCCTCGGGCTGTTCTACCGCCTGGAGGAAAAGGACGGCACGAATCAGACCGGATGGAGCGAGGGATTCTCCATGATCCCGCAGGGCGGCGGCTGGTACACCCTCACCCTGTACAGTGAGGATTTCCCGACCGAAATCCTGGAATGGAACAACGCTGCCGTACTGGCGATTCAGTTCGTCGCCAACGGCCCGGACGGCGAGCCGATCGCCCGCAGTCCGGTCTTCCGGATGGTGACCGTGGGACGGTGCCTGAAACCGCAGCAATAACCGATCCGATTCTTTATATACACGCAAACCCCCTTCCCGTTGTTCGGGAAGGGGGTTTGTCTTTCCTCCGGTTCCTCCAATGCCCGGGATCCCGTCCAGAATTTGACGTCCGGCGACGGTATGCCGTTAATCATTAACATGATTATCCGTAATCCACCGTTCCACGAAACAATACCGTGGTTTTCCTCAGGCGATATACCCCAGAAATTCTCCGGACATCATTCACACCGCGGATCGGACGCTTGAGACTCCAACCGGTTGCTGTATTATGAAAAAGTCTATGCTCATCCGCAAAGCCGACCGGCCAGGAAGGGGACAATGGAACACCTTCCATATAAACCGTCGCCCACATTTCGATTTATTCCGAGCAGCCGCCGGCCGGCCGCCAATTTTCCATTCCGCATACTGCTTCCCGGCGACCGCTTTTCGATCCGCCGGATCCTTTACACGATATTGATCGTGGTGTTTTTTGCCTTGGCCGCCGGCGATTCCGGAGACGACAACCCCGGCGACGGTTACTGCCGGACCGCGCTGGTAGCGCCCAATTGCACGCTGCGCGCCGCGCTCGAGGAAGTCAACGCGCCGGCCGGTCCTCAATCGATCCACTTCGACCTTCCCGATCCCGCCATCAGCATCCGTCCCCATTCGGCGCTCCCCGTTATCTCAGGAGAACCGTTCATCGACGGCACGACGCAGCCCGGATACACCCTCGAGCCGATCATGGTCATCGACGGATCGCTCCCGGCCGCCCCGTTGATCAGCGGGCTGGAAACGGCGACCGGCTCCGATGTGACCCTCCGCGGTTTGTCGGTAATGCCTTTTCCCCTGCACGGTATCCATGCCAAGGGCGATCTGCATGTCGACCACATCTTCTCCTGGGTCAATGCGCGAAGTGGACGGGACATCGCCGGTGCACCCGGCACCGCTGACGCGGTGATTGAGAACTCCGATTTTTCTGACAACATCCG
>JBJYXS010000233.1:0-2246 GCA_046260075.1 Anaerolineales bacterium | reverse complement strand
TGGGATATGGACCCCGAAAACCGGTGAACCCGTCCGGGGATTTCGGTGATCATCGCAGGGGCGCAGCGCCTGCCCTCGCGTAGTACACAGGTTTCACGTTCTTCGTGAACCTGTGCGTATACGTAGCGGGGGGCTGTGCGCCCCTACGAACCATTCATCATCCGTCGAACCCGGTGTAAATGGCCACCCATCCCACGCATTTCCTCCCACACTGGCCACATCCCGCGGATCGTGCCATAATCGTACGGATACTCCATCCAATCCGCCATCGTTGGGGTGTAGCGCTTGCCCTCGCGTAGTACACAGGTTTCACGCTCTTCGTGAACCTGTGTGTATACGAAGCGGGGGGCGCTGCGCCCTATCCCGGCATAGAAAGCTGATCCTTTATGACCAACCAACCTGCTCCCGGTCACCCCTTCGAAGAACTCCCGCCCGCCGTGCTGGCCGACCTGCCCGAATCCCTGCGCTCGGGCGCGGCGCGCGCCGGCTGGTCGGAGCTGATGCCCGTCCAGGCCCGCGCCGTCCCCTACCTCCTGGCCGGACGCGACATGATGATCCAATCCCGCACCGGCAGCGGCAAGACCGGCGCCTACCTGCTCCCGATCCTGGCCCGCGTGGATACAGCCAAACCCGCCACCCAGGCGCTGATCCTGGTGCCCACCCGCGAACTGGCCCGCCAGGTGGGCGAGGAGGCCGAGCTGCTCGGGCGCGAAACCGGCGCGCGCTGCGCCGCGGTCTACGGCGGGGTGGGCTACGGCCCGCAATTGGATGCCCTCAAAGCCGGCGCGCACATCGTCGTCGGCACGCCGGGCCGCATCCTCGACCACCTCCTGCGGCGCTCGATGGCACTCGACGATCTTTCCTTCCTTATTTTCGATGAAGCCGACCGCATGCTCTCGATGGGCTTCTACCCCGACATGCTCCGGGTGCAGTCCTACCTGCCCGACCGGCCGGTCAGCGGCTTCATGTTCTCGGCCACCTTCCCGCAGCCGGTCATCCGCCTGGCCGACCAGTTCCTGCGCAAGCCGGGCTTCATCAACCTTTCCTCCGACCACATCCACGTCACCGAGGTCGAGCACGTCTATTACGTGGTGCCCGGGATGGACAAGGACCGCTCGCTGGTGCGGATCATCGAAACCGAGAATCCGATTTCGGCGCTGATCTTCTGCAACACCAAGGTCCGCGTCGAATACATCACCGTCGTGCTGCAGCGCTTCGGCTACGACGCCGACGACATCTCCTCCGACCGGGCGCAGAAGGACCGCGAGAAGGTGATGGAGCGCGTTCGGCGCGGTTCCCTGCGCTTCCTGGTGGCCACCGACGTGGCCGCGCGCGGGATCGACCTGCCCGAACTTTCGCACGTCTTCCAGTACGAGCCGCCCGACGATCCCGAAGCTTACATCCACCGCGCCGGGCGCACGGGCCGGGCCGGCGGCGGCGGGACCGCGATCTCGCTGGTCAACCGGGCCGAACTCGGCGATCTGGAACGGATCTCCAAGCGCTACGCCATCCAGCTCCAGCAGCGCCCGCTGCCCACCGACGAAGACGTCGCGGCGGTCGTCTCCGAACGGATCACCGCCCTGCTGGAAGCCAAGCTGCGCAACCGCGACAAGCTGCAGGCCGAACGCATGCGGCGCTTCCTGCCGCTGGCGCATGCTTTGGGAGAGGACGAGGATCCGGAATTGCTGGCGATGCTGCTGGATGATTTCTACCAGGAGACCTTCCACGCCCCGCTCATCCCGCCCGAGGAGGGAACGCCGACCCCCGCCGAGCGCGCCAAGGGCCGGTCGAAACGCAGCGCCAGCGGCGGGCGACCGCGTTCCGGCCGCCGGAGCAGCGGACGGTCACGGAGCCGCAGCGGCGGCGGTTCGCGCGGAAAACCGAAACGATGATTAAGACCGAGGCGGTCCGTCATCCCGGCGTGATCTTGGCCGGGACCGCCTCGGTCTGCACCAAACATTCCAATTCACATAATCAATCGTAGGGGCGCAGCGCTGCTGCGCCCTGTTCCATTAATCCATCCCAACGAAAAAAAACCAACCCATGCCAAATCATTCGCATGCCATTATCCACATCGTGGAATACGGCGGCGGATTCGTAGGGGCGCAGCGCCCCCCGCTACGCACCCAAGGCAGTTCCAAAACACGGAACCGCCTTGCTTCCCCCGGCGAAGTTCACACCGAGGGCAGGCGCGAGGGCAGGCGCTGCGCCCTGTTCCATTAATCCATCCCAACGAAAAAAACCAA
>JBJYXS010000232.1:0-5705 GCA_046260075.1 Anaerolineales bacterium | reverse complement strand
GGTCGCTGTCGAGCACGATCTGCCCGTCGGTGATCGAGATCAGGTTGGTGGGGATGTAGGAGGAGATGTTGCCGCGCTGCAACTCGACGATCGGCAACGCCGTGAGCGAGCCGCCGCCGGCCTCTTCGGAAAGCTGGCAGGCGCGCTCCAGCAGCCGCGCATGCAGGAAGAAAATATCGCCGGGGTAGGCCTCGCGGCCCGGCGGGCGGCGCAGCAGCAGGCTGAGCTCGCGGTAGGCGTCGGCGTGTCGGTTGAGATCGTCGTAGATCACCAGCGTATCGCGCTTGAGCTGGTGGGTCATGTATTCCGCAATCGAGCAGCCGGCGTAGGGCGCCAGGTAGCGCAGCGCCGGCGGGTCGTCGGGCGTCGAGACCACCACCGTGGTGTATTCCATCGCCCCCTCCATGCGCAGGGTGCGCATCACCGAAAGGGTGGTGGATCGCTTTTGGCCGACGGCCACGTAGACGCAATGGACTTTGCTCTCGCGCTGGTTGAGGATGGTGTCGATCGCCAGGGTGGTCTTGCCGGTCTGGCGGTTGCCGACGATCAGCTCGCGCTGGCCGCGGCCGATCGGCAGCAGCGCGTCGATGACCTTCAGCCCGGTTTGCAGCGGCCGGTACACGGGCTGCCGGTCGACGATCCCGGGAGCCTCCCGCTCCAGCAGGTATTCGTCGGAGGATTCGATCGGCCCGCGCCCGTCGACCGGAACGCCCAACGGGGTGAGCACCCGCCCGACCAGGTCGGATCCCACCGGTACCCGCAGCCGCTCCCCGGTGGTCACCACCAAATCGCCGCCGTGCACGCCTTCTTCGTTGCCCAGCAGGATGGCGTGCACGCGGTCGTGATCGAGGGTAAGCACCAGGCCCCGCACCCCGGTGGGAAAATCCACCAGTTCGTCGACGCCCACCTGGCGCAGGCCCGACAGGCTGGCCACCCCGCTGCCGATTTGCTGGACGGTGCCGACGTCCTTGTGCTGGACCCGGCTTTCGTGGCGGCGGATCGACTGGCGCAGCAGCCGCAGGAGCATCGCCAGCCGGCGGTAGCTGGGAGAGGCTTCCGCGATCGGCCGGGTGCCCTTCCACAGCCGGCGGGCGCGTTCGCGGATCCGCTTCCGGTCGTCGGGAGCCGCCAGCCAATCGATGCCGCTCTCCAGGCGCTCGACGGCCGAGCAGACGTCGGCGGGAGCCGAGCAGGTCTCCTTACTCATTGGGGATCAACGCCGCCAGGCCGCCGTCGGTTTCGGAGCGGACCCGCTCGAGCTGGGCCAAAATGCTGTTGTCGATCAGCATGTCGCCCACCCGCACCCTGACCCCGGCGTAGAGCTTCGGATCGGTTTCCAGTTCGAAATTCACGGTGCGGTCCGTCAGCGCGTGGAAGGTCTTGGCCAGCCTGCGCTGCTGATCCGGGTTGAGCGCCCGGGCCGAGACGATGTTCACCGTCGGGGTCCGTTCGCCCAGCGAGCGGCGCAGGGCTTCGACCTCGTGGGGTTTTTCCTTGCCGAACTCCCAGACGTAATCGCTGGCTTCCTGGACCAGCCGGTCGTGGACCTCGGGCGGCGCGATCTTCACGATCATCTCGCCGCTCATGGCGATCAGCGCATCGACCACGTGCCGGTTGAGTTCCTTCAGCTCCTGCCGCTGCAGGCGGCGGATGTCGGCCTCGGCGTCGCGGCGGGCCTGTTCGGCCTCGGCCCGGATTCCCTCCAGCATCTGGCGGCGTTCGCGCTCGATCTGTTCGCGGGCCCTATCCAGCAGTTTATCGATCTCGCCGTCCAGTTCGGCCAGGCGCGTTTCGGCCTCGGCCTTCAGCTTCTCGGTTTCCTCCAGGTTGCTTTTCATCTCCCGTTCGGCGCGCTCTTTTTCCGCCGCCCGGGCCTCCACCCGCCGCAAAACCGGGCGGAAGAGCAGGAAATACAACAAGACGCTCAGGGCCAGGAAGTTGACGATCTCCAGGATGATGGTAGTCAGGTCTAGGTCGAGCATGGCAACGTTCCTATAGGAGCCTGTCGATCAGCGGGTTGGCGAACAGCAGGATCAGCATCACCAGCAAGACGTAGATCGCGGTGGATTCGAGCAGCGCCATGGAAATCAGCAGCGTGGTGCGGATATCGCGCGCGACCGACGGCTGGCGGGCCATGTTCTCCAGCGCCTTTTCGACGGCGCGGCCCTCGGCCAGGGCCGGGATGGCCGTGCCCAAGACGATGCCCACTCCGGCCACGAGGATGGTGATGACGATGATCAGGGTGTTCGGATCCATCTCTGCCATAGGGTTTATCCTTTCTCTTTTTTCCGGCCGGTCTCGACGGCTTCGATCCCGGCTCCGATGTACACCGCCGCCAGCGCGGTGAAGATGTAAGCTTGCAGCAGCCCGGTGAAGATCCCCAGCCCGGCCAGCGGCAGGGGCACGAACAGCGGCACCAGGAGGAAGACGATCGCCAGGATCAGCTCGGCGCTGAAGATGTTGCCGAACAGGCGCAGGGTCAGCGAGATCGTGCGGCTGATCTGCGAGATGATCTCCAGCGGCAGCAGGAATATCGGCGAAGCCATTTCCTTCAGGTAGCGGAACAATCCCTTCGTGCGGATGCCGAAGTAATGGACCGAGAAGAACACCACCAGCGCCAGGGCCAGCGGGGTGTTGATGTCGCGGGTGGGCGAAACCAGGAACGGCACGACGCCCACCACGTTGGCCGCGGCGATGAAGATCGCCAGCGATCCCAACAGGGCCAGGTAGGGAACGGCCGGGCGGCCGATGATCCCGCTGACCAGATCGTTGATGAAATCGACCAGCATCTCCAAGGCGGTGGGTTTGCGTCGGTTGATCACCACCGCCAGAACGAGCAGTATGGCCATCAACGCCCAGGTGGCGACGACCGTATCCCGGATGGGAACGCCGAAGACCGTGAATGCGACGGTTGGCAGGAATCCTTCCATCTATAACCTCCCGATCCCGCGCGCCAGCGCCAGCCGGCCGGCCAGGATGTGTCCGGCGGCGGCCGCCAAGCCGCAGACGGCGCCGGCGCGCAGGGCGCACGCGATCAAAAGAACCGCCGCCGCCCAGCGCAGGATCATCCCCGGCACGATCCGCGCCTTGCCGGGAACGGCGGGATCGAGCCGAGCGACGGTCCGCTCGATGCTCCCGACGCTCCACCCGCCCGCCAACGCTCCCAGACAAAACCACAAGACGACCGGCATCATCGCTTTTCCTTTTCCTCTCCTTCCCCCGTTTCCCCCTCCCCTTCCGCCCCTGCGCTGTCCGGATTGGATTTTTTCTCGATCCGCTGGATGAAGCGCCAGAGGCTGTAATACCCGGTCACGACCCCCAGGAACAGCAAACCCAGCGTGAAAATATGCCCGGTGCCCAGCAACCTATCCAAAAAATACCCGCCCAGAACCCCGCCGAAGATCGGGAGCGCCAGCTCCCAGCCCAGGGTGGTGGCCAGCAGCGCCTCGCGCCAGAGGCTCGCCCAGAAGTTGGGGTCAGGTTTCTTCTTCATCCTGCGCCCCCGGCCCTCCGGAAATCCTGCGCAAATTGCGCAGCAGGCGCACCGGTTTCGGGCGGCTGCCCGCCAGCGGACGGACGGATAGCACCGTCACCCGGTCCTCCGCCACCAGGAAGACCCCCTGTCCGGGGGCCACCTCCTCCTCCCGGCCGCCGGCCGTCCGGCAGACGATCGGCTGCGGATCGGTTTCCCCCAGCAATGGAAAGTGCCCCGGACGGATACCGATGCTGCCGTCGACGAGGAACGCGTCCACCGCGGTCAGGTCCTCGACCGTGCGGCTGCCTTCCGGGGTGACGATCTCCAGGATCATCCGGCCGTTCATGCGGCGCCCTTCGGCTGGTGGGCCTTGGCGGTGACGTCGTCGATGGTGCCCGCCATGTAGAAGTGCTGCTCCGGGCGATCGTCGTGGCGCCCGTCCAGGATCTCCTCGAATCCCCGCAGGGTTTCCTCCAATTCCACGTAGCGGCCGGGCATGCCGGTGTAGGGCTCGGAAACGAAGAACGGCTGGGTCAGGAAGCGCTGGATCTTGCGGGCGCGGTTGACCGTCCTGCGGTCCTCGTCACTGAGTTCCTCCAGCCCGAGGATGGCGATCACGTCCTGCAGCTCCTCGTAGCGGGCGAGCACGGCGATCACTTCGCGCGCGATCGCAAAATGCCGCTCGCCGACCGCGGCCGGGGTGAGCAGGTTGCTGTTGGATTCGAGCGGGTCGATCGAGGGATAGAGTCCCTGGCCGGCCAGGCGGCGCGAAAGCACCGTCGAGGCGTCGAGGTGGGCGAAGGCGGCCCGCACGCCCGGGTCGGTGATGTCGTCGGCCGGCACGTACACGGCCTGGACGGCGGTGATGCTGCCCCGCCCGGTGGTGGTGATCCGCTCCTGCAGCCGTCCCATCTCGCTCTCGAGGGTCGGCTGGTAGCCCACCTCGCTGGGCAGCCTTCCCAGCAGGGCCGAGACCTCGGCTCCGGCCTGCACGTAGCGGTAGATGTTGTCGACGAACAGGAGTATCGGGCGGTGTTCGCGGTCGCGGAAGTACTCCGCCATCGTCAGGGCGGTCAGCGGCACGCGCATCCGCGCCCCGGGGGGCTCGTTCATCTGCCCGAAGACCAGGATGGTGCTCTCGAGCACGCCGCTCTTCTTCATCTGCAGCCACAGGTCGTTGCCTTCGCGGCTGCGTTCGCCCACCCCGGCGAACACGACGATGCCCGAGTGTTCGCGGATGGTGTGGCGCATCAATTCGATCATCAGGAGGGTCTTGCCGACCCCCGCCCCGCCGAACAGGCCGATCTTGCCGCCGCGCGGGTAGGGGGTGAGCAGGTCGACGGCCTTGATCCCGGTGACGATCACCTCGTCGGCCACCCGCCGCTCCTGGAGGGTGGGCGATCCGGCGTGGATCGAATGGACGGCGGCGGATTTTAGGCGCGGCTTGCCGTCGATCGGCTGCCCGAGGACGTTGAACATCCGCCCCAGGGTCGACCGTCCGGTCGGGACGCGGATCGGCCGGCCGGTATCCAGGACCGGGATCCGCCTTCGCAGCCCGCCGGTGTTGCTCATCGCGATCGTGCGCACGGTCTGGGCGTCGAGGTGCTCCTGGACTTCGAGCACCAGGCCGGGGTGTTGGTCGGATTCGACGTGCAGGGCGTTGTAGATCCCCGGCAGGTTGCCGGAGGGGAACTCGACGTCGACCACCACGCCGGCGACGCGGACGACGGCTCCCTGGGCTTCGCTTTGTTCCTGGGTTTCGACGGGGGTATCGGTCACCGTTCTGTCCTTTCGGCCTTCTCCATCCGCCGGATGACGCCAACCTTCTCCCCGGCCGGAACGGGCAGAAACGCACGATGTATGGCTATTTATATCATTAAATATGCGTTGTTTGGTCAGAATAGCAGACCATCGACGATCGACGGGCGACGAGCGACGAACGGAAAAGCGGACGATGGACCGCGCCTGCCCCCGAGTGATTTTATCGGGGGGACCATGGACGATGGCCGGTTCTCGTATGAGACGGTTTGTTTGATCCTGCGTACCTCTTATTTCGGGTTTTGTAACGGATTAATTACGAGATGCCTTCCCTTTTTTCTTCTCAGTCAACATGAATAGTAACTTGCTGATTCCAGTAAAACCTATCAGCCCGCGATGCACGCCCGGAGTATTTGTATCCCAGCGCCGCCCTTGAGGGCGGCACGAGGGCGCCACCGGCAACGTTTTCCAA
>JBJYXS010000231.1:0-1762 GCA_046260075.1 Anaerolineales bacterium | reverse complement strand
GGCCTCGTCGTTCCCGGGAGGCAGCAGCCAGCCGTTTTCACCATCCCGGATGAGATCTCTCTGACTGCCGTCCGCCTCCGCCGCGGCGACCGGTTTGCCGTACAACATGGCCTCCTGAAGCGCCAAACCTCCGGTACCCGGAAGGACGAAGAGGTCGGCCGCCAGGAAACACCTTCCTAATGCGTTCCCGCGCAAATCCCCCGTGAATATCGCATCGGGTAAGAGGTCCCCGGCAATCCGTTCCAACCGGCCGCGGTCCGGCCCGTCGCCGACAATCAGCAATCGGCAATCCGTTTCAGCGCGGGCGCAGGCTGCAATCAGGGCTTCCACCCGTTTCCGCTTCTGCAGCCGGCCGACAAACAGCACAACCGGCCGGTCATCCAAGCTCCAAACGGCCCGCGCTTTGATCCGCGCGTTCGACTGTTTTTGCAGATTTTCCGCAGTAGTGGATTCGACGGCATTCGGAGCCACGAAGAGCTTTTCTCCGGGGATTCCCAGACGGCGGAAGGCATCGGCTCCGTTCCGGCTGTACACGATGATCGCGTCGAATCCGGAATAGTAGGACCGCATCCTTCCGGAGAGCCACCCCCCGGCCCGCGACGGGCCAAGGCTCCATCCGAGCACCGGACGTCTCATACGGCGCATCCCCCTCCGCAGCAGCACATTGGAAAGGTACCGGGGATTGGCTTCGAGGATGAGGAGCTGCAGGTCCGCCGCCGTTCTCCACGCCCCCGCACCGCTCTGCCACAGGACGGAGAATACGCCCGATCCAAGGTGGCGGTTTTCTGCACGGGCCCATTTCGCAATCCGCAGGGATTCCGCCTGAGGAATTCCCTCCCCCGGACGCGGCGCCCCGGCGAAAACCGACAATCCGCCCGGCAGCGACCGCGCCAGCGCATCGAAAAAAGCCGCCCGATAGGCCGGCAGGACGCGTTGCTGGATCCCCACCCGCTTCGGCAAGGAATTCCTCATCGTTTAGGGTGACAGCGCCTCCAGATACGCTTGGCCGACGGTTCGGATATCGAACCGGCTTTCGGATTCCGACCGCGCCCGTGCGGAATATTCCCGCCACCGTTCGAGGATCCGCCTTCCGGCCGGTCCGATCGCATCGAGGTTGCGCGGGATTTCCAACCGCCACGGGTCGCCCGCATACGGGATGACTTCTCCCCCTGCGCCGATCAACTCGCGCGCGCTTCCCGTATCGAATGCCAACACCGGCAAGCCCGCCGCCAACGCCTCGATGATCGCGTTGGGACACGGCGGGTTGATCTCCATCGAGAGAAACAACGCCGCCGCCGATTGCCGCTCCTTCACCTCGGACCGCGGTCGCAGTCCGATCCCTTCCGGCCGCGGGTCGAGACGGACCAGGTCCTTCCGCCAATTTTCATCGACACGGGCCAAGATCTCCAGACGCCGAAGCCGGCCGGACTGCACAAGATCCCGGTGGGCTTGGCGCAGGATTTTCCGAGTCGGCGGGTTGTCGTGGAGCGCGCCCTCCACCACCAGCAACGTACCGTCATGCTCCCCCGACCGCGGGGAATACGCATCCAGCGGCACGCCGTTGTGGATGACCCGCGCCGGCGCCGCCGCCTGTCCATACCAGCGCTGCCACCAATCTCTGACAAAAGCGCTCTGGTAGACGATCCGGGCGGCCAACCGGGCGCGGATGAGCCGCAGTTGTCCATTCAATGCCTCGGCCCGCAAGGCGTAGCGGATTCCCCTCGAATGGACACGGTGCATCCAATTGATGCCATCCAGCCGT
>JBJYXS010000230.1:2974-7443 GCA_046260075.1 Anaerolineales bacterium | reverse complement strand
TGATCCCCCCGCAGCACATCAGCACCGTCGAGCCTTTCGGCAACGCCTCCCGGTTGCGAACCACCTCCATCTCCAGCCGGCAGGTCCTCTGCAAGGGATTGCGGAAGGCGGCCGGATCGAGGGCGGAAACCCCAAACCAATTGGAGGCGTTTTTCGCATCCAGGCTGCTGTAGAAAGACAGGGCGGCTTCGTCCGCCATATCCTGCGGCCAGGCGGCGGAGAGGATCAGGTAAGGAAAATCGATCCCGGCCTGCATGTATTCGATCTGGGCGGGAAAGTACACATCGTCCAAATGCAAAGGAAACGGTTTTCCGTCCAGGGTCGTCTCCAACAGCGGGGCCAGGACCGCGCCCCAGGCATCCGCCTCCTCCCGGCTGATCATGGCATCAAGATCGGTATCGGTTTGATTCCAGATCCAGGAAGCCAGCAACGGACCGGTGTTAACGTCCCATTGGACGGTCATGCCCTCGCCGGCAAGCTGGATGTGAAAGGCATGGAAATACATGTCGGCGGGATGCGCGTGCGCGCTTTCCGCCGGGAAGGACAGCGCCAGGAAGGCCAACAGCAAAGCAAGGTTCTTTTTCATGAACGATATCGAGACGGCCTTTGGAAAACGCCGAATCACCCCATCCCCGAAAACCCAGGACCGCGTCGGGAGATGCCGATCTTCACGGCGGGATATCGGCCACTCTACGCCTTCCGCCGCTTGCGGCGCAACAGAGGCCGAACCGGCGGTCCGTCTGTGACATTGTAGCGAAAATATGGCAAGGCAATGCCGATCCCCCCGCCCATGGTCCATCGTCTATGTTCGGGGTTGTCGATGGTCGATGGTCGATCGCCGATGGTCGGAACCCTACTCCTCCTCCCCCAGCACCTCCACCACACCCCGCGAGCCGTCCACCCGCACACGCTGGCCGGTTTTCAGCCGGGTCGTCGCGGCGTTGACCCCAACCACCCCGGGAATGCCGTATTCGCGGGCCACGACCGAGCCGTGGGTCATCATCCCGCCCACCTCCATCACCAGCGCTCCGGCCGAGAGGAACAGCGGCGTCCAGGAGGGATCGGTGCCCGGGCAGACCAGGATCTCGCCCGGTTGGAGGCCCGCCGTCCGCGGATCGCGGACCACGCGCACGCGTCCCTCGGCGACGCCCGGCGAGACCGGGCTGCCGACGATGCGGCCGTCGGCGGGGGACGCATCGCTGATGCCCTCGTAGAAGGCGCGGCCGTCGGAGAGCAGCAGGCGCGGAATTTGGCGGCGCCGGATTTCGCGCCGGTGGGCTTCCCTGCGCTGTGCGATTATCTCCCGCCACGGGCGGCCGACGCCTTCGGCGAAAGCCCGCAATTCCGCCGTCGTCAGGTAGAACAGGTCGTCCGCCCGCTCCAGCTCGCCCGCCGCGGCGAACTCCCGTCCGATCCGCAGCAGCTCGCGGCGGATCTTGTACATCATCCGCACCGCGAAGAATTTGGGGCTTTCGCGCGCGCCCATCAACTGGCGCGCCCGCCCGGCGAACAGGCGGACCAGGCGCGCCTTGATCCGTCCGCCGCGCGTTCCGCGCACCGCCGCCGCCAGCTCGTCCACCGCCTGCTCGGCCGAACGGGCCGAGCGCGCGAACACCGCGTCCGGAGCCCGGTCTTCGTCTTCGATCTGCAGGAAGTTGATCAGCATCTCGAACACATGGGTCGGATCCTCCGCCCAGCGCTCGCGCCCGATGTCGATCTCCCCCAGCCCGCGTCCGCCGTAGATTTCGAGGAACCGTTCCACTGTCCGCATCACCGCCGCCGGCAGCTTGCCCTCGACGAAGAGAGCGGCCAGCTCCTCCGCCCGTCCGTTTTCCACTGCGCGGCGGGCCTGCGCGTCGCGCCGGATGTCCCTGGCCATCTCCCACAGGGCGAGGTCCATCTCCGTCGTCGGGTTGTACGGCATCCCGCGCGTGATCTGCAAGATGAGATCCTGGATGCGCCCCCTTTCGGCCGGATCCTCCATCGCCTTGCGCGCGATCAGGTTCACATAGTTCCAGGAAGCCATCCCCGCCGCCACGCCCGAGACGAACAACAGCAGTTTGCGGGGCAGCTCTCCGTCCGCCATGCCCGGCAACAAATCCGCCGCCAAAGCCAGACGGCGCCGGCGGTCGCCCGCCAGGGCCGCAATGCGCCGGTCCATCTCCTCCAGCAGCCGTTCGCCCCCCGCCACGATGTATTCGCGGCGGGTCCGCGGCGCGAGCAGGTTAAGCGCCAGGTTGCGTCCCATCGGAGCGATGAACCGAGCCAGCCGGAACGCGGCCCGCGGGCTGATCGGAGCCCGGCCCGGCTGCAGCGCCGGTTCGTCCTGGATTTGCCGCAGCGCCTGGCCGATGCTCGGTTCGACCATCGACATCACATAGGGCATGATCCGGCGGCCGATCGGATTCCGCAGGACCGGCGTGAAGTCGATCCACAGCCGCTCGCCGGCCTCGTACAGGATGGCCTGCGTTTCCACGGTGAGGCGCACGCCGAATATGCGGGCGCCGATGGCGAAGATCATCCTCATCGAATCGCGGCCCAGCGGCGTCATCGGGTCGAGCATTCCCTGCACCGCGCCGAAGGAAAACAGCGTCTTCAGGGGGCCGCCTTCCAGTTCCGCCGGAACGGGAAACAGCGAGGTGATCGGGCGCGATTGCAGGAGGAAGAACTTCCCCCCCGCCAGCGCCCATTCGATGTCCTGCGGACCGGAAAACAGCTCCCGCGCCCGCGCGCCCAGCCGCGCCAATTCGAGGATTTGTGCGTCGGCGAGCGCCTGCCGCCGGGAAGCATCGGCCGCGCGGGTTTCGGTTCCGCCGCCGGGAAGGCCGCGGATCTCCAGCGCCTTGGCGCCCAGCGTCTTTTTAATGATCCGCTCCTCCCCCGCGCGGACGATGTAATGGTCGGGCTCGACCTTCCCCGAAACGATCGCCTCGCCCAGCCCGAAGGCGGCGTCGATCACCGTCTCCCGGCGGCTGCCGCTGAGGGGATCGGCGGTGAAGAGCACGCCCGAGCACTCCGCGGGGATCATCCGTTGGACGGCGACGGCCAGGGCCAGCCCATCGGCCGGGATTCCGTTGCGCATCCGGTAGCCGATCGCCCGCGCGGTCCACAGGCTGGCCCAGCATTCCGTCACGGCCCGCAGCAGGGCGTCCGGTCCGATCACATTGAGGAAGGTTTCCTGCTGGCCGGCGAAGCTCATCTCCGGCAGGTCTTCGGCGGTGGCCGAGGATCGGACGGCCACGGCGGTATCTTCGCCGGAACCGAGTTCGCGATAGGCGGCGCGGACGGGATCCGCGATTTCGCGGGGCACGGCGGCGGAGAGGAACAGCCCGCGGATTTCCGCCGCAGCCTTTTCCAGCATCTCCGGCGCGGGTTGTTCGATCCGCCGGATGATCGCCGGCATCTTCTCATCCAGACCTTGCCGCCGGATAACCTCCCGGTAGGCGTCCGTCAGGATGCAAAAACCCGGCGGCACCGGCAATCCTCCGCGGATCAGTTCGCCCAGGTTGGCGGCCTTCCCGCCCGCGAGGGCCAAATCCCCTTTCGATAATTGATCGAGATTGCGGATAAACGCCATCGGTTCGAATTTCCTTTCCGTCCGCCTTATCGGGCGTCGATTCCCGTGAAGAAAATATCCAGCATGGATCGCAGCGCCTTCTCCGGTTCGGGAAATGCGCCGGCCTGCAAATACACCTGCACGTACAACCCGGTGATCATGCACAGCAGCGTGCGTGTGGCGTCTTCGGGATCCACCGGGCGGAAGATACCCCGTTCCACACCGTCCCGGATCGCGCTCGTCACCACTTGGGCGTAAAGGATCAGGACCGTTCCCAGTTGAGCATGCAGCTTTTCCCGGGTTCCGGGCACTTCGCGCCGGATCACCTGGAACAGGTCGAAGGATTCGGCCCGCAGCCGGAGGCTGGCCACGGCGACCGCTTCGATCCGCTGGCGCGGATCGTCTTCGTCCTTCACCTCCGCCAGCGCCTCGCCGACCCGGGATGCGCTGCGTTCCAACAGCGCCTGGACGATCGCCTGTTTGTCGGGGAAATGATGGTAGACGGTCGCCTTCCCGATCCCGGTCTCCTTGGCGATCCGGGAAACCGAGGTGGCGGTGTAGCCCTGTCGAATGAAGAGTTTGGCGGAAATCCGGAGGATCTTTTCCCGGGTATCCATGGTCATTTTTTCACCTCACCCGACCGACCGGTCGGTCGGCCAGAGAGAGAATATCACCAAAGAATATAGGGGTCAAGCTTGCAGAATAGACCGAGGCGGTCTTGAAGTCCGCCTCGGTCTATTCTGGCCCGTCATCCCGGCGCCCGCCCTCGCGGAACGTGCGAGGTCCATCTCTTGGAACCCGCACGTTATGCAGCGGGGGTGATCCCAGCCGGGACCGCTCAGCCACTGTAGCCGTACGTCAGCCGCATCCGTTCTCCTAGTTCATTTTTTTGGGGGAAACCGAAATTAGAACG
>JBJYXS010000230.1:0-2964 GCA_046260075.1 Anaerolineales bacterium | reverse complement strand
GCACGTTATGCAGCGGGGGTGATCCCAACCGGGACCGCCTGGATGTATTCAGCCACTTCGGCTGTACGGCAGCAATATTCTCGCTTCCGGAATTCCTTAAAAAAGGAACCGAAATTAGAACGGCAGCAGCCATCCGATTCCGAAACTGGCCCCATTCATAATCAGGCTAAACAACACCGCTTCCCGGTATCGCGCCATCTTCCGCATGGCAACCGCCAGTATGGCCGCCTCGACAATCCAGATCGCGAGTTCGAAAAATAAGATCCAAGGCAGGGAAGAGCCGATAAGGGGATAAACGGAGACCACGATAAAAGAGAGCAGCGGACGGGTGACCGTATTCATCGCCCAGACAATGGTAATCAGGAAAACCGCCGGAAGCTTGCGCCAACAAACATACGCAACCGCGATCGGCAACTCGATGGCCAAAGTGGCCAGAAGGCCCTCTCCGAAAACAGGGAATTGCAGGAGCCGCCATATGATGAAAAGAGCAGAGAGCCACGCCGCCAGGTATGCCATCCGGGATTTCCGGAAGCCGGTTGCGCGAACGGCAATCAAGATAAGCAGGGCCGCGAGCAGAAGGTAAACGGCTGCAAAGAGAGGGGTCATGCGCACAGCGCCGTGGAGGATCCGAACCGGATGGCGTCCGGTCCCGGCCCGAATCCGCTCAGCTGGACGAGTTCAGCAACCGCAGGATGATGGACAGCAATCCCGACACGAAAAGCGGTACGTTCAATATGAGGCTGAACAGCAGAGCCTCCGGGACCCGCGTGCTTTTCCGCAGGGCAACCGCGAGAAATCCCGCATTCACAAGCCATAGGACAACTACCGTCCCGATAATCCAAACGGTGCCGGTGATTCCCTGAATGAAAACCCCTCCAAACATGACGGCAACAAGGGGCAGTGTGGTCATCGCCAGCAGAAGTACGACGGTCAGCACCAATGCCATCGATCGCTTTCTCAACGCGGCGTAGACGGCGGCGATGGCCATTTCTGCCGCCACAATCACGATCATTCCGGTGAACAAGGAGACCAGCAGAAGGATCGCCGCCGTCGGCAGGGAAACGATCCAGGCGGCGATGTACAACTTGCGGCTTTCGTTGAATCCGCGGCCCCGCAAGGCGACGGCAAACAGCAGGATGATGGAAGCCAGAAATCCGACCGCGAGAAGAACCCCTCCGCACAGGAGCAACCAATACACGGAAAAGAACGGCTCGATCTCCCCAGCCTGCTCCTTCACCAGCAGGTCGCTCTCCCGGACGGCAACCTCATACTGTGCATAGAAATTTTCCTTGGTGAAAACATTGCTTTGCCGGGTGACGCCGTCCGAGAAGGTGATGGTCAAGCGGTGATATTCGGAATAGGAATAGGCCATGGAGGAGCAGGCGAGGGGGGTGCAATTAAAACTCTGCGGCCCGGCTTCCATCAGGGGCCGGGCATCCGCACAGTCCGCCTGCGAGCATTCCTCCTGGATTCCGGAAACAATCGTCGGCGCAGACGGGATCTCGAAAGTGAACTGGAATTTCATGGTGGGCTTGGGGCCGGTATCCGCCCGGACATTTTGAAGCGGGGCGGCCGCGATCGCCAGCAGGAACAACCCGATCATCACACGCGCCATCCGGCGGTTTACCACCATGCGCATCCTCCCCGAACGGATCTCCTGTGATTCTATCCCCGAATCGGAACGGATGGCAAACCGCCCGGGTGTCCCTCCACCCGATTCCCGGCAGCGGCCGGCGACGCACCCAAATCCCTGTTCCGTATAACCGAGGGATTCGGCGGAATGCGCGGTTCCCGAGTGCAGAGGTCAGGAAATTCAACTCCGGGGCGGCACAGCATATTCCGGATCGTCTGCGCTCAGGCGGAAAAGTCCGCCGGTATAATGAGACCGAGGTATACAAAACAATCCCGCACATGAATCCCGACATCTTCATCCGTCCGTTCCAACCCGAGGACCAAGCCGCGGCCAAAACCCTCGTCATCGAGGGATTGGCCGAACGTTGGGGCTTCCGGGATCCGTGCAAGAACCCGGACCTCGACGACATCGCAGCCTCCTACGCCGGCGGGGTGTTCCTGGTCGCCGTGATCGGGGATAGGATCGTCGGGACCGGCGCAATGGTTCCCCGCGCTGAAGACACCGCCGAAATCCGACGCATGTCGGTCGCCCGGCCGTATCGCCGGCAAGGGATCGGCGGTGCGATTCTCCACCGGCTGTTGGAAGCCGCCCGGTCCGCCGGATACCGCAAACTCATCCTCGAGACCACTTCCACGTGGGAGGATGCGGTCGCCTTCTACCGAAAGCACGGTTTCCGGCGGACCCATGTCCGCGAAGGGGATACGTTCTTCGCCCTGGAGCTGAATCCCGGACAGGCTTCTATGGTATAACCGCCGGCAAGCCCGGTTTTTAAAAGGAAAAGAGGAATGGCTTTTCACCGCATCGTCGTGAAGCTTGGCACGTCCACCTTGACGGCCGGCACCCCGCACCTCTCCAAGCCCCGCATGGCCGATATCGCCCGCCAGCTGGCCGAACTGCGGAACCAGGGGGCCGGGGTCATCCTGGTCACCTCGGGCGCGATGGCGGCCGGCCGGGAACGGCTGGAGTTTCCTTCCCTGCCCAAGGGAATGCCCGCCAAGCAGATGCTCTCGGCGATCGGACAACCGCGGCTCATGGCGCTTTACGAAGAGGTCTTCGACCGGTACGGATTGATCCCCGCGCAGGTCTTGCTGACGCGCGCCGACCTGGCCGAGCGTAGGCGCTATCTCAACTCGCGCAACACCCTCACCGCGCTTCTGGATCACGGCGCCGTTCCGGTCATCAACGAGAACGACACCGTCGCCACCGAGGAGATCCGTATCGGCGAGAACGACAACCTCTCGGCGCTGGCGGCCAACCTGGTCGACGCCGACCTGCTGATCCTGCTGACCGACCAGGCCGGGCTCTACACCGCCGACCCGCGCACCGACCCG
>JBJYXS010000229.1:0-3932 GCA_046260075.1 Anaerolineales bacterium | reverse complement strand
GAAAGCGGGGAGTAAAAAATGCCTGCGCATTAACCACCTCCGGGCGGAAGGTTTTCGCCCATTATAGCCGACAACGCCTGCCGAAATCCGACCGCCATACCATCGCACCAGACTTTTGTACTATAATGACATCCCAAGTAATACCAGCCTGCAAACAGCAAGGGAGAAGAAGAAGCCCGGTATGGATGCCGACAACACATCGCGCCGCGCCGACGGCGTCGCAGCGACCTATCCTGCCTGCACTGGGATAGCCCGTTCGGATTGCCGCCCGTTCCCCCTCCGCCGCAGATCCCTTCCTTTATTTATATTCGTTCTGTCGATTCTCGCGCCGGCGGCCGCGCCGGAAACCGTCCGGGCCGAGCCGCGGGGCGTGCCCGGCGCGATCGACCCGCCGACCGTAACCCTCGGGGTTCCTGCGACAGCCGCCATCGGCTCGGATGTGGCCTTCACCGTCACCTTCGACAACAACGACCCGGAGTTTGAAATCGGATTCGGCCCGTTCGTGGAACTGCACATCCCGGTCACGGGCGCGGACGGCGCCGGTACGGAGGTGGACGACGGTTTGGGCACGGCGACCATCTCCGCGTCCTTCATGGGAAGTCCGATCCCGGCGCAGGATTTCTACCGCGTGACCTTCGACGCCGCCGGCAACGCGGCGCATCCCGTCGTGCGCGATACAAGCGGAAACTATATCAACGTCACCGGGACGGCCGGCGATGAGCTGGTGGTCATCCGGCTGCCGTTCGGCAGTTTCACCTACAATCAGCCGCCGGCCACGGTCGACCTGACGGTCAACATGAGCGACATGGCGGATCTCGGAACCCCGCTCGAGATCCGGGCCCGCGGGGGTTACGAATTCGGCTACACCCCGCTCGACGATTGGTGCTGCGGCGATCCGCCGGAAGACACCCTCAGCGGATACACCACCACGTCGGTCACACCGACGCTCCTTTCGCTTGCGAAAACCTACGCCGGCCCGTCGGACCTGACCGACGAGACGGCGACCGGACCGCATTTTCCGCGCCAGTACACACTGACGGCCGATATCGCTCCGGGGCAGACGATCGCCGATTTGCGCATCATCGATCGGTTGCCGGACAACGAGCAGTATGTATCGCTTGATTCGGCGACGCCGGGCTATTCCGTGGAGGATCAGCCCGTCGCCGGCGCGGCCCAATACCCGCCCGACAACGACCTGATCCTATATTGGGGATCGGTAACCGGCGGATCGGGCGCCGCCGACGTCGAAGCGCAGTTCTCCTTCTTCGTCCCCCTGGAGGATGCGGGCGGCTCGCGGGTGATCGACGCTGCGGACGGGGCGGCGGTTTCATCGTGCAATCAAGCGCTCCTCACCGGCGAATGGACTCCGGTGGATGCGCGCGATGCCCCCCAATCGATCACGGTCGACCCGGGCGGATGCGAGCACTTGCTGGCCGACCGCTCCCTGGCCGTCCAGAAGAGCATCGCCAATCCATCCGCCAATTATTACCCCGGTTACGTGCTGGATTACCAATTGGATATCCAGGTTTCAGACTTCTTCGTCTTCGACCAGGTCGTCCTTGCCGATATCCTGTCCGACGGCCAGCACTTCGATCCCTCGTTTACGCCCACGTTGGAAGTGAACGGCAACGGATATGTTCTGGCGGCGGCGGGGTTCAACCCCGCCAACTACACCGTCGATGAATCCAACATCGATCTGTCTGACGGGCCGCCGTCTCCCCCGCCGGAAGATCCCGCCACCGACGGAACAACCGTCCTGACATTCCGCCTTTCGGACGAAATCATCCTCCGCGGCCGAAGCGGCCGGCTGGTCGGCGGCTGCGTGGATCCGGTGAGCGGAACCCCGGTCCCCGATTGTTCCTACGACGACGGCGCCACAACCGCGATCATTCACTTCCATGCCGTGATCCAGGAGGAGTTCACCGACGTTTACCCCTCCGGGGATTGGAGCGTGGACCAGGGGGATACGTTCCAAGACAACGCGCTCCTGACGGGGCGTCTGCTCGACACCGACACCTTCGCCCCGGGTCCGGACGTCACCGACGACGCGACGGAGAACTTCGCTATCGGCGCCGGGGTGCTTACCAAGAGCGTGTATGCCGTCAACGGCAGCACATCCTTCCCGTCGCCGGTCGAGATCAAGCCGGGCGACGAAGTCACCTATCGCATCACCTACACGATGCCGACCAGCGACGAGGAAAACCTGGAATTCTGGGATTTCCTGCCGATGCCGATCTTCTACGTCGCCGATCCCGACGCGGACGACTATCCCGGGCACAGCGACGGCCCGGCATGGGCTTTCGACGCGGTCGGGCAATCCGGCCAGCCGACCGTCATCCCGGGCTCCGGGCACGCCAACTTCGGCCCATCGGACACTTTTTTCGATTATTCGCTAGTCGTTCCCGTGTTGACTTCGGATGCCGGCAGCAATTTCCTCGATTTCTATTACGGCGATTTCGACGACCCGGCCGGCCAACCCACGACGGTGGATATTCTTTTCACCGTCACGGTCGCCACGGAACCCTTCGCCGACGGTTTGTACCTCACCAACCAGGCTCACGCCCTCGAGGGCAGCACCAACGCCGGCGAAGTGCCGTCGGATGCGATCGTCCAGCTGATCCTCACCGAACCTGTGATTACCTCGACCAAGGGCGTGATCTGGACGAGCAATCCGAACAATGTTTTTGCCCCCGTCAACCGCGGACCGGCCGGAGTGACCTTCCTCGCCCCCGGCGATCCCAGCACACCGCCGCGCTGGACCGGGATGATCAGCTCCAACGGACTTAGCGTGCGGCCGATCGACAGCGACGTCCGCGACGTGGACGCCGGCGACACCGTAACCTTCGCGATCACGATAGAGAACACGGGCAGCAGCCTGAACGGCGCCTTCGACATACAGATCCAGGACGTCCTCCAGGCTCAATATCAAATCCCCGTCACCGGGTTGAACCTGCAGGTGTACTACGGCGACGGCAGCGGACCCATTCCCTACCACGGTCTGACCAGCGGCTGCGCCGCCGCCGGAGACAACGATTCCTGCGGCGAGGAGATCTTCCAGGATGGGATCGAACTCGACGATCCGGTCGGGGACGGCGTTTGTTCGGCCTACGATCCGAATCTGGGGAACAACGTCATCGTCATTACTTACGATCTGAACATCGACACCGGCGTAGCGCCCGGCGACATCATCAATACGGAAACATTGCTGCGCTATGCCGGCGACGAGGGCGGCCCCAATCACGTTCCGTCGCCTTCGCCGTACCATGATGATGCCACCGTCACGATCAGCGGTGCGCCGGAAAAATTCATCGTTTCCACATCCGAGGCGCACACCGGCTTTTCGGGCGTGGACCTGGTGGCGGTCGGAGAGGTGATACGTTATCGGATCGCGGCGCGCATACCGGAAAGCACCAGCGAGAATTACCAATTGCGCGATCTGCTCCCCAACGGCCTGCTCTTCCTCGATGACGGCACGGCGCGGATTGCCTTTGTCTCGAATGGCGGGATAAACTCGGTCGGCCGAGACAGCATCCCGGCGATTCCCCCCGGGTGCAATCTCACCGGGACGACGGCGGATGCGACGACGCCGGCGGTTCTCCCGTGCCTGGTGGATGATTGGAACATCGGCAGTTCGAACAGCACCACCGGCGATCCGGATGTCTACGGGAACGGATCAGATGTCTACTTTAAATTCGGCGATCTGACCAACGGCGATCTGGACGACGACGGCGAGTTCGTGGTCATCGAATTCAACTCGCTGGTCCATAACCTGACCGCCGACCGTAACGATTCCGGCGACACCCGCAGCAATCGCGTACGCTCCTATGCCGGCAGCCCCCTGGCGCAAGTCGGCAACGATTCGGCGCCCCTGACCGTGCGGGTGGTCGAACCGTTACTGACGCTCGATAAAACCCACTCCGCCATGGGCCTGA
>JBJYXS010000228.1:3056-5924 GCA_046260075.1 Anaerolineales bacterium | reverse complement strand
TGGCGGGCCGCGTTCCCTTCACCTCGGAAACCACGCCCCTGGCGGTGATCCACAAGCACATCCACGAGCCGCCGCCCAAACTGCATACTCTGCGGGAAGACCTTCCCGCGGCGGTGGAGGATGCGGTCGAAAAGGCGCTTTCCAAGAATCCCAAGGGCCGCTTCCGCAACGCAGGGGAATTCATCCGTACCTTGGAAAAAGCCCTGCCCGAAGAAACCGTCCGCCGATTGGACAGCGGATCAGCGGGTGATGCCCTTCCCCGGTCCGCCCAGCCGACGGTGGTTATGGAGGAGCCCGCCGCGCCCATCCGCTCGCGCCTTCCCACCGAGGTGATGGAAGTCGCTGCGGTGGGAACGGCGCCCGGGCCGGCTTCCAAGGCGCAGGAAACCTCCGAACCGGCCCGCCGGGAGAAAGCCGTCAAATCCGCGCCGGTCCCGGCGAGGGAACCGCCGCCTGCTCTGCCCCGGAAGGCCGAAACGCCGCAACGAAAAGCAGCGGTTCCGGGCGCCGGGATCGCTGAAAGGTTCCAACCGGTCATGGTTGCGCTGCGCCGATTTCTCGACACGCGCCGCGGACGGATTACCGCCGTCGTCCTGGCGGTCGCGGCCGTGTTGGCCGTCGGATGGTGGCTCCTGTCGGGCGGGTTCTCCGCCCTGACCTGCGGCTCGGTGGAGTCATGCATCGATCAGGCCAATAGGACGAGGGATCGGGGCGATCTGGCGGGATACGTGGATTTGATGCGGGCCGCGGCCGGCAAGGTCCCCGGCGACCAGCATCCGCCGAACGCGGGCATCTGGTGCGATATCGGCGATGCCGAGCGGGAAATGGGGCGGGTGGATGACGCCAGGAGGAGTTTCACCCAATGCATCGAATGGACCGAGGGCGTTCCGGAAATGCAGGGCCTGCGCGATGCGGCGGAGGATGCTTTGCGCGGATTGTAGTGGACGCTCTATATGGAAACGGCCGTCTGCGTTGAACTCAGTGCAGACGGCCGTTTTTTCTCCGAATATCATGCGGCGGATCAGCCGATTTTACTGATCAGATCCTCCTCCGTGCTGTCCTTTTTCTTCTTGACATCCGAGCGGGTAGTCTCGGAATTATTGTGGTCGTTCGTCGCCTCTTGAATCCGGAATTGAATATTCGCCCCGCCATCGTCAACGCCGCGTTCCAGAGCGGACGTCTCGCCTTGGCCGGACGCCCCGCTCCGTTCCGGCGTTCGGGGCGTGGTCGACGGAATCTTCCCGTCGCTGTCAGGAGAACGATCGGCACCTTTACCGTCCAGGGTGAAGGCGGGGGAAGGATTATTTGTTTGAACGGCCGTCTGCGGCGCGTCCAGTACCACTTCACCGGCCTTCAGGTCGTTGCCTTTTCCATCCAAGGATACGGTGTCGGAAGGCCGTTCGCCCTTGCCGTCCAATTCCACGCCGGAATCATCCTTTGGCGGGCGGCCGGGTTCGGCGACCGCCGACAGTGCGCCCTGGATCGCCTCCGCCTCCCGGTAATCGCCGGTCCGCTCGACCGCCGCCTCCGGTTCGTACGTCACGCCGTCCAGACGATGCAGATCTTCCTGCTCCTGTTCGTTGATTTCGCCGGCGCCTTCCGGCTGGCCGGCATTGAGTTCCATTTCTTCCTTCATTCGGCACACTCCTCTTTTCACAGATGAAAACTGGGATGGACGACTCCGAAGATCCCGCCCCTCAGGACGTTTCCCGCGGCGTTGGCGCACATACGGGATGCGGGATCAACTCGCTGTCCGCCGGGATCACGTGGAACGGTGAATCCTCCTCCACCTCCCCGATCGGGTAATCGCGGCGATAGCGGGATCCGTAAGAAATGTAAATTTCCTCGCCCTTCCGCACCGCTTTGGTAAGCCAGACTTCGAACCGCTCGCGCACCCGGTTGTAGGCGTAGACGGCGCTGGCGGTGCAGCCCGGCGGGGGCTCGTTGAGCAATCCCGCGAGGTGTTGCGAAAATTCCGGCATCCATTCGCCGTCCGCGTCCGCTGGATCGAGCAGAAACCCGGGATCCACGCGTTCAAGGCTGAAGGTCAGGCGGTTGAGCGCCCCTTTGGCGGCGTTCAGGGAGACGGAGTGACGGCCGGCGTAGGCTTGCACCTTCCGACGCCAATCCTCCATGGCCGTCCGGCGTCCGGGATACACGCCGACGAACAGCGCGCACTCCGTCTGCCTTACCGTTCGCTTAGCAAATACTCCGCGCATCGGGCGGCCGTGATGCACCACCCGGTGCGCGGCGAAATCGCGGTCGTTCGAGTGAACTTCTGCGGGAAACACGAAATAGGAAAAACCCGCTGTACGGTCTTTCATACGGTCACACCTCTGCGGATTCGTCGTCATTTGCGGCTTGTTCTTTCCGCTGTTTGAGCTGTTCGTCCATGGAGGGATCGATCGCCGGACCCGAGGATGCTTCCTTCGGCGAAGGTATCGGTATCGGCAGGCTGTCGGCTTCACCACGGGCGGCTTTACCCGCTCCCGGTTTGCCGGGCAGGGTGATGGGCGTGGCGCTGACCTGCTCGCCGGTCGGCACCTTCGTGCTGTCGACGGGATCCGGGTCCATGCCGGGCGGCCTCCCGCTTTCCGCCGGCCGATCCGTCCCCTTCGGCGAAGGGATCGGCAGCGGCAAGCTGTCGGCTTCTCCGCTGGAGCCGGCATCCGGGGCCGTGTTGTTCTCCGGAATCAGAGACGGTTCGGCTTTTGTTCTTTTCACGCCCGGCGAAGGGATCGGTACGGGTAGATCATCGGCTTCTCCGACTGCAGCCGATCCCTTCTGCATCCGAACGGCGTTGGGCGATTCCCAATCGTCTTGGGCCACCCCTGACCGGCCGGGTCCTTCTTCAAGAACGGCTTTGCC
>JBJYXS010000228.1:0-2956 GCA_046260075.1 Anaerolineales bacterium | reverse complement strand
CTTGGAACCGTCGACGCTTGTCCCCGCTTTCCCGGGCAGGGTGATGGGTGTGGCGCTGACTTCCTCGCCCGGCGAGGGGATCGGCACGGGCAGGCTGTCGGCTTCTCCGCCGGCCGGTTCGGATGCCGTGGACGCCGGTTGCGGTCCCGGCAGGTTGATCGGAGTGGCCTCGCTCTTTTCACTGCCGATCGTTGCCTGTTCCAGGTCGCCGCGCACTTTCGGTTGGTCGCCGATGATGCTCCCGTCTTCGGGGCGCGGGATCGGCAGGGGTGTGGCGCCGACATCCTGCGCCGAAACAGCAGGTTTGACCAACGCCGTCAAGGCCGTCTGAATGGCTTCGGCCTGTTGGAAATCCCCGGTCTGTTCGATGTATACGTTGGGTTCATAGGTGGCGTTATCCAGGGCTTGGAGGTCCGCCGAATGGCTTTCGCCGGTTTCCTTTCCGATTTCCGTGCCGGATTGTCGCGGGTTGTCCATTGAGAGTTCTCCTTTTTGTAAATTACTTGTGCGGTATGCCGTTAATCGGACCGACGCGACGTGGGTATGCGCCGGTCCGACCGGCAATTCCCTTCCTGGATTATTGTGTCCAATCGTCCACCGCCATGGTGCTGCCGTCTACGTTTTCTCCGTCCAGCGGATCTCCCACCGTGGAGTCCTCCACCGGCCTGGAGACGGATGGCGGGGCGATGATCGGTTTTCCGTCGCCCTGTTCCGGCTGCGGGATCGGTAGCGGGGTGGCGTCGATTCGCTCCGCCTGCGCCCGGGGGCCCGGAATGTTGATCGGGGTGGCTTTCTCTTTCTCCCCCTCTTCCTCGCCGGGAGGTTCCGCCCGGCTCAACGGTTCATGGTCGCCCGGCGGTTCTTCCACCGCGCTTTCCTCCGCCGGTTTGGGGATCGGGACGGGCAGTACGCCGGCTTCTTCCACGCCCGTGGCTTTTCCATCCGGTTTCGGGAGCGGGAGGGGCAGTACGCTGGCTTCCTCTGCGCCCGCGGCCGCCTTCGCCGGCTTTGGAATCGGAACGGGCAGCGAGCTGACTTCTTGTGCGCCCGCGGTTTCCTCCGCCGGCTTCGGCAGCGGTATGGGCAGATGGCCGACTTCCTCCTTATCCGCGGCCGCATCGACCGGTTTTGGAATCGGGAGCGGCAAGGAACTGACTTGCTCGGCATCCCGCGCCGCCGCGGCGTTCGCCGTCAAGCCGACAAAGTTGTTTTGGATATCCTCCGCTTGCTGGAAATCTCCGCCGTGTTCGATAAATGCACTGGGTTCGTAGGTGGCATCATCCAAAGCCTGTTGCCCGCTATCGCGGACGGCGCCGCTTTCCAATTCCTCGGGGGTATTTCGGATCTCGTCCATTTTCGCGCCCTTTCTCATGAAGTGTCGATGAGTATCCTCGAAAGGTCGTCGTCGGGAATGAACCGCAAGTTCTCCGGAGACGATGGGTCGGTTCAGGAAGATGCCTAATTGGCTTTTTCGCCCTGAACGAGCATATTGGGCGTATAGTAATCGGGATCGTCGGGGTTGTTGGGGAGCACCCTGTCGCCGCCGAACAGGCCGCCGTGGAATTTCCCTGAATCATCCTCGTCGCTTTCCCCGTCGGGGCTGAAGGTCTGATTGCCCGTCGATCCCATTCCCACCAGTCCGGATCCCTTGTGCGTCATGCCTTTGGTGGAAATCCGCCGCAGGAAGCCGGCTTCGCGGTCCGGTCCTTCTTCGGGACCTTTGGGGAAGGGATCCTTTTCCCCCGTGCCGCCGCTCATTCCCGTATAGGGCATGCCGAAATCGGGGTCGATCGGGTCGCCCATCTGTTTCTTCTCGGCAGGCGCCTCTTCATCGTCCAGGAGATGCAGGTACCAATACCCATCGTCATGCAGTTCCCAGACCCCCTTGCCGTCGGGTTCAAGGACGAAATCGTTCCCTTTTTCGCCGGCTTTCATGGTCAACCAGCGCCCCAGCTTGGAGTTTTCGCTGTGTGCCTTGTGTCCGCATAACATGCTGTGGATCTTGTCGTCGGTGGAATCCCCCCGCGAGCCCCCGCCGATGACCGGCAGGCCGCCCTTCGAGGAATGGTTCTTCGGTCTTCCACCGTCGAAGGTGCCGGAGAGACCGGATTTCATGCTGCCTTGGATCGTTCCGGACAGCCCGGATTTCGTTCCCCCTTCCGTGATTAGCCCGTTCTTCCCCATCCCGATCGCGGCGACCTTGGCTTCCGGCAGCTGCCGTTCCAGTTGGGGAACCCCGGCCTTGTCGGCGGGGACGCGGGAGGATCCGGCGAGCGACCTGGCGCGCGCGGCACCTGTCTGAATGGCTCCGGTCGGACCGGTCGGAAGCCGTTTCCCCGCGCTGCCCAGCGCTGTATCGTCTGCGTCCCGCGTCTTCCCCGGATCCAATTCCCGGTCGGATGTCCCGCCCGGCTGGCTTAGCGACTCTTGATCGACGAACGCTTCCATCCCGCCGGGAGTGGTTTTCTGGCGACCGGTCCCGATGGTCTTCGATTGCCCGGTCTGGTGATCTATGGATTTGACGACTGCGGCTTGATCGGTGGGCTGTTCGTTCGAAACGTCGGATGCGCCCGCCGATGCGGCGGAATCGATCAGGGAGGTTTGAATGCTTTCCGACTGGCGGTAATCGCCGCTTTGTTCGATGTAGGATGCGCCGTCGTAGGTGGCGTCGTCGAGATTCTGCTGCATGGCGTCGCGCGTTGCTTCGCCTTCGGATGAAGTTTCGGGGTTAATTCGGATCTCGTCCATGATATGCTCTCCTTTTTTGATGTCGCATGCAGCCTCGCGATACTTCGGGCCGCGATGCGGTGGCGGGGAGTTCTTTGGAGGAGGGGGGTCGATGCTGTAAGGAGAGCCTCGCAAGTGGAACTCATTCCTCGATTTTTTTTGTGGTCGTTCTCCTTTCTGTTCGGAAAAGAAAAAGCTCCTTTTCGCAAATAGGATCGCCAATGCACAA
>JBJYXS010000227.1:0-4487 GCA_046260075.1 Anaerolineales bacterium | reverse complement strand
CGCCGATCGGCCGATCCTATCTACAGAGTATGTTCAGCAGTTCTTGGTCAACCACACGACTCTCCGAATCCACCAAACCAAAATCCATGTTTTTATATGACCAACAGGCATATCCCATTTCATATTCCCTGAATATCCGAATAATATCCCTATACCAATTTATTCTGCTGTCCTTCGGCGCCCGATCGATGACGCCGAATTCCCCGCAATACAAGGGTTTTCGGGTTTTCTCCGCAAATTGTATTGCGGGTTCAAGATCTTTCCGCATTTCCTCTTCATTCATGAATTGTCCGATATACCTTCCCAATCGTTTTCCATATTGTGGATATTGCTGAAGATATGTTTCCAGACCCGTAACCGGGCCCGGGTAGGTTAACTCCTTATCAAAATATTTAATATCATCCGTCCAGTATGCTTTTTGATGCGTAAACGGAAGCGGCTCATAGAAATGGAAGGTATACAAAACGTTCGGGTCATCAAATGGATCGATTTCTTTCATCGTCCCTGCCGAGTTCCACTCATTTCCGCCAATCATGAGCATTGCTTCCTGCGTGATTGCTCGAATCGCACGGTGCAACCTATGCGCGAGGATATTCCATGGCTCGCTGCTCGGAAGCACAATTTCATTCAGCAACTCAAAAATTATTTTTGGTTCTTTTCGGTTTGCGTACCGCTTAATCAGCGCTTCCCACAGTGCGACCAAACGGAGTTGTGCCTGGTTGCTGGTAAATAACGTGTTCTTTCCCGCCGACGCATCGAAACTGTAGCCCGGCGCCCGATGAAGATCCAGCACGACATTAAGCGACGTTTCCTGACACCAGGCAAGACAATTATCAATGTATGCCAATCCGCTTTCCCGATAAGCAAAAGGCTTTTCATCATCTTCGATGATGCGGTAATCGATTGGCAATCTGATATGGTCGAATCCCCAATCGGAAATCCGGGTGATATCCCGCTTGGTTATGAATGTGCCAAAATGCTCATGATCCAATCTATTAAATTGGGATAACCACCCCCCCAGATTAACACCTTGCATAAAACCGTCAATACTGCCCATTTTTCTTCAACCTTCCGACCGCATTTTCCCCATTGCAGTCCACTGTTAGCCGCCCGACATCCGGCTCTCATCGGCCCGGCCGGCTGTGACGGATCCGGCTCCCAGTATATATCGGATCCCCAAGCCGCATACCGTCGAAACCTTCAAACCGAGACCTGCCCCCCGGTGTAGATCACACCGGGGCAGGCTCGCGGAGTATGCCGCTTCCGTCCGCCGAGAGAAGGGCCGTCCGGACGCCGGCACAGAGAAACGGCGTCCCGGTTCGGCGGTCAGGCCGCGTCCCGTGCCGCCGTCAGCCAACCGGTCACTTCCGCCTGCGCGGGAATGCGCCCGGCACAGACCACCTTCCCGTCGATCACCAGACCGGGCGTCGAGAGGATGTCGTAGGCCATGATCTCGTTGTAATCGGTTACCTTGACGAAGTCGGCCTCGAGGCCCATTTTTTCGGCCGCCTGTTTGGCGACGGCTTCCATTTTCTTGCAGTTGGGACAGCCGGACCCGAGAATCTTAATCGTGAGCATGGTTCTCTCCTATGTGAACGGATGTTGTGAAAGCATAACCCGCGGGCGACTTTCTCAAGCAGATCGCTGTACGGCCCCGGTGTCCGGCGCACTGCGCCTGCCGGCCAGCCATAGCGCGGCGGACAACACGGCCAGGAACGCAACCAGATAGAGGGCGATCCGGCCGATTCCGGCGCCGTCAATCCAGGCGCCGTAGATCAGGCCTGCCAGGGTGCTGAACAGGGATACCCAGAACACGTAGACCCAGGCTTTCAACCGCCCGATGACGGCGGCGGTGATCAGGATGCTTTGCAGGCTCAACTCCGGATCCGAGATCAGGTAAGCCAGCAGCGGGCCGCGATGCATGCCCAAGCTCAGGAACATCTGCGCAATCGGCACTTCGACCAGCGTCGGGAAGTACATGAACACTCCGAAAACCACGCCGGCGAAATTCCCCAATACGGTGTTCCGACCGGCGATCGCCTCGATCCACTCCGGCTGGATCAGCACGCGGATGACGCCCACGGCGAACACGCCCGCTATCAACAGGGGAAATATCTGCTTGACGAAGCGCCAGGACTCCCATAGCCAATCGCGGATTTCGTTCCCGCGCAACTGCGTTTTGATCATCCAGCCCAGCACGATGATCGCGAGCAGCACCCCGAAAAACTTGCCGGTGAAGGACAGGGTCAGGCCCCCGGCATGGGGCGAGATGCCCGATGCCGCCACCAGCAGCGTCAGGCCGGCCAATCCGGCGGACAGCCACGTCCAATTGTTGAAACCCTCGTGGATATGCTCCAGCCCCTTCCGGGCCGCAAGGCCGATCAAAGCCAGCATCCCGATGAGGACGGCGCCTTGCGCCGTGACTCCCTCTTCGCCTTTGGCCGGGTCGTAAGGAACCAGCCGGTAGAGGAAATCCTGGAAGCGATCTACGCCGCGGACAGGCAGGTCCAGCTGTGCATAGGTGTGCTTCAACAGACCGATCTGGAACGTACCCGCCACCAGCAGAACGACCAGCACGATCAGAAAGACGACCGCGGCCCGGCGCATGCCGGCCTGGCCGGCGAACATGGCGTCGGTGGCTTTGTCGTGCTCGGCATCGGCCCTTCGGAAAATGAGCGCCATGATCAGGCCGATGCCGATGCCGAAGATCAGCGACAGCAGCAAGCGGGCCGCGGCCAGATCCACGCCGATCACACTGCCGGTATAGGCCAGCGCCAGGATGTTGATGGCCGGCGCCACAAACAGGAACGTGACGGCCGGGCCGATCCCCGCGCCCTTCCGGTAGATCCCGGCAAACAGCGGGATCACCGTGCAGGAACACACCGCCAGCAGAAAACCCGCCGCCGCCGAAGCGGGGTAGGAGATGATCTTGGGCGTATTGCGGCCCAGGAAACGCGTTACGGTCTCTTTGGGAATCAGCGCCGTCATGGCGCCGGCGATGAAAAAGGCCGGCAGCAGGCACAGCAGCACGTGGGCCGCCAGGTAAGCCGCCAGGTTGCCCAGCCCGGCCTGCAGCAGTTTCACCAGAAAAGCAAGAATGTCCATTTCGCATCCCTCATCTTCAGGAAGTCAGCGGGCCCTTCCCGTGATGTCAAAAAGAAAATAGCCCGGCGGCTATTCAGCACATTGCGGGCATTCGCATATTGTCTTGATGGATGGCATATCGATTTCCACCCCGGCCAACCGCCTGGCATCGCGTATCAATTCGAGCACTGCGAGGTCGGCAATCCGGTAATAGACAAACCGGCCGTCGCGGCGGTCGAGCAGAATACCGGCCCGGCGCAGCGCCATCAAATGCTGGGAGATATACGCCTGGCGTTTGCCCAGCACGGCCTCCAGATGACAGACGCAGGCTTCTCCGTTGCCGATCGCCAGCAGGATGGCCAGGCGGGTGGCCGGAGAGATGGTCTTGATAACGGCCGATATTTTCTGCGCGCCCTTGAGCAGTTTCATATTCATACTCCTGAATATATTATTGGATTATATTCGATATTTTGAATGTGTCAATTGCACAACAAACGGCTTTCCTACATAAGCCGAAATGCCCATCTTTTTACGGGCGGATTGCGCTTTCGCCGCGGCGGCCGAAAAGACGATACCGTCCGTATGCACGGCAAGGAATTTGGCTGTGGGATCCGGCGGACATGAGATGACGATCGACGGTGGATGCGCTCGAATCCTGCGGGAGGTTGCCCGCCGCCTGAGGGCGTCCGGATCGGCGGCGGAACGCACATTCGACCTGCAAGCCGCGCGCGGCTGGCGACTCCCACTACATGAGGTTTGGGCTGCGGATGCGAGTCTTCCCAAAGAGCCCGGTGCGGGACAACCGCACGCCGGGATCCGTGCGGGGTGCGATCGGGTAACCGATCGTCCTACCGCGATGGCAAGTAATATTGAGATATCGGTAACGGAGTAAAGGAGGGAAAAACGCTTTCATTTCCAGCAACTGGATCGCTTTTGGTCTGCTCTTGTATTTGGGCGTCAATCTGATCCGCCCTCGGCCTGTTCGCCGGGATCCGCCTGGGGGAGGCCTTTGGGAAACGGATGGAAATTGTGGGCGGGGTGATCTTGCTCGGCATCGGCATCCGAATCGTCATTACTCATGCATTTTCGTGAAACGCACGGCGAATTTTCCTATTCTTATTATTCTCCGTTAACTATCATTAACGGAGAATAATGGGGAATAGAGAGAAACCGGGCTTTCACCCTACCCGGAACATCGTATTTGGCTTCGGCCGACTATGAGGATACAAGTGGATGGATAGTCAATCCCATGTTTGATCGACGATGATTGGGTCATGGCTTGGCTTCTGATACATCCGCCCTCTATAGCAAACGGTTCTCCGTAGTAAAGTGTCAGAGGATTTAAGATTAAAAGCAATCCCCGATAGTAGTTCAATTACAACGTAAAGCAGACTCGATCTCGC
>JBJYXS010000226.1:0-5281 GCA_046260075.1 Anaerolineales bacterium | reverse complement strand
GCCATGAACCGATCCCAAATCAACTCGATCATGCAATCCGCGGAGGAGTTCATCCGCCGGTGCGGATTTTACCTTCCGCCGTTCGCCTATTGGTCTCCGGAGGATTGGAAAAAGCACCGCGCCGCGGCGGATGAGATCATCGCCGGCGGTTTGGGATGGGATATCACGGATTTCGGATCCGGAGATTTCGAAAAGTGCGGTTTGTTCCTGTTCACCCTGCGCAACGGGTCGCCGGACAACTGGAAGACGATGCGGGGCAAGCTGTACGCGGAAAAGGTGATGGTCGTCGATCCCGGCCAGGTGACGCCGATGCACTTCCACTGGAAGAAGATGGAGGACATCATCAACCGCGGGGGCGGGAATTTGGTCATCCAACTCTACAACAGCACGCCGGATGAAGGGATCGATACGGCCAGGGACGTGGAGGTCACGACCGACGGCATCCGGCGGACCCTGCCGCCCGGCGGATCGATCGCACTCGCGCCGGGGGAATCCATTACGCTGCCTCCCTACTGCTATCACAAATTCTGGGGCGATGGCGAACGCGTGCTGGTGGGGGAGGTTTCGATGGTCAATGACGATAACCTCGATAACCGCTTCCTGGATCCGGTCGGGCGCTTCCCGACGATCGAAGAGGATGAGCCGCCGCTGCATTATCTGGTTTCCGATTACGGGCGGTTCGAAAAAGGGGAAAATCAATAATAACCGCCCAACCCGCGAGAAGAATCGGGTTAATTTCTTCGATGGCAAGTTCATCATCGGCGGATGAAGTATACTGATCTTGGTTCGTCACCGAAGGCCAAGTGATTGTGAATTGTCCCTTAAGCCCGAGTAGATAATTACGCTTGCGGGAGGTTCGTCATGGGATGTAATGCCCTGATCGCAATATGCGTGGGTGGATATATCCTATTATTTTGTGTTAGCAAAATAATTAATGGGACTCCTGAAGAGCGACAATTCTTCTCAATAATGTTGGCTGTAATATTCTTCTTATCATTTATCATTTGGTTATTAAGGAGATCTACTAGAAGTACATATACAAAAACAATAAAATCTTCAGGACAAGATTATCAAAAGATGTTAACCGCTTTATCTGAAAATAAAACCGTAGATGAGGAAAAAGGAAAAATAACAAAGAAATGCCCTTTCTGCGCAGAAGAAATTAAGATAGAAGCAATAGTCTGCAGGTACTGTGGAAGGGATTTGCCAAAAGGAAAATAAAAATCTCAGAAGAATAATCACCGATCGTTGTATACTTCCCGATTGGGAAATGAGGTTTATGAACGTTTTGGTTGAGCGTCTGCGCAAGGCATTCCTGATAGTGAATCCCGTCGCGGGTCAGGCGTACACCGGCCGGATCCGCCGCGCATTCGCCTACTACCTGCCTTCCAGCGAGTGGCTCGTCGATATCCAGGAGACGGCCGACCCGGAATCCATCGAGAAAAAAGTGCGCGAGGCCTGCCAGAAGGGCGCCGACGTGGTGATCGCCGCGGGCGGGGACGGCACCATCGCCAGGGTGGCCAACGGGTTGCGGGGGACGAACGTGCCGCTGGGCATTCTGCCTTTGGGAACCGGGAATATCCTGGCGCGCGGCCTTACAATCCCGCTGGGGATGGAAGCCGCCATCCGCCTAATTGCGGGCGAGCATGATGTGATGGGTATGGACGTCCTGGCCATAGGCGGGCAATGGTACGTGATCAATGTGAGCGTCGGGATCACATCGCATGCCGTGCGGTACGTCGGGCCGGAACAAAAGCGCCACTTCGGCGTGTTGGCATACCTCTTCGCCGGGTTGCAATGGCTCGGCTGGCAGCCGCGTCGGTTCGAAATGGTGATCGACGGAAAGAAACAGCGGGTCCGGGCTTCGGAAATCCTGGTGTCCAACGGCGAGGTGCTGCGGGATCTTTCCCTCCCCGTCGGGCCGCCGTCCACCTTTTGCGACGGAAAATTAGACGTCTACATAATTAAAACCCGGTCCGCCCTGCATTACCTGGCCGTTCTTCGGAACATCCTCTTCCGGCGCGGGAAACGCAGGCCCGGTTGGCGGCATATTCCCGTGCGCGGCACCGTCCGCATCGACTCCGGCAAAAACAAACTGCCGGTCCAGGCGGACGGCGACCCGATCGGCACGACGCCCGTGGAGGTCCGTGTCATCCCCAACGCGATACGGGTGATCGTTCCAAAGCAGATTACCGTTGTACGGTGAGTGCGGGTGATTCTTATTCCGGAGAAAAAAGTCCTGGCATCGAAAAAAGTCTTTACGGGAGATCCCGGATGTGGATGTTTCGGCCGTGCCGGCAGCCGCGTTTCCGGAGTCCTGCCATAACGGCGATATCGAGGCCATGACGGTCCGGCGGCTGCGGGTTGCGAACGCCGCCCTGTGGCCGGGGATCATCGGGCTGCCGCCATCCTCCCGGGCCGGCATTTGCGCGTTCGGCGTTGTCGAGCACGATCCGCAGGATGCTTTCGGCGACCGCTTTTTCGCGCATTGGAATTCGGACAGCTTGTATCAGAAAAAGCAAAAAGGCGGGCGAACCGGGAAACAGCCGGAGGGAGAGGGTTCCGGATTCCGAATCCGCGGCAATTGAAGAACCCCCTCGGCGGATGGCAGGGAAGGCCCCATTTTCCGTTGTGAAGGCGGAGCCGCGAGGTCGCAATGCTCCCCCGCATGGGGTGCAACTTGTGACGGGCAATTCGTTCGTTTATACTTGCCCGCGATCCGCCGGTATGTCGAAATCCATCTGCCGAACATCCCTGTGTGAAAGGGTATGGTGAGTCCATGCGATCCGTATCGAAGATCGGCAAGGTATTGCCTTACGCGGTGCTGGTATCGGGGGCGCTCCTCCCGGCGGCGCTGGTGATCGCCTTGCCGGAGTTCTATCATCACAGCGACATCGGCATTCAAATGGTATGGATGCAGCAATGGAACAAGGGATGGCGGGAGATATACAACACCTGTTCGAGTTGCGACTATCCCCTGATGGGTACGTTCATTGCGGCGGGAATCCCGAAATTGCTTTCGCGGATCGGCGTCGATAATCTGGCGCAGGGATTTCGCATCTGTCTGGCGTTTGTGGACGGCGCCAATGTGCTGCTGGTCTTCCTGCTGTTCCGCATCCTGAAGGTCCGTCGGGCCGCGCTGTGGGCGGGCGTCATCGGACTGTCGCTTTCCTCTTGGGCGGGCGGCGCCGTGTGGGGGAACATCGACGATGTCAGCCACTTCCTCCTCCTGGTCATCCTGCTATGGATCGTCGTATCCAACCTGACGGGAAAGATTCATCTCCCGTTGTTTCTTGTCGTGTGCAGCGTATTGATGTCCTTTCTGATCCTGACCAAGCATTTGAACATTTTCAACCTGTTCGCTCTCGAGTTCATGCTGATGGTGAATATCTTCGCGACCCGCAAGCGAGCCGTCGCCGCGGGCGCCTGGCTGCTGCAGGTCGCCCTGCTGTTGGTGTGCATTTTCGGATGGGATGTTCCGCTGACCATCGACCGTCCGTATGTTTCGCACCTGCAGATGATCTGGGGGACGCCGGGACGGATGGGCGATTTTCTATCCAACAACGGGTTCAACCTGTGGATGCTGCTGGGCCGCGATATGCTCAGCTCGTCCGCCGTCCCCCTGTTTCCGGATTCTCCCGTTGCCGTCTTGCGCGCGCTTACCCCGTTTAATGCCGGCGTCGTCCTATTTTTGGCGGCGGCATCGTCCCTGGCCGCCGCCGTGGCCTGGCGGATCGGCAAGCGCCGCACGCCCGGCGCACCGTGGCTGGACCGGAACTCGCTGTTGGACCTTATCGCGTTCCTGGCCTTGATCAACCTGGCCTACAACGTTACGCTGCCGGGGACGCATGAGCGGTACCTCTATAGTTTTTATCCGCTGGTCATCCTGGCGTTTCTGGGTTTGCAGGATTACGATCGGCGGTTCTCGCTTCCTTTGGTTGCGCTGCTGGTCGGCGGCGCGAATGTGTACGGCGTCTTCGTGCTGGGTATCTTGACGGGCGATTTCGCCTTCAGCAATGACGCGCATCGTGTGGCGGCGGTCTTCCATGCGGGATTGTTGCTCCTGGTATCGGCGGTGTTCTTCCGGTATTTGTCGGCAAGACGGCCTCCGCCGGTGGAAGGCTCCGGCGGCCGATAGCGGCTTTCCCGGCCCGGACCAAGCCCGATGCCGGCCCCGGAAAAGATCCGGGCGGATGCCGCGCCGGAAGATACGGGATGGCGGAGAAGGGGGAAAGCCTCCGGCGGCATGATGCCGTTCCGAAACGCCGGCCGGCAATGCGGAGGAAGGGAAAGTAAAGATGCTCTTCGGATTGTCGTTCATCGGATTAATCGTTGCGGGGGCGGCCATGCTGGTATGGATGCGCTCCCGCCGGGCGGAGGACCTCCGCTATCACGCTTCCCTGCCGCGGACCGTCCTGGTGCACAGCGACGCGTTCGCCGACGGGGAACACATTCCGGAGGTGTATACCTGCCGCGGGGAAGCCGTGTCCCCGCCGCTGGCGTGGTCGAACCTGCCGGCCGATACGAAATCGCTGGCGCTGATCGTCACCGACGAGGACCTGCCCTTTGCGGCGTTTCCGTTCTTCCACATCGTGCATTGGGGTTTGTATAATATCCCCGCCACAAGCACGCATTTCGCGCAGGAACTGACCGGCCGCAAACGGGAAAAAGCGGGCATCGGAGCGGTCAGAAATTGGTCACATGGGACGGAGTTCTTCCCGCCCTGTCCGCTCTACGGCGATCACCGCTATGCCTTCCGGCTCTATGCGCTGGATGCGGAATCGATCGGATCCGGCCTTCGTACCCGCAGCGATCTGCTGCGAGCGATGAAGGGGCGCATCCTGGCATACGGCGTACTCAACGGCCGCTGCCGGCGCTGACATGCTTTTTGGCAATTGGGGAGGGTCTTACGTGAAAAAAAGAGCCTGGATCGCGTTCGTCGTCGGCTGCCTTTTCCTCGCCTCGTGCGCTCAAGGAGCAGCGGAACCGGCCGAAGAACCCGCCGGTGAAACGAAGGGCGGCGCTGTCGTCCGGGCGGTGTACCCGAAGGCGGACGGGCCCTGGATCTGGACCGAGGGCGAAGAGCCGCGCCTGCTGGCCGGGGCCGTCAACACCGCCGATGTGCGCCTCTCCGACGACGGAAACGCGGCGGCCTTCACGGGCGGGACGGATTGGGAGCTGTACATTGCATCCATCACGGAGGGCAGGGCGGTTGTGCTGCTGGACCGCGCCGACCTGGATGCCCTGACCCCGGAAGGCGGCGGGTTCGTCACCATCGGCC
>JBJYXS010000225.1:0-3932 GCA_046260075.1 Anaerolineales bacterium | reverse complement strand
CAGGAGACGGTTGCCTTCGCTTTTCCGGTACGCCCGATTCATGGCATGTAAATGCTTAAGCGAGAGACCTCCGTCCCTGGCCAAGACAGATACACATGCAGATCATCGAATCGGAAAAGCGTTTCATTATGGATTGCCTTTGTCCAATTATAGGAGATGGATTCTTTTTGTCAAGGAATTCGACGGGAAGAAGCCGATACTTCCGGGGATCGGCCGGGTATCATCCGCGAATCCGCCCGCCAGCGAGGCGTTTTTCCGAAGATAAGAATCCCATTAGCCTTACCACTCCACACCATCCGTTGAGGAAGGACGGCGCCTGCGGCTTCAGCGTACGCCGGGGACGCTACATTTCGCTCCGGCCTTCGAGCGCCTTGGCCAGCGTCGTCTCATCGGCATACTCCAGGTCGCCGCCCACCGGCAGGCCGCGGGCGAGGCGGGTCACCCGGATGGGGAGTCCCTCCAGAGCCCGATGGATGTACATCGCGGTGGCCTCCCCCTCCATCGAAGGGTTGGTGGCCAGGATCACTTCCCGCACGCCGCCCTCCCGAACCCGTGCGATTAATTCGGCGATCTTCAAATTCTCCGGCCCGATCCCCTCCACCGGTGAGATCGCTCCGTGAAGGACATGATAGCGGCCGTGGAATCCCTGGGCGCGCTCGATCGCCTGGATGTCGAGCGGCGCCTCGACGACGCACAACAGGGATCCGTCACGCTCCCCGTCGCGGCAAACGGGACACGGGTCGGTGGAGGCATCCGTAATGTTGAAGCAGGTCGAACAGAAGCGGGTCTGCTCGCGCAGGTCGATCAGCGCCTCGCCCAGGCTGCGGGCCTGGTCTTCCGGCACGCGCAACAAGTGGTATGCCAAGCGCGACGCCGTCTTGGGGCCAATGCCGGGAAGGCGCTGAAACTCATCGATCAGACGGGAAACGGATTTCGGCAGGGTCATGGCACGAGGTATCCGGACGGCGGTCCATCAAACCTCCGGCGTCCGGCAGCCGGCGGCCCGCGGCGGCTGTCCCGCCGCCCTTCCGGCCATCTGCTCATGGAATGTCGATTATTTGCGCGCCGAACTCGCGTGAAGCGGTATCCACCATTCCGCCGGCGGGATAGGTCATCCGGGTTTCGGCGATGGATCGGGCTTTCCCCATCGCAAACCGGATCCGCATCGGCGAACCCAGGATCTCCGCAAGGACGCCTTGCAGCACCAGCGTGGTTTCCGGACGCGCGCATTTCTGGCGGACGAGATCGGAGGAAACCACCAGGGAAAGCAGATCGCCGTCGAGTGTTTCCGGCTGCGCGCCGGCGAACAGGGTATAGCTGCGGGGGTCCCGTTTGCGGACCGCGCTCAGCACGCGGTCCCAAGATTCCCGGATGCGGCCGAGGGATATTCCGCCGGCGGAAATGCGTTCCGCCGGGGCCGCTGGGGAAGCGGCGGGTTTGCCGGCCGGCGGTGCGGATGGTGCGCGGGGAGCGGGCCGTTCGCGAGCCGTACGGACCGGTGCCCCGGATCCGGTCCCGGCCGCGGCCGAACTGGACGGACGGGCATGGGCGCCTTCCCCCATAGAATCGATCAGCGCCAGTTCCAACGGCAGCTGCGGCCGCCAACCGGAGCGCAGATCCGCGGCGGCGTGCGAGAACGCCCGGATAGCGCGGTACAGCACCGTGCTATCCATTTTTTCCGAGAGGTCCTTCATAACGGCGCGGGTTTCCTCTGTGGCTTCCACCAGATCGCCGTTGCCCGATGCGGCCATCATCACCCCGCGCAGGTAATCCACCGTTTGGCGGGCGAATTGGCGGGGGTCGGCGCCGGAATCCGTCGCCCGCTGGATGATCTGCAACCCTTCCCCTGCATCCCCGCGGGCGATGCACGCCACGAGCTCCTGCACGGTTTCGCTTCCGGTCGAGCCCAGCATCTCCAGCGTCCGGCGCAGGGTGATCGATTCGCCCATCGAACCGAGTTGGTCCAGCAGGCTGATCGCGTCGCGCATACTGCCCGTCGCCTGGCGGGCAACCGCCTCCAGCGCCTCCGGCTCCGCCTCCATCCCCTCGGCCTTTGCCATCTCCGTCAATTGGGACACGATCTCCTCGACGCTCAGGCGGCGGAATTCATGCCGCTGGCAGCGCGAGACGACCGTGGCGGGAATCTTGTGAGCCTCGGTGGTGGCCAGGATGAAGATCGCGTGGGCCGGGGGTTCTTCCAGGGTTTTCAGGAGCGCGTTGAACGCCGCGGTGGACAGCATGTGGACTTCGTCGATGATGTACACTTTGTACCGGCCGTCGCTCGGGGCGAACGGCACCCGCTCGCGCAGATCCCGCACGTCCTCCACGCTGGTATTTGAGGCGGCATCGATCTCGATCAGGTCAAGGTAGCTGCCCTCGTTCACCGCCTTGCAGCGCGCGCATTGGTTGCACGGCCGCGCCGCGGGATCTTCCGCGGCGCAGTTGGCGGCCTTGGCCAGGATCCTTGCCAAGCTGGTCTTCCCGGTACCGCGCAGGCCGGAAAACAGGTAGGCGTGCGCAATCCGCCCCGAGGCCACCGCGTTCTGCAACGTCCGGACAACAGGTTGCTGTCCGACGACATCATCCCACGTCTGCGGCCGCCACTTCCGGTACAAGACTTGATTCATGATGTGCTCCAAGCGGTAGTGTAGCAGAGGGATGCCGATCGGTCCAGACGGCGATCCGCTCTCACTATCGCGCCGGACGCGGTGATTGGCCTTCCCTTCTTGACGCAGGATACGCAATTCCTTCGTTTATTCGTCGAATTTCCTTTTTCCACCGCATCCCTCACATTGCCCGCCGACTTCACAACATCCGCGCATGGAATATCCGGATTCCCCGATCATGCGCCATTTGTCGGCAGCGCATGACTACGGAACCACATACGTTGAACGCAGGTTGCCCAGCGAATCCAACAACAGCACTTCATCCCCCGAATGCCAGAGGACATCCTTGAGGTTCCAATACCGGTCGATGGACGTATCGATGCCCTCCGCGGTGTGCACCAGGACGGCGCCCTGGGCGACGAGCGAGAACTCGTCGAAGACATATTCGGCGCCGGAGGGTGCTTTCAGCCGCCATCCGGTAAGGACCGCGGTGGAGCCGGGGTTGACGATCTTCACGGCTTCAAGGAACAAGTTGCCGGGCGATATCACGGAATCGATTTCCGGCCACGGGAAATCCTCCCCCTCCTGCGGTGTGACGGTCGGATTCTCGGAGACGGGCTGCACCGGTCCGGCCAAGCGGGGAATAATCAGCCGCATGCCGGGCTCCAGCCAATCCGGATCCGTCAGGTTATTGAGGATGATGAGCTCTTCGATGGAGACTCCGAATTCATCCGCGATCTGGCCGAGGGTGTCGCCCGGCCGCACGGTGTACATCATCGGAGTGGCGGTCGGATGCGTGGAGGATACGGAGGGCAGCAAGGGAAGATCCCCGTGCGGCTGCTGCGCGGTCGGCGTGCCCATGGTGATCGGAGCCGCCTGGTGCGACCGGTTCCAGAGGTACAGCACCCCCAACATCGTCGCCGCCGAAACCAGGACGTTCAACGCGAGGTAGAATATCCAGCGCCGGGTCATCTTCTCACCTCCGCGTGCGGAATGACCTCAGTGTAGCATCTCCCGGGCGCCGGATCAATACGACGACCCGTTCGGGAATCGACGCATGCCGTTTTTAATCGACGGGCACAACCTGATCGGAGTCTTTCCGGGGCTCCATCTTTCGGATCCGGACGACGAACATCAATTGCTTCGGATATTGGAACGGTACGGCTGCGCCGCCCGGCGCACGGCAGTGGTGTTTTTCGACCGCGGCCAGCCGGACAGGGGTCCGCTGGTGCGCGCCGGAGATTCCGTGCAGGCGCATTTTGTGCCGCCCCCTCGGAGGGCCGACGACGCCATCCTCGATTTCCTGCGCGGGCGGAAGGACGCCCG
>JBJYXS010000224.1:0-2348 GCA_046260075.1 Anaerolineales bacterium | reverse complement strand
GGCTTTCGGGCGACCACTCCGGACCGGCGGCCAGGCGGAAGGATTCCGTGAAGGACGCCGGCAGGGCCGGCTTTCTTCCTTCGCCGAAGGTGAAGATCCACGGCTCTCCGTCGCGATCGTAGGCGATGGATTGTCCGTCAGGGGAAAGTGCGGCCTTCGTGCGGGAGGCGGTATGTCCGTCGATGATGTAATAATTGCTGCCGTCCGATTGGATGCGCGCCAGGTATCCCGCCGTCTCCGGATCGCTTCCCCGCGGCCGGTAATGGAAAATGATCAGGCCGGGACGCGCAGGCCACCATTGACAGTGGTCCTCTATGATGTCGTAGGTGTTGGTCAGATTCTGCTCGGCGCCGGTGAGCAGGTCCAATATCCAGATGTCGCCGTCCTGAGAATACGCCAATTGCCCCCGGTCGGGCGAGAGTTGCGGATCCGGTTTGTTCGCGAGCTGGTTCCGCCGGTTGTCCCGTTCCACGATCCAAGGCCCCATCATCCCCCGGTTTTCCACCGGAATCGTGTACACCAACCCCGGCATGGGTTCCGAAGGCGGAATCGTCGGCGTGATGGCCTGACCGACGACATCGGTGGCGGGCAGGGAGAGAGTCGGGGTCAGCGCTTCCGTCGACGGCGGATCATCGGACGGAAGGGAAGGACCCGGTTCGGCGGCGGCCGTCTCCCCGCAGCCGGCGAGCGCGGCGGTCAGTCCGAGAAAGAGAAGGCGCGCGGTGAATCGGATGTTCGCTGAATGCATCTTGATCCTGTTACTCGTGGGATGCGGGAAGGCAGGTTGTGACGGATGGTATGCGTACCGGTCCGGATCTGTGCAATGATTATACGGCGAATACACCGTGGCCGGTCCGGTACTTAAGGCCCAGCCACTTGCCCGGTTGTGGGAAACGGGGTATACACAATCCCGTGGGCTCGGTCGCCGGTTTTTTACGTGGCAAGAAGTTCCCCCTCCGATTCGAACCGCCTTTTTGGATTCTGCTCATCACGCTTGTCATCCTCTTCGGACCCATCCTCGCCGGGGTGCGGTCGATCTTCTGGGGTCTTCCGCTGCTGCAATTCTTCCCCTGGCACGAGACGGCCAAACAAGCGATGCTCGGCGGCCATCTTCCGCTGTGGAATCCCGATCTGGGAATGGGCGCGCCGTTGCTGGCCAACACCCAGTCGGCATTGCTGTATCCCCCCAATGCGCTGTTGTTGATCCTTCCGGTCGAATACGGCCAGGGTCTGTTGATGGTGGCGCACCTTCTCCTGGCCGGTTACGGGATGGTACGGCTCAGCCGCGAGCTGGGGATCGGCCCTGCGGGGCAGACGGCGGCCGGGCTGGCGTTCATGCTCTCCGGATACCTCGCCGCGCGGGCGTGGTTCCTTTCGATCAACGCTTCGGTCGCCTGGCTGCCGTGGATCATCCTGGCCGGGGAACGGGCGGTCCGGCGCGAACGGGGCATATTCTCCGCGCCGCTGGCGCTCTCTCTGTGCCTGCAGTGGCTGGCCGGCCATTGGCAGACTGCCTGGTACACCGGGCTGATCCTCGCCGGATGGATGGCGGTGCGCGCGCTGTCCATTCGTCCGGCGGGACGGTCGCTGCTGCGCGCCGCCATGCGGTTGCTGACCGCCGGTCTGGCGGCGTTCGGACTCGGCGCGGCGCAATTCCTGCCGACGGTCGGGTACTGGATGCACTCGCAGCGTGCGGCCGGAGTCGATCCGGATGCGGCGCTGTCGTATTCCTTCTGGCCGTGGCGCCTGATCACCCTGATCGCGCCGGATTTCTTCGGCAATCCCGTCCACGGGGATTACTGGGGGTATGCGAACTACTGGGAGGATGCCGTCTATATCGGATTGCTGCCGCTCGTCCTGGCCGTTTGGGCGGCGGTCCGCGGCTTGCGCCGCAAGGGGATGGACGGTTTCCCCTACGCGTACCTGCTGGCTCTGCTGCCGCTGACCCTGATCCCGGCGCTCGGAAAGAACACGCCTGTCTTCCCATTCCTCTTCCGGTATGTGCCGACGTTTGATTTTTTCCAGGCGCCGACGCGAATCATGATCGGATTCGTCTTCGCCCTGTGCCTGCTGGGAGCGGCCGGAGTCGATCAATGGCTGCGTTCGGAAGAGAGATCCGGCCGCCGGGCGGCGTTCCTCCTGACGGTAGCGGCGGCGGCGGCGACCGGCGGATGGGCGGCGGGATTCCTGGAGATCGTCAACCCGTCCTTTTCCGCGGCCGTCGCCACCGCGGGGGGGCTGGGGATCCTCGTCGGCGGGTTGTGGTTCCTGAAATACTTTACGCAATCCCGGGCAAGCTGGCGGCGGTTCGTGCCGGCGGCGGCGATTGCGATCATCGCCGTCGACCT
>JBJYXS010000223.1:0-2693 GCA_046260075.1 Anaerolineales bacterium | reverse complement strand
GTTCCGTCCGCCCCGTCACGGCTGAGAGGATTCGCCGCTTTGCTGTTTTGCGCCGGCCTGTGCGCCTGTACCGGCCGGCCCGAACCGTCCGCCGCTTCTTCACCGGTCCCTTCTCCCGGCGCGACCCATTCCATTGCCGCCGCTTCGCCCACCGGCGGAATAACGGAATCCCCGGGGAACGTGACGCCGCTCGCCGCCGGATCCGTGCCCGCCCCGCTCGACCGTCCCCGATATCAGATCGATGCCGTCCTCGATACGGATCTCCTTCCGACCGAAAACGGCGAGATGATGCAATTGCATGTGGAAGAACGGATCACCTATACCCACCACGCGCAGATACCGGCCGGGGAATTGGTGCTCCAGTTCGAACCCGCCCGGCGGCCGGAGCTGTTCTTCCTGGAGAGCCTCTCTTCCGATCGGGCGGCCCGCGGCGGCCGCGCCGATATCCGCGACGGCCAGTTGTGGATCGCCCTGGAAGATCCGCTCGCCGCCGGCGAAAGCATCGTGTTGCGCCTGGCCTACCGGCGGTTCATCGCCCGGGAACCGGAGCTGATCGGATGGAACGACGTCCAGATCCTGCTGGGCAACTGGTACGCGTTCCTTCCACCCTTCCGGGAAGACGCCGGCTGGCTGGCCCATACACCCGGCGCGGCGGGCGAATACCTTACCTATCCGTATGCGGATTTCGACGTCCGGCTCGATATTCTCGGCGGGGATTCGTACCAGATCGCAGCCAGCGGTATCCCGGACGGGGAAACCTCCCCGCTGCATTACCAATTCACGGGACGGTCCTTCGCCATATCGCTGACGCGGCAGATGCTCTTCCGGCGGTCGGCCGGGCCGGTCGAGATCCTGGCGTTCGCCCGTTCGGAACATGAGCTGCAGGGTTACGCCATGGCCGACATCTCCGCCAAGACCATCGGCTATTTCAGCGGAAGCCTGGGAGAATATCCGCACAAGCGATTCACGGTTGTGGAATCCGATCTATTCGACGGAATGGAATTCGACGGATTGGTTTTCCTCAGCCCGGCTCTCTTCGAATATTACAGCGGAGACGGAAAGGATTACTTCACCGCCATCACCGCCCACGAAGCGATCCACCAATGGTGGTACGGGCGGGTGGGAAACGACCAAGCCATGGAGCCCTGGCTCGATGAAGCCTTCGCCGTGTACGGCGAATTGCTGTTCTACGAGGCGTATCAACCGGAGAATCTGGAATGGTGGTGGTGGACCCGGGTGAACCGCTACCCGTCGGACCACTGCGTCGACCTGTCCGTCTACGCTTTCGCGGATTTCCGGACGTACGTCAACACCGTATACCTGCGCGGGGCGAAGATGATGCACGCCGTGCGCACGCGGATGGGAAAGAATGCGTTCCTGGAGAGTCTCCGCGACCTGCAGCGGGATCGCTTCGGCCTGATGATGACTTCGACCGACGTATTCCACGCCTTCCAATCCCGATCCCCCGTCCCGCTGGCCGACATCTGGGAGGAATATCTGTGCCAGTCGGTCCCCGCGGTGCAGGGATGAATTCGGATTCCGGAATGGGGGATTTCGCCGGCAATGTGAATGCACTGCTCGGGATTTCCCCGTCCGGCGAACAACTCCATGCGTTCCGGACGTATGAAGACCTGCTCCTGGAATGGAACCGCCGCATCAACCTGACAGCCATCACCGGCCGGGAGGATGTGCGCGTCAAGCATTTCCTGGATTCGCTTTCATGTCGCAAGGTCCTGACTCCGCAGCCGGGCATCCGAATCATCGACATCGGAACCGGGGCGGGATTCCCGGGCGTTCCGTTGAAGATCCTTTATCCGGATATCCGTCTGACCTTGGTGGATTCCGTCGGCAAGAAAACGGATTTCTGCCGCCGGCTCGTCGACCGCTTGGGTTTGGAAAATGTGACGGTGATCCATGCGCGCGCCGAGGAGGTCGGGCGGGATCCCGAGCATCGCGGAGCGTACCAATGGGCGCTGGCGCGCGCGGTTGCGGATCTGTCGGTCTTGGCGGAGTACCTGCTTCCGCTGGTGACCGTCGGCGGACGCATCCTGGCTCAAAAAGGCGCCGGCGGACCGGCGGAAGTCCGCTCCGCGTCAAAGGCGCTGAACATACTGGGCGGGGCTGTCGAACATGTGGAACCCGTGGATGTTCCGGGAATCGCCGAAACCCGCCATTTGATCGTCATCCGTAAATCCGCTGCCACGCCGGAACAATATCCGCGCCGGACCGGCGTACCATCGAAACGACCGCTGAGCGGAAAAGGGCACGGCCGCTCAAAGGGATAATCCCGAGCACGCGTTATCTCGTTTGCCCGACTTCCATCGTTGGGCAGTACAAGGAGGTGACATGAGGAAGCTCACCCTTTTCCTGGTCTTTGCTGGATTCATGATGAACATGTTGGCCTGCGGATCCTTCGCCCCTCCGGCGTCCTGCGGTGAGGGGATCGGCGGAACCGCGGATGAAGCCCTCTTCGGCCAATATTTTTCCGATATGGGCTTGATAGTGGAAGCCACCGGCGAAGCCCCTCCGCGCGGCGACGAGTCCTCCGCTGTGGTTTCACCGGACGAACCGCTGTCGATCAGGATGCAGGTATTGCAGGCCGTGGAGGTCCGCGCCTGCGTGCAGGAACGGACCGGCGGCGGGGGAATCCCGGCGGACAAGACCTCGTCGGTCCAGCCGGGCGAGGCGTTTCT
>JBJYXS010000222.1:0-7384 GCA_046260075.1 Anaerolineales bacterium | reverse complement strand
AGGCGGCCAGGCCGGCTTTCTCCTCGCTCTCCTCCAATCCTCCGGCCTGCATGACTCCCAGGACGACGACCGATGGGCTGAGGAAATTCTCCCGCGCCAACAGGGTGATGCCGTTCGGATACGTCCGCCGCAATATGGTCTCCGGCCCCGGAAGCGAGCGGATATCCAACGGCTCCGGACGGGAACGCCGGACCGGCCGGGTGGCGGATGCGGTTTTCCGGCGGCGGACTGTCTTTTTTCTCCGGGAGACGGATGGCATGCCGCTGCTCCTATCCGGATTCCGCCGGCGGGAGCGGCGGACGGTCTGCGCCCGTCGGACGGTAGACGCCCACCGTCCGGTTGCGTTCGGCCAGCACGGTGCGTGCGACCCGCCGGACATCGTCGGTCGTCACCGCCGCGATCGAGGCGAGGTAATTGTCGAACCAGTCGATGGAAGAAAACATCTCGGCGTACCCCATCCAGAAAGCCTGATTGGTGACCGTTTCGCTGCCGTAGGCGAAGATCGCGCGGGCCTGTTTCACCGCGCGGTCCAGCTCCTCCGGACGGATCGATTCATCGACCACGCGCCGCAGTTCCGCATCGAGGGCCGCCAGCACCTGCCCGGAGGTTTTTCCGTTGCGGATCGTGGCGGTGATGGAATACAAGTACGGATCGACCGTCGCCGCCAGGGCGCCGCCCACGCCCGCCGCCAATTCGGTCTCCACCAGCGCCCGGTACAGGCGCGAGGTTTTGTTGGATATCCCTCCGCTGAACATGTTGAAATTGCTCGGCCCGGCCAGGACGCTGTCGAGGACGATCAACGGGAAGAAATCCGGGTCGTCCGCGGCGGGCGCATGGTACGCCACTTCGACATAGGCGGTTTCGCCGGGGCCCTCGACCGTCACCCGGCGTTCTCCGTTCTGCGCCGGCTCGGGGCGCGTTCCCTGCGGCGGAGGCGGGCCGGTGGAAATGTCGCCGAACAGCTGGCGGATGCGGTCCAGCATCGCCCGCGTACGGAAATCCCCCGCCACGGCCAGGAGGGCATTGTTGGGTACATAGTAGGAGCGGTAGTGGCCGTACAGGTCGTCCCGCGTCATGGTCGTCAGGTCGGTCATATCGCCGATGACCTCGTGATGGTAGGCATGCACCCGGAACGCGGCGGCCTGGACCTCCTCGGACAAGCGGAAAATGGGCTCGTTCTCATTGCCTTGCCGTTCGGAAATGATCACCGTCCGCTCGGAGGCGACATCTTTTGGCGTAAAAGAGCTGTTGACCATACGGTCGGCTTCCAGGCGCAAGCCGAGATCGATCCGGTCGGCGGGGAGGGTTTCGAAATAGGCTGTCCAATCCAGCCAGGTCATCGCGTTCCACACCCCGCCCTCGCGCGACACCGCCCGGTCCAGGCTGCCGGCCGGGAAGGAGGGCGTGCCTTTGAACTGCATGTGCTCCACCCAGTGCGACACGCCGGTTTGTCCGGCCCGTTCGTTGCGCGAACCGACCCGGTACCACGCCCACAGGCTGATCAGCGGCGCGGCGTGGATCTCTTTCAGCATCACCCGCAGCCCGTTGGCCAGCCGCGTCCGCCGGACCCGGCCGGAACTCATCGTCCCGATTCCTTTCCCGCCGCACGCGTTTCCCCTTCGGCGCCGTTGTAGCCGCGCCCGATTCCGCGGTAGCGGAAACCGAGGACCTTTGCTTCATCCGGATCATAGATGTTCCGCCCGTCGATGATGGTGGGGGTCCGCATGAGCGCCAGGATCCGCGGCAGGTCGATCTGCTTGAACTCATTCCAATCGGTGACCACAACCAGCGCATCCGCCCCATCGGCGAGTGCGTAGGGATCCGGGCACATCCGCACTCCGGGAAGAATCCGCGCGGCGGCATTCATCGCCGCCGGATCGTACGCCCGCACGGCCGCCCCCTTGGCTCCCAAAAGGCCGGCGATCTTCAGCGCGGGCGCCTCGCGGATGTCGTCGGTATCGGGTTTGAACGCCAAGCCCAGGAGCCCGACCTCCTTCCCCGACACGTCGCCCAGCAGCGATTCGATGTGTTCGAGGAGGATCCGCCGCCGGTCGTCGTTGATGTCCATCACCGCCTGCAGCAGCTGGGGGTTGCGGCCCTTCACCGATGCCATATGCGCCAGAGCCTTGACGTCCTTGGGAAAGCAGGAACCCCCGTATCCGATCCCGGCCTCCAGGAACTGGGAGCCGATCCGCGGATCGTAGCCCATCCCGCTGGCCACTTCCTTTACATCGGCGCCCAGCGCTTCGCAGATATTGGCGATCTCATTAATAAAGGAGATCTTCGTCGCCAGGAACGCATTGGAGGCGTATTTGATCATCTCTGCCGTCCGCAAATCGGTGATCACAATCGGCGCCCGCAGGGGAATGTGCAATTGGGCCACCTTCTCGGCGGCTTCCCGGTCCATCGATCCCAGCACCGTACGGGCCGGATGGAGGAAATCCGAAAAAGCGCAGCCCTCGCGCAGGAATTCCGGACACGAAACTACGGAGAACGCCGTCGGACGGGGCAGATGGGACCGGATGATCTCCGCCACCCAGTCTCCGGTGCCCACCGGAACGGTCGATTTGTTGACCACGATCAACGGCCCCCGCATCGCCCCGGCGATGGATTCGGCCGCATTCCGGACGTATTGAAGGTCGGCCTCACCGTCCACGCCCTCCGGGGTGCCGACGGCGATGAATGCGAACTTCGCCGGCCGCAGGGCTTCTTCGTAGGACGTGGTGAAGGAAAGGCGCCCGGCCTCCACGTTGCGGCGCACCACTTCTTCCAAGCCCGGTTCGTAAATCGGCAGTATCCCCTTCTGCAGATTCCGGATCCGCTCCGCATTGATATCCAGGGCGGTCACCCGATTCCCGAGATCAGCGAACCCGGCCGCGGTCACCAATCCCACGTATCCCACGCCGATAACGCAAATATCCTTCATCCAACCTCCCCAAAATGGTTCATGTACTGTGCAGCACAGCACCTCGGATTGTATTCTATTTCCATGGATATGAAAAAGCCCGCCTTAAAACGGGCTTTCGACGGCCGGGCCGGCCGCCCCCCCCCAACAAGGCATAGACGGCACTTGCCGCAAACGCCAAGGTAGAATATGATAATTACCATCCGGAAAACCCAAGAAGGCACTCATGGAAATTACACGCCAGGCTGATTACGCCATCCGAGCAATTCTATATCTGGCGGAGAACGAGAAGAAGGGCCGGGCTCCCACCAACCTTATCGCCAGCGCCAAGCACATCCCACCTTCTTTCCTCGCCAAGATCATCTCCCAACTCTCCGTCGCCGGGTTGGTGAATACATCCCGCGGCGCGCGCGGAGGGGTGACGCTTTCGCGGCCCTCGGACGAGATCACCCTCTTGGAGGTGATCGAAGCCATCGACGGGCCGATTTCCATCAACGAGTGCGCCCTGGATCTTTCCGTGTGTGAATTCGGAAAAACCTGCCTGGTGGGTCCGGTGTGGTGCAAACTGCAGGAGGAGCTGGTATCCCGCCTGAAAGCCGTCACTTTCCGCCAGCTGGTCAAAGAGCCGACCGCCGTCGATTCCTCTTCCTCAGCGGAATAGGCGCCGCCGGAATGCCGTCCGTTCCTCCTCATCGATCCGCCGCGGTCATCCCCGGAGTCCGGCTTGGTATCCGATAATCCGCGGAATCCCCTCGCCTACCTTTTTCGGACCCTCTTCGCCCTCCTCATGCTGGTTTGCATCGGCACCGCCGGTTTCCGGCTGCTGGAAGGATTCAGCCTGCTGGATTCCCTCTATATGACCGTGATCACGGTTACCACCGTCGGATTCGGCGAGGTCCATACGCTTTCCCCGGCTGGTCGGCTTTTTACGATCCTGCTTATTCTGGGCGGCGTCGGGGTCGCGGCGTATACGGTGACGGCCAGCGCGAATTATCTGGTATCGGGGCAGTGGAGAGAGCACTGGGACGTGCGAAGGAGACGAACCATGCTGGCATCCCTGAAAAACCATGTCATCGTCTGCGGTTTCGGCCGCGTGGGGAGATTCGTGGCCCAGGATTTGAAAGCCGAGGGTATTTCCTTCGTCATCCTGGAGAAGGATCCCGCGATAGTAGAACTGACCCACCGCTTCGGGTACCTTGCGCTGCAGGGAAACGCCGCGAACGAGGGCCTGCTGGAGCAGGCGGGCATCCTCCACGCGCGGGGATTGGTGGCCGCGCTGAATTCCGACGCCGAGAATGTATACATCACCCTTACGGCGCGCGGTATGAATCCGGATCTGAACATCATCGCCCGCGCCAATTTTGAGGAGTCGGAATCGAAACTCCTACGGGCGGGCGCCAATCGCGTCCTGTTGCCGTACAGCCTTTCCGGCCGGCGCATGGTGACCATGCTCCTGCGGCCGGAGATCGCGGATTTTCTGGATGAGGTGTCGCACATCGGCGGGATGGAACTTCTGCTGGAACAAGTCACGGTGGGAAAAGCTTCGCAACTGGAAGGGTTGACGCTGGCGGAAGCCAAAATCCGCCTTCAGTTAAACGTTTCGATCTTGATTTACCGGGATCCGGGATCCACGACCAACCTGCGGCCCAGCCCGGAGACGCGGTTTGCCGAAGGAATGCAGGTATTCGCCTTCGGCACACGCGACGATCTGCAGCATCTCATGAAGCTGGTATCCGGTTCATAAACCCCGCGAAACCCTCCTTTCGCCATCTCGTAGGAATGCATAGCCGTAATCGACGTTCCGGAAAGGATGTTCATGCCGAAACGCAAGCGTCATCCCCATTGGATCTTCTGGCCGTTCATCGCCTTGTGGAGGCTGCTCGCCGGGTTGATCGCACTGACCGGCCGCCTGACGGCGGTCATCATCGGCGCCGCGCTGATGTTGGCCGGCGGGTTGGTTTCCCTGACGGTCGTCGGCGCCGCCATCGGCATACCCCTGGCGTTCCTCGGTCTGCTGATCATCCTGCGCGGGCTGTTCTAGCCGCGAGGTCCCGCCCGGCCGAGGTGTCCCGTATGGGTTGTATTCCTCCGGTGCTACGGGCCGGCATGCGGATCGCTTGAGCGCCGATCGCAGAAGAAGGCGGAAATAACCGGCTTTTCCGCACAACAACGCCCTCCCGCCGGCCGCCTTGGCATCTCCAACATTCCCGCGGATTACGCCGGGCTAGGTGCCCCTTCGTGAAGAGGCTATAATCCATTCATCAAACGGTTTTCATCCCAACGAGGAATATCCATGCGAGCCTTCCTGTCTTCGACCCTGATCGCCCTCTGTCTGTTGATGCTCGCCGCCGGTCCGGCGAGTGCCGGACCGGCGGAAAGCGGCGCCCTGCAGCCGACGGCATATCAAACCGCTACGCCGCTGCCGGATGGAAGGATCCTGTACGTGGTTCAGGACGGCGATACATTATGGAAGATCTCCGCGATCACCGGCGTTCCGATCGATGAGCTGGAGCGGTTGAACAATATCCGGCGTGAGGATCCGCTTCCAGTCGGCACGACACTGATCCTGCAAATCGCCATCCCGACCGACGCCGAACCGACGCTCGCCTTTCAGCCCTCCGCCACGCCGTCGCCCCTGCCGGTGACGGGCGCGGGAAGCATCTGTGTGTCCTTCTTCAACGACGCCAACGGCGACGCTTCGCAGCAGGAAACCGAAGGGCTGGTGGTGGGCGGGCAGGTCAGCGTCGCGCTGATAGACGGGACGGAGGTGGGCAACCGGACCCTCGACGATCCGACCCAGGAATACTGTTTCGAGAACATCCCCTCCGGGGAGTACAACATCGCCGCGGCGGCGCCGAAGGATTACAACCCGACGGCGGAAATGAATAAGTCGCTGACTCTTAAACCGGGCGACACCGCGATGATCAGTTTCCCGGTGCAAAGCGGTCAATCCGAAAGTCCCGGATCGGGAGGAAGTGGCGGCGGCGGCGGCAGCTCGCTATGGGTTGGATTGATCGGCTTGGCCTTGCTGGGGGGTGCCGGGTGGATGATCTACAATATGATGAGACCCCGGCGATCCACACGATGGTAGACAGCCGGGAAGCGGCGGAAGATACTCCGTAACGGCAGCATCCTCCCGATCAACCGCTCAGTGTTCCCTTCCGGCAAGCGGCCGCCCGGACAGCCGGAGACATCTGCGAGTTCCACACTTGGCCAAGACCGATAGGATCCGCGATTCCCTGCGGCAACGATTTTCCGTCCCCGTACGCCTTGCGGCTCTTTTCCTGACAATTGCATTCCTTGATGAACTGGTCTTCGGCGCGGTCGGCGCCGCTTGGCCGGCCCTCCGCAACGACCTGGGCCTTACCTATGCCCAGATCGGCCTGCTCTCAGGGTTGCCGGTCGTCATTGGAAACCTTATCGAGCCGGCGCTCGGTTTGCTCGGCGATACGGGACACCGCAAGCGGATCATCTTCGCCGGCGGGTTGTGCTTTTGCCTGGCGGCGCTCCTGATCGGCGCGGCCCGGTCCTTCCCCCTGTTGCTGGCCGCCCTCATCCTGTTCTACCCATCCTCCGGCGCGTTCGTCAGCCTTTCTCAGGCCACCCTGATGGACGGGGATCCCGGGCGGCGGGAGCTGTCGATGGCGCGCTGGACGCTCGCCGGTTCGTTGGGCGCGATGGCCGGCCCGATCCTGCTGGCTCTCGTCCTTTCGGCCGGCGGCAGTTGGCGCGTTCCGATGGTTTTCTTCGCCGCGGCGGCGCTGCTCTCGGCGCTCGCCCTCCTGCCCAAGCGCTTTCCCCGACCCTCGGATGCGGTTCAGCGAACCGCCAGCCGGACCCTATTTTCGGCCTTCCGGTCCGCCGTCCGCCGCAGGGAGGTTGTGCGATGGCTGGCGCTGCTCGTATTGGGGGACCTCATGCTGGACGTGCTGATGGGATTCCTCGCGCTCTACGCCGCCGATATCGCGGCGCTCTCGCCCGCCGCCGCGGGTTGGATGGTAGCCCTTTGGAGCGGAACCGGCATCCTCGGCGACGCCCTGCTTATCCCGCTGCTGCAGCGAGCGGACCCGGTCCGCTGGCTGCGGATCAGCGCGGTATGCATGGCCGGTTTATATGCCGGGTTCCTGCTTGCTCCATGGACCGGCGCAAAATGCGTTTTGCTGGCCTTCATGGGCCTTCTACATGCCGGTTGGTACGCCATCCCGCAAGCCCGGCTCTACGCGGCGCTTCCCGGGCGGTCCGGGACCGCCATGGCCGTCTCTTCGGCGTTCGGGTTCCTGGCCGGGGGCATTCCCTTGATGCTGGGAATCCTGGCCCAGCAATCCGGGCTGGCCGCCGCCATGTGGCTGCTTATGGCGGGTCCGCTGGGGTTGCTCATCCTGTTGCCGTTTCCGGAGCGCAGCCGGACCGCTGGAGGGCGGAAATCCGATGACTGATAAACAACGGATCAGCATCACCGCCCGGGGGATTGCGCTGATG
>JBJYXS010000221.1:0-1661 GCA_046260075.1 Anaerolineales bacterium | reverse complement strand
ACATCAGTGAACACGGAGAACCCGCCTACGCCTGACGCGCGGCGAACAAGGAGAAAACATCATGACCAAGAAAATCGAAGCCATCATCCGGCCGGAACAGTTGAACGACGTCAAGAAAGCCCTGCATGAGGTGGGAATCATCGGGATGAACGTCAGTGAGATCCGCGGCCATGGCCGCCAGGGGGGGATAAAACTGAACGGCCGCAACGGGCACTACACGGTGGATCTCCTGCCTCGGATCCAATTGAACATCATCCTGAGCGACCATAACGTGGAAAAGACGGTGGAGGTCATCCAGACCTCGGCGGCAACGGGCAACATTGGCGACGGATTGATCTTCATCTATCCGGTGGAAGATGTGATCCGCATCCGGACCGGCGAGCGCGGACGCAAGGCGCTGCAGTATGCGGACGATATCGATGAGAAACGGGAAAAGGTCGGAAAGGCGGCCGCCGCGTAGGCGGGTGCCGCACCGGTGAGGAATAGCCCGCCCGCTCTTGCGGAGCGGCGACATGCAAAGAAAACACGGAACGCCCCGCCAGATGGCGGGGCGTTCCGTGTTTTTCGTTTCGGGCGGATCGTGCCTGCCGAACGGGGAATTTTTATATTGTGAAAAAAGCGGTGATCCCGCGGCGGTCATCCGTCACCGCGGAATCAAGAGGAGCAAAGCGCATGGCTCCCACCACCCCGGTGTGACCCCAAAGCTTGCTCCTCTTGATATGATTTCTCCGCGCGGACGCGGAGACCGCATGAAAAAAGAAAGCCTTCGGGGCTTTTTTACCCGAAGGCTTCGCGGCCTGATGTGGATATTCGTTTATCGTGATCTGCAATAAGTATACATCCCGCCGTGCATTCTTCCACCCCCCATTTGGGCCAATTCCGCGAGGCCCGCCGGCCGGGGATTACGGGCGGAGTGCTGCAGATAGCAGATCTCGCGCGGCATCTTCCCCGCTCTGTCCAAAGACGGCTCCGAGCAGCGACCCTTCCGTCTCCGCGGCCAGGAAATCCTCCGCCGCGCCGCCCTCCAGCGCCGTGCGGCCGGATTCCGCCCCGGCCGGATCCGCATATTCCACCAGCATCAGCTGCCATTCCCCATCGGCCGTCCGGTACTGGGCAAGCACGGCGTCGGTCTCCAGGGAGAGGCCGAGCAGGTTCTCACCCCCCAACCACAACCGGTCCTGCACGGCCAGCTCTAGGTGGAAAAACTTCTCCGAACCGGCGATAAGGCCGTCGGCGGGAAGGCGCCCGACGATCGCCGGGCGTTCGCCGCCGGCGGGAAGAGACCGGGAGATGTGTTCCGCGAAAGCGAGCAGGTCCTCGTCGGGCATGGTATCGACGGCGGAGAGATTGACGTAATACCGGTCCTGCCAGAAGACCAGCCGTATTCCGGATTCCAGGGCGGCTTCGGCGGCGAAGCCGACGGCGACCGGCGTACGGCCGGAACGGCCGGAGAACAAGCCGAAAGCGTCCTCCGTTTCGGCCAAGAGCCAGATTTCAGCATTGAGTTCCGCCCCGCTTTCGTGAAGATAGCGGTTGGTCGCCACTTCTTCGAAGGTATAGGTGAAATAATATTCCGATGCGCCGTTGATGTAATTGAACAGCGTTTCGCGGTCGAAGGTCAGCGTTTCACCGGCTCTTTCCCAACCGGCGAGCGAACGGCT
>JBJYXS010000220.1:0-2842 GCA_046260075.1 Anaerolineales bacterium | reverse complement strand
CCAGGAACAGGATCGCCGCCATGATCAATAATCCGGCCAGCGTCCCGGCGATCTGCGGCAAGCCGTCCCCCAGGCCAAGCGCCACAAATCCGTCGAGTCCCCATGCGTTGGGGGTGATTTTTCCCAGCATCCGGAACCAATCCGGCATTCCGGAGACGGAGACGAAATTGCCCCCCAGGATTCCGAAGATCAACATCATCGCCGAACCGCCGGTGGTCACCTGGGTCGGCGTGCGGGCGATGGCGGCCAGCAGGATCCCCCAAGCCGTCGCTGCCGCCGCCAGGGCCGCCACGAGCGCCGCCAACGCCCACCCGTCGCCGAACGCCACCCGGAAGATCACGGCGTTGATCCCGACGAGGATGGCCATCTGGGCCACGGCTGTCAGGTAGATACCGAGCATCTTGCCGCCGAGGATTTCGGCCTCGGCGATCGGCGCGCCGGCGAGCCGAGCCAGGGTGCCGGAGTTCTTCTCTTCCAGAAGGGTCTTCCCCCCCAGGGAAACGGTGAACATCAAGAAGAAAATCGCCATCGACGGCGCGAAGTACGACATCGGATCGAACTCCACGGCTTCGGATGTGGATCCTTCGGCCGACGCCAAGCGAATCGGCGCTCCGGAATCCGTATCCGACGCGGCCTGCTCGCCGATCCGCATCCCGACCGCCTGCGCCTGATCCGGCGCAATCCGCCCCGCCGCGATCAACTGCTCGACGGCCACCCGGCCGCTAACCCTCCCCAGTTCGACCTGTTGAACGAAGGATTCCACGACCGCCGTCACCACCCGGGCCGAAACTTCGCGCCCGGGGTTGGCATACACCTCGATGCGATCGGCCTTCGCCGCATCCTCCGATTCGGCGATCGACCGGGTGAATCCGGCGGGGATGATGACCGCCGCGGCGGCCTCGTCCTCGTCCACCAAGGCCCGTCCGAATTCGGCGTCCGCCGCTGTCTGCGGCTCGAGCAGGTCCGTCAGTTCCATAGAGTAGAAAGCCTGGCTCAACTGGTCGCCGATTTCCCCTTCGTCCAGGTTGACGATCACCACCGGTATGTCGCCCAGGATCGGGCCGGAGGATTCCGTCAGGTGGCCGCTCACCAGGGCCATGCCGAAGGTCAGCACCACCGGAGCAACCAGCATCAGGAGCAGCCCCGCCCGGTCGCGGAACGCGATGGTCAGATCCTTGATTGCGATCCGTAGCAATTTCATGGGTTCCTCCCGTCAATCCCGCAACGCGCGGCCGGTCAGGTGCAGGAAGACCGCCTCGAGGTTCGGCTCGTGCACGTCGACCCCGATCACCTTCACCCCGCGGGCATTGGCGACAGAGATCACATCGGGCAGCGAAGCGTTTGCATCGTCGGCCGTCAGGCGGACGGTATGGTTTTCGGAATGGGCGCTGCGCACGCCCTTCACCCGTCCGAGCGCCTTGGCCAGTTCCGGTCCGGCGTGCTCGGATGCGATCTTGAGTTCGATTTCATCCTGGCGGCCGATCAGCCGGGTGAGTTCTTCGAGCGTGCCCAGGGCGATCAGCTTGCCGTGATCGATGATGCCGATCCGCTGGCTGAGTTCCTGGGCCTCTTCCATATAATGCGTGGTGTACAACACGGTCATTCCCTCCTGGTTCAGCGTCTTGACCATGTCGAGGATGTTGCGCCGGCTTTGCGGGTCGATGCCGACGGTCGGCTCGTCGAGGAAGACGAGTTTGGGCTCGTGCAGCAGCCCCGCGGCGATGTTGATGCGCCGCTTCATGCCGCCGGAATACGATTCCACGCGGTCGTTCCCGCGATCCCGCAACCCGACCGTCTCCAGAATGGCTTCGATCCGGCGGGCAAGATCCTTCCCGCCCAGACCGTACATCCATCCCCAAAAACGCAGGTTTTCCCGCGCTGTCAGGGTCGGGTAAAGAGCGATATCCTGCGGGACGATCCCGATCGTGCGTTTCACCTGAGTGGGATCCGAACGGACCGAGTGGCCGTCGATTACGGCGTCTCCGGCGGTGGGGGTCAGCAGGCAGGAAAGCATGCCGATGATCGTGGTCTTCCCCGCGCCGTTGGGTCCGAGCAGGCTGAACAACTCACCGCGCCGGACGCCGAAGGAGATGCCCTTCACGGCCGGCTCGTCCGTGCCGGGATACTGCTTGATGAGTTCCTGTACTTCCAGCATGAAAGCCATGGCGCCTCCCAAATAAGTCTTGCACCAATATACGGTTTTTTATGGCGCAACACATCGGGAAGGCGGCCTATTTGGTGGTCCTATTTGGGGTGTGAACAGGTCATGCGAGGAGGTAGGAACTGTCCTAACCTCCTCACCCCCTCCCCCTTGAAAGATCACAAGGCGTCGGCACCCCTCTCCCCCTTCCCGTCGTACGGGAAGGGGGAGAGGGGTGTGGGGAGTGGAGGTTGGGACGGTAATGCTAAATCAGCCCCAATTCCTTGGCCTTGACCGCCGCTTCGGTGCGGTCGGAGGCGTCCAGTTTGGAGAGGATGCTGGTGAGGTGGTTTTTCACGGTGCCCTCGGCGATCACGAGCGCGGCGGCGATCTCCCGGTTGCTGGCGCCGCCCGCCGCCAGCCGCAGCACTTCGAGTTCGCGATCGGAAAGCGGTTCGGCCAGGGCATCGGCCGGCCGCGGCGAAAGGCGCGCGAATTCCGAGACGACTTTGGCCGCTACCGACGGTTCGAGGAAGGATTCGCCGCGCGCCGCCAGCCGGATCGCCTCCACCAACTTGGCCGAGGGCGTATCCTTGAGCAGGTATCCCACCGCCCCGGCCCGCAGCCCCTCGAATACGTTCTCGTCGTCGTCGAACGTCGTCAGGACGATCACCTGCACCGCCGGCTGGCGGGCCCTGAGGA
>JBJYXS010000219.1:0-2764 GCA_046260075.1 Anaerolineales bacterium | reverse complement strand
GCCATGGGCTGGTCGGGGAAAGGCGCCGGCACCGACACCACCGGGAAGCGTATCCGCCCCCTGCTCTGTCTGCTGGTGTGCGGAGGATGCCGTTCCAATTGGCGCCTGGCTCTTCCGCCGGCTTGCGCGGTCGAACTGGTCCATTCCTTCTCCCTCATCCATGACGACATCCAAGACGGCGATCCGACCCGCCGCGGCCGCCCGACGGTCTGGAAACGGCATGGTCCGGCGCAGGCGATCAACGTCGGCGACGCCGTTTTCACGCTGGCATTCTCCGTTCTATCGGATGCGCCCTGCAGCCGTTCCTCCAACTGGCTGCAGATCCTTTCCGGCACCTGCCTGAAATTGACCTATGGGCAATATCTGGATCTGACCTATCAAGACCTCCAGCGGATCACCCTGAGTCAATATCTGGAAATGATCGAAGGGAAAACCGCCGCGTTGGTGGAGGCCGCCTGCCGCTTGGGCGCCATGAGCGCCGATGCGCCGTCCGAGCAGCAAGAATCCTTTGCGGCATTCGGGCGCGCCATCGGCTTGGCGTTTCAGATACAGGACGACTACCTGGGCGTATGGGGCGATCCCAGTATCACCGGCAAGCCGAACATCCGCGACCTGCTTGCCCGCAAGAAAAGCCTGCCGATCGTGTATGGACTCGAACATTCGGAAACCTTCCGCACACTGCTGGCGGAAGAGCGCACGCCCGCCGTCCTCCCTTCGCTGCTTGAGGAATTGGAATCGTGCGGGGCAAAGGAGCACACACTGGAACTCTCCCGGAAATGGGTGGAACGGGCATTTGAAGCGCTGCATGCGGCGCGGCCGGAGGGTGTGTTCGGACGCGAATTGGAATCCCTGGTGCGTTCGCTGCTCGACCGGCGCAAGTAACCGCGATTCCGCCCTTCCGATGCGAATCGTCCTCTGGAGCGACACCCACGGTCTGCACGAACAATGCACCGTCCCCGAAGGGGATCTGCTGGTATTCGCCGGCGATCTCGGCGGTTCGGGCACTCTGGATGAGCTCGCCGCCTTCAATGACTGCCTCGGCCGTCTTCCCCATCCGCAAAAAATCGTCATCGCCGGAAACCGGGATTATTTCTTCGAACGCCGGCCGGCAGACAGCCTGCGACTGCTTTCGCATGCCGTTTACCTTCAGGATGAAGAAATCACCCTCGGCGGATTGCGGATCTTCGGATCCCCCTGGCAGCCGCCCTTCATGGATACGGCCTTCAACCTGCCGCGCGGCGCTCCGCTGCGTGAAAAATGGAAGGCCGTCCCCGAAGGGATCGACCTCCTGGTGACCCATACGCCGCCGGCGGGGATCGGCGACCGGACACGGAGCGGGCGGACGGTCGGCTGCGCGGATCTCCTCGACGCCCTGCACCGGATTCGTCCGCGGCTGCATGTGTTCGGCCACGTGCACGAGGCATACGGTAAATACCCGCGGGAGGGAACGCTGTTCTGCAACGCCAGCGTCACCGATGCCTCGATGCAAATCGCCCACGAGCCGATCGTGGTCGATCTTTCCCCCGCCCCCTGACGACGGACGGATCACACGAACAAGAGAAATGCGCGGTTTCCCAGCAATCTACCGCGCCGCGTCAGCCGCAAAGCCCGTTCCGCCCCGCGCCATTCCAGCAATCCGTCGGCCAGCCCCGAATCGATTTCCTTCCGGAACCTATCGTAGAAATCCTCTCCGAACCGGCTCATGTAGGCTCCCCGTTCCACTCCTGCTTCCGTCAGGCGCAGACCCAGCCACATCGTCTCCCTCCGTTCCTGCTCGGGCGTTCGCAAACGGCTGCTCGAAGCGGCGGCGGAAAGCGGAAAAACGCGGCGGCGGTCGGCAGCCATTCGCCGGCAGTATTTTTCCAACGACCGGATGTTGGCGTACCGCCGGCCCGCGGCACATCCATGCGCGCCGGCGCCGAATCCCAGATACGGAAGGTTCAACCAGTAGCGCAGGTTGTGCCGGCAGGCGAAACCCGGAAACCGTTCCTTGCCTTCGCCCCGCCGTTCCGATGACGGACCGTCGTCCGTCGCCGGCCGATCCCGGGCCCAGTTGGAAATTTCATACTGGCGGTAGCCGGCTGAAGCCATCACGTCTTCAGCCAGCTCGTACATCTCGGCTGCGGTATCTTCTTCGGGAGCCGGATGCTCTCCGCGGCGGACCGCGCGGGCAAGCGGCGTTCCCCGCTCGAGCGTCAATGCGTACAGTGAAAAGTGCTCCGGCGCCATTTCGAGCGAACGGACGAGGGTGCGACGCCAGGAATCGAGGGTTTGACCGGGCAGGCCGAAGATCAGATCCAGGCTGATATTGGTCCATCCCGCGCGGCGCGCATCCTCCACGCTGTTAAGCGCATCGGCGGAAGTATGCATTCGGCCCAGCAGGCGGAGTTCGCCGTCGTTTAGGGATTGAACGCCGAAACTCAAGCGATTGACACCCGATTCCCGAAATCCCTCCATCCGCCCGCAATCGAGCGTGCCGGGATTGGCTTCGATCGTCACCTCTGCGCCGGCTTCCAAGCGGAAGGATTTCCCTATTCGATCCAGAATCCGTCGGACTCGGCGGGCATCGAGCAGCGATGGCGTTCCGCCGCCGAAGAAGACGGTGTCGACGCGCGGCCGGCCGGCCGCCGCACCGACGCGTTCGATCTCGCGATCCAAAGCCCGGACGTAGGCGGGGATCTGGCGCCGTTTCCCTGCCGTGGAGAAGAAGTCGCAATAGGCGCAGCGGCGCAGGCAGAAGGGAATGTGGAGGTAAAGACCGTAG
>JBJYXS010000218.1:0-4280 GCA_046260075.1 Anaerolineales bacterium | reverse complement strand
TCCGCACGGTCGATCGCCCGCAGGGCCCGCAACACGCTGTACTTTTCCACCCCGGGTTCGATCTTCCCCCTGCGCCGGATGCCCGCCGTGTCGATCAGTGTGATAGGCACGCCCTGGTATTGAACGCGGGTGTCCACGGCGTCGCGGGTCGTTCCCGGGATCGGGCTGACGATCACCCGTTCCTCCCCCAGCAGCCGGTTCAACAGGCTGCTCTTTCCCACATTCGGTTTCCCCACAATGGCGATACGCAGGCGGTCCGTGTCCTCCGCGGTTTCTCTTGCGGGGGGAAGAAGTTCCATCGCGGCATCCAGCAGATCCCCCACCCCTGTGCCGTGCAATGCGGACACCGGGTACGGATCCCCCATTCCCAATTCGTAGAATTCAGCGGTCTGCTCACGCCGCGCTCGGCTGTCGCATTTATTCACCACCAATACAATCGGCGGGGAGGACCCATCCGCCCGTTTTCCCTTGCGTTTGCGAAGGATCTCCGCCACTTCGCGGTCGGCGTGGGTCACGCCGGTCTCCACATCGGTCAGGAATACCACCAAGTCGGCGTCGCGGATCGCCATCTCGGCTTGATCGCGGATGGGCCGTATGTAGTCGGCGGACCCGACGGAAAGCGGTTGGCCGTGCTTGAAGAAATCGGGGTCGATGCCGCCCGTGTCGACCACATCGAAGGCACGGCCGCGCCATTCGCCTTCCGCCACCAGACGGTCGCGGGTCGTGCCGGGCGTGTCATCGACGACCGCCAAGCGCCGGCCGACCAAACGGTTGAAGAGAGTGGATTTTCCGACATTCGGCCGGCCCACCAGGGCAATGATCGGTTTCGACATAGAATGCATCGGCACGGAAGGGCTATGGGGTCGGCGTGGGTTCGCCTTCCACGATCACTACTTCCACCTGTTCCGGGGAGATAATCACCAATTGCAGTTCCTCGGGCATACCCACTTGCGGTGTGAGTTTGTAGGTTCCCGGGCTTTTTCCGGTCAAATCCAGGAACACGTCTATATCCGCCGGTTTCAATGACCAGATGATCGGTGCGGGTCCCGAGAGGATCACGTCTACGTACTCCGGGGAAAGGCTTACGGAAAGGCCCGGCTCCAATCCTTGGAAACGTATCGGGCGGGAAATGGTGATGCTGTCTTCGATCGTGGAAATGGACACCTGAACGACGATTTTCGGATCCCCCACCACTTGCACGCCCTCCGGCAGCACCAAGGATAGTGACGTGGTGATATCTTCCGACGCCCCGGAGATATCCAGGGTTTCGGTCTCAACATATCCGGGGAGGTTGCCCGTGGCTTCGGGATCGTCGGAGTATAAGGTCACCACCTGGGGATTGATGGTCAATCCGACCAGCCGGTAACCGTTTTTCACCACACCTTGCAGGGGAACCTTCACCACCAGGTCGCGGTATCCGCCCAGCTGCTGCACGGGGACCGATACCGAGATTGATGACGGATCGACCGATATTCCGGAGACAAGCGCTCCGTCCGTATCCAGCGGCAGCAGGGGGACATTCTGGTCCATCTCGGTGCGCAGACCTTCGATGTTTACCGCGGCAACGATTTCCGCAATGCGGTCCACCAGCGATTCCGGACCGGATACCTCCACACTGTCCGGAGTCAATCTGGGTGTGCCAGCCTGAAATCCCGGCGCCAGATTGCCGGTCAGCTCGGCATGAACCGCCATGTTTCGTACGGCCAAGCGATCGACGAGGATCGAAAGCGCGTCAGGCTCCACCTTCTCCACCACCACCGGTGAGACGTTGGTTTCGATTTGGATCGGGACGGTGTATTGGCCTTCCGTCAACCCCTCCAAGTCCACAAGAGCGTGAAGGTTTTCCGGAATCAGCAAATCCCACAATGACCGGGGGGCGCGGAACGTCACCTGTACCTGTGCGCTTTCGTATCCCTGCGCCACCAATCCCTCGTCCAATCCGACGGCTTCGACGCTCAACGGAGCAGACAAAGTCCGGGTTTCATTCGGATCTTCGGTGGAGACGGCATTCACCCAAACCGCCGCCGCAAGGACAACGGCGAGCAGCAAAGAAAACAGGTTGGCTCCCAGGGCGGTCAGTTTCTGTTTCATTCCGAACGCCTTTCATCCCCTTCCGCGCCTCTGGTATCCGCCGGGCGGGTTTGAGTCGCCGTGGTTTTCCGCCGGAAGAACGGCCACGTGAGGACCGGCGATTGCGCGGTATTGCGCGTGAAAGCCAGGAGGATGTTTTGCAACCGTTGTGGATCCAGACGCCGGATCATCCGGCCGTTATGGGCCACCGACAGAATGCCGGTTTCTTCCGAAACCACAACCGCCACGGCGTCACTTACTTCGCTGATGCCGAGAGCCGCACGATGCCGCAACCCCATCCGCCGTTCCGCGGCGGTGATGAACTCGTTGCCGGAAGAAAGCGGCACGACACATCCCGCAGCCAGCAACCGTTCGTGCCGCAGGATCACCGCCCCGTCGTGCATCGGCGTGTTCGGATAGAAGATCTGCAGCAGAATTTCCGCCGAGACATCGGCGTCCAGCCGCATGCCGGTGGAGACGAAATCCTCCAGGCCGACATTGCGTTCGATGACGATCAGCGCGCCGTGCCGCCGTTCCGAAAGACGCTTGGCCGCCGTCACCACCGCCTGAATGTAGGCCGGGATCTCGGTTGCCGTGGATGCGCGGCGGAAGAAATCCGCCCGCCCCACCCGTTCGAGCGTCCGGCGGATTTCCGGAGCGAAGACCACCGGAATGACGATCAGCAGCGCCGGCAGGATGTTCTGCAGGATCCACGACACCGCCGGCAGTTCGGTCAGACTCGAAAGCAGCGCGACCGCGACGATCATGATCGCGATCCCGCGCATTACCGTGGCGGCCTGCGTGCCGCGGAATTGCGTCAGCAGGATGAAGAACAGCGACGCCACCAGCGCAATATCGATCGCGTCGGACCATTCCATCCGTTGAAAGAGAAAAAAGAGGTTCTGGAGGAATTGGTTCATCGGATTCGGTCAGGTAACGGATCCGGATTCCAATTTCCGAAGCAGCTCCTGGTATCCTTCGGCGTTTGGCGGGCGGAGGGCGAGGATCGCCCGGACCGTGATCAGTGCCTCCGGGATGTTCCCGGCTTCGATTTGCGAATCACCCAGCGCATCGAGCTGGCCGATCGCCTCAGCCACCCGTCCCCGCTGCTGGTAGGCCTCGGCCAATTTCCGGCGCAGCAATGCCTCCTCCGGACGAACCCGCACCAGCTCTTCCAGCCACGCAAGGACCTGATCCTGATTTCCCGAGAGGGTCCACTCGCGGCTGACACTGTCGATCAGGTTTTGCGCGTCGGTGATCTTGCCCAGGCGGATCATCAGGTCCACGAGTTGGGTGCTGGCTTTTTCGTCGGTTGTGTCGAGCTGGTGCAGACGCTGGAAGGTTTGCAGAGCCGCACGGTAATCCAGCCGCTGCATGTACAGGTCGCCCAGGCGGTACAGCAATTGGATCTGCCAGGATCGGTCGGCGTTATTGCGGACGGCCAGCATGAGCGCGGATTCGTACGTCTGGCGGGCGCCCTCCATGTCGGCTAATTGCGTGTATACATCAGCCAGATCAAGATAGAAACTCAACGCGCTGCGCAGGTCGCCCTGTTGTACCAGCAGATTAATCAACTCGGTCCGCGAATTCACATCCATCGGATTGATTTGCAGGATCCGTTCATACATCCGGCCGGCCTGGATCGTTTCGCCGCGGATCCGGTACGTGCGTGCGATCAGAGCGAGTTTCTCGAGCGCTTCGGTCTGCCGGTTTTCCTTTAATTGAATTTCGGTGATCCGCAGGTGCAATGGCAAATAGGTTGGTCCATGGTCGAGGGCCAGCATCGCCTGTTCCATCGCCGTCCGCCACAAGCCGCGCCGCACGGCCATATCCAGGAAGCCCATCGCCTCGATCAGCGCCTGCGGTCTTCCCAGGGAAAGCATTTCCGCCAACGGCATGGTTCCGGGGGAATCCGACTGGGCGTCCAATTGAGCGCGGGCCAGCCGCAGGCGGCTTTCCCAATCCGGCGAGGTAAGCAGCGACTCAATCCGCTCCCCCGTTTCGTTCCATTTTTCCCCCTCCTGTTCGGCTTCAGGTACTTCCAGGAAGGCTTCGTATGTTCGTTGCAGGGCGTCGCGCTGGTCCTCCGGAACGGTGCCCATGTCGGCCAGGCGCAGGGCGGAAAGGAAATGAATCGCCGACGGATACGGTTGGTCCAGTTCGCGGTATGCCCGGCCGAGTATGTAGTGGCCGCCCATCGCTAAATCCGG
>JBJYXS010000217.1:0-5009 GCA_046260075.1 Anaerolineales bacterium | reverse complement strand
AAACGCACCACATGCCTCTCCCCACCGGCGATCCGCCGGGCGGCTTCACCCGGGTCCAGATCGCGGCAGGCGCCGTCGTAGCGCGGTTGTTCCTTGCCCGCCCGCTGCTGCTCCCGCATTCGGGCAATTCGCTCGGGGCTGCAGAAGCACGGGTAGGCCCAATCCTTTTCGATCAACTGCTGGGCATGATCGCGGTAGATCTGCTTGGCCAGCGATTGCCGGTACGGTTCGTGCGGGCCGCCGACGTCGGGGCCTTCATCCCACGCCAGCCCCAGCCAGCGCAGCCCTTCAAGGATCTCTTCCTCCGCGCCTTCCATCAGCCGTTTCCGGTCGGTATCCTCGATCCGCAGGATGAACCGGCCGCCGGTCTTGCGGGCCAGCAGATAGTTGTACAGCGCCGTGCGGGCGCCGCCGATGTGCAGCCGGCCGGTGGGCGATGGCGCGAATCGAACGGTGAGCGGCGTATGCATCAGAATTCAATATCCTTCCGGTAGAGGACGGTGCTCTCCACCAGACCGATTCCCATGAGCACCGACCACAGCGAGCTGCCCCCGGAACTGACGAACGGGAGCGGCAATCCGGCCACCGGCAGCAGGTTGAGGTTCATCCCGATATTGAAGGCGGCCTGGTAGAAGATCAGCGTAGCCACGCCGTAGCCGATCAGCGCGCCGTAGGTATCCCGGGCGTGGCGGGCCGCGTGCAGGCAGCGGTAAACGACGAAGCCCAATACGGCGAAGAACACCACGTCGCCGGCGAGTCCGAACTCGCTCGACATCACCGAAAAGATGAAATCCGTATGGCGCACCTTGAGGAACCGGAGTTGAACTTGGCTGCTCATATCGTACCCCTGGCCGATCCACCCGCCGGATCCGATCGCGATCCGCGATTGCTCGATATTATAGGCGGCTCCGGGGTCCGACTCGGGCATGAAGAACAGTGCCAGCCGCTGCAATTGGTAGGGCCGCAACAGGTTGAACGCCAGCGCGACGAAGGGGATCACGACGGCCACCCCGCCCAGCACCAGGATGTATTTCGGCGGCATGCCCGCGGCAAAGGCCATCGCCGCCCACAGCACCATCGTCAGGATCGCCGTGCTGAGGTCCGGTTCGCGCAGGATGACGACGGCCGGGATGGCCGCCAGGATCAGCGTGCGCAGGATGCCGGACCAGGATTGCAGCCGTTCCTCATTGCGGGCGATATCGTCGGCCAGAATGATGATCAGCGAGATCTTCGCCACCTCGGAGGGTTGGATGGTGAATCCACCCACCCGGATCCAGCGGGTGGCGCCGAACGATTCGGCGCCGACCAGTTCGACGTAGAAGAGCAGCAGGAGGATGCCGAGGAAGAGCAGCCGCGAAAGGCCGCGCCAGAAATGGTAGTCGATGAGGGTGCCCACCAGCATGATCACCAGCCCGATGGCGGCGAAGGTCGCCTGGCGCTGGGCGCTGTCGGCCAGCGTGGCGTTGTCGGCCACCGCCGAGCGGATCTCGACGATGCCGAAGATCACCAGCAGGACCGTTCCGCCCAACAGCAAAAAATCGAAATGCCGCCAGCGCCGCCAATCGAACATGGGTGCCGGTCAGAGTGTCCGTTTCCGGCGGGTCGCGCCGGGGAGGGGGATGTCGGCCTTCAGGTGCTGCTCGCGGCCTTCCGAAAACAGGCTCACCTGAACCGCCGAAGGGTCGACCTCTATGTGTGCGGACAACACGCGGATGATTTCGTCGCGCAGAGTCTCGAGCAGGGCGGGGCTGATCTCGGAACGGTCGTGGCGGAGCACCACGACCAGCCGGTCCTTGGCCGTCTTGGCGCTGGACGGTCTTCCCCGTCCGGAAAGGCGATCGATCAGGCCGCTCATGCCGCACCGCCGCGTTGGATCAGCCGCGCAAGCCGTTTGCCCAGGCTTTCGTTTCCGTCGAGCGTCGGGAAGGGCACCTCCTCGCCCATCAGGCGTTTGGCGATATTCCGGAACGCCTGGCCGGCCTTGCTCTTGGGATCCAGCGCGGCGGGATGACCGCGGTTGGTGGCGATCAGCACCGTCTCGTCCTCGGGGATGAGTCCCAGCAGCTGGATGGCGAGGACCTCGAGCACGTCCGCGGTGTCGAGCATGTCGCCCCGTTCCACCAGGTCCGGCTTGATCCGGTTGATAATCAGCATGCCGGGTCCTTTCTCCTCGGCTTCCAGCAGCCCGATGATCCGGTCGGCGTCGCGGACGGCGGACACTTCCGGATTGGTGATGATCAGCGCGGTATCGGTGGCGGCGATCGCGTTGCGGAAGCCCCGCTCGATCCCGGCCGGCGAATCGATCAGCACCCAATCCATTTCCGGCCGCAGCTCGTCGCACAAACGGACCATGTCGTTGGGGGAGATGGCGGTTTTATCGCGCGTCTGGGCGGCGGGGATCAGGTACAACTCCGGAAGCCGCTTGTCCTTGATCATCGCCTGCCGCAGCCGGGCGCGTCCTTCGACCACGTCCACCAAATCGTAGACGATCCGGTTTTCCAGGCCGAGGACGACGTCGAGGTTGCGCAGTCCGATGTCGCTGTCGATGCACACCACCTTCTGGCCCAGCTCCGCCAGAGCGACGCCGATATTGGCCGTGGCGGTCGTCTTTCCGACTCCGCCCTTTCCCGATGTGATCGTGATGACCTTTGCCGTCATGCTCTCTCCTCGCTGCGTAATGTCATCCTGATGGTCGACGGATTGTCATCCCGAGGGGCGAAGCCCCGAGGGATCGTATATTGCCGCCTGCACGGAACCGCCTTCCGGGCCTAGGCCCCATCCCGCTGCTCCGGTTTCTCTTTGGGGTCCCATGGTTCCGCCACCAAACGCCCGTCGCGCAGGAAGGCGATTTCCGGCCGGCTCTTTCCGCGTTGCGAGGGCGACGTGGCGGCGTACCCGGCGATGCGAAGCTGCATCGGGCCGAGATCCATGGCGCAGACAACCGCCCGCTCGTCGCCGGATGCGCCGGCGTGTACCGTCCCGCGCAGGCGTCCCCAGACGACAATGCTGCCCCCGGCGACGATTTCGGCTCCCGGGTTGACGTCTCCGAGAATCGTCACGTGCCCGGGGAAGTTGATGCTGTTTCCGGAGCGCAGGGTCTGGCGCAGGAAGATCGCCTCCGACCCCTGCAATTCGGTGGAGAAGGGCGTCTCCCGGATATCCCGTTTGGGAAGAGCGGTCTGGATGCCCAGGTCCTGCGCCGTGCGGACGGTCGCCGGGCTTTCGGAAAGGATCGTTTGCAATCCCAGCCCGCGGTCCGCCAAGGCATTGCGCAAAGCGGCCAGGTCGGCCGCGTGCAATTCGCAGCTGCCCAATTGCAGGATGGCCTTGGCGCCGGAGAAAAACTCGGGTTTCGAATCCAGATGGTTCAGGAGAGCGGGGTAGGCCTCTTCCCAATTCCCCTCGGAGAGGGAGATCAGGAGGCCTTCGTGGATTCCCTTAACGCTGACGGATACCGGCATAAGTGTTGGTGGGAATGCGCGCGCATCTCCCGCTGCGCTTAATTATAGCATGCGCATTCATCCGCTCTGTCCGAGGTCGATGGCTTTCAGCGTGAAATACGCCTTCAAGACGTCGCGTACGACCGGACCGGCCGTCACCGCGCCCTCGCCGCCGTCGTACACGAAGGCTACCACGGCGATTTCCGGATTGTCGTACGGGGCAAAGGCCCCGTACCAGGCGTGGGTCGGCCAGGCTTCTCGCTTGCACAGGTTGCGGGATTGGGCGATGTCGTCGCAGTATTCCGCCGTGCCCGTCTTCCCCGCGGAGGGGATGTTCTCGATCTGCGCGTAATCAGCGGCGGTTCCCGACGTCACCGCCAGGCGCATGCCCTGCCGGACCAGGTCGAGAACCCACGGCTCCACCGTCACGGTGTCGTACAATTCGTCCGTCTCCTCATCGGTGATGTCGTACAACACCGTCGGCTCGTTGACGGCGGTTATGTTGCCTTCGCCGTCGCGGTAGTCCTTGAGCAGGGTCGGTTTCATCACCTTTCCGTCGTTGGCGATGGTGACGATCGATTCGAGGACCTGCAGCGGGGTCACGTCCACATATCCCTGGCCGATGGTGGCGATGTAGGTATCTCCGGTGGCCCAGTTCTCCCCCTGGTAGATCCGTTTCCAGTCCGCATCCGGGATGATGCCGGCCTGTTCGCCGTACAGCTCGATGCCCAGCGGCCGTCCGTAACCCAGCGCCTGGGCGTACTGCTTGATGCCGTCGATGCCCAAGCCCTCCTTGATCCCGCCCGGGCCGTCGTATCCCGCGCCGAGGTTGTAGAAGTAGATGTCGCAGGATTCGGCCAGCCCGCGGAGGAAGGTGATCTCCCCGTGGCCCTCACGGTCGTAGCAGTAGAAGAGCATTTCCCGGCCCGGATCGGAGGGATGGAATTTCTGCGTCACCGTGATCGTTCCGCGGCAGATGACGGGCGTATCGGGGGTGACGACTTCCTCGTTCAGCGCGCCGACCGCGGTGTTGAGCTTGAAGATCGATCCCGGCGGATAGGTGCCGCCGATCGCGTGGTTAAGCAGCGGTTTGCTGATGTCGTCGGCCAGTTCGCTGTAGTAGTCGATCGGAATGTAGCGTGAGAAGCGCTGGTTGTCGTAGGTGGGGATCGACACCATCGCCAATACTTCGCCCGTATTCGGATTCATTGCGATCACCACGCCGCTGCTCATCGGGCTGCGGAGGAAATCCGGTTTCTTGGCCCGGGTGTCTTCGATCATCCGTTCCAGGATGATCGTGGCGGATTCCTGAAGGCGCGAATCGATCGTCAGACGGATGTTTTGGCCGGGCACGGCTTCCACCGGCGGCTCCAGAAGGCGGATTTCCTTTCCGGCGGCGTCGACTTCCCACAGTTCGGATCCGAAGCTGCCCGCCAATTCGTTCTGCATGTACGCCTCGATCCCGGAGTATCCGATCCTGTCGCGATCCAGGTTGTACCCCTTTTCCTCGTAGATGTCGGAATATTCGGCCGGCACCGGTCCCATATACCCGATGATGTGGGCCGTGAA
>JBJYXS010000216.1:0-7146 GCA_046260075.1 Anaerolineales bacterium | reverse complement strand
CGTTCGTGAAACATTGCGTGCAGGGCGGCGGACGGCTTACCTGTTGCGCATCGGGAAGGGGGTCCGCGAGCAAGGCACATTGGCGGAGATTATCGGTTTGGCGCGCGGAAAATCCCTGCGAATCGAGAAGGTGGAGCCGCATGTGTTGGACCGCCTTGGTGGAAATCATCAGGGCGTTGCGCTGCAGGCGGATGGTTACCCGTTGGTTCCGATCGATACGATCCTGGAGCGGTGCGAACGGGCGGGATCGGAAGCGCTGTTGCTGATACTCGATCAAATCCAGGATCCGCAGAACTTGGCGTCGCTGTTGCGGACAGCGGAAGCGGCCGGTGTGCAGGGCGTGATCCTGCCGCTGCGGCGGGCAGCCGGAATCACACCGGCGGTGGTTAATGCATCCGCGGGCGCGGTGGAACACCTGCTGATCGCCCAAACCAACCTGGCCCAGGCGATCGGGGAAGCCAAACGGCGCGGGCTTTGGGTGGCGGGGTTGGATGCCGATCCGAAGGCGGAGCCGATCCTCGAAGCGGATCTGACGGGACCGATGGCGCTGGTGGTCGGCAGCGAAGGGGAAGGTATGCGGCGACTGGTGCGGACATCGTGCGACCGGTTGTTCCGGCTGCCGATGCGGGGGCGGATCCAGTCATTGAATGCGGCGGCGGCGGGATCGATCGCACTGTACTTGGTCCTCCTCCATAGGTCGGCATCGGCAGCATCACTCATCGGATGACGTGCAGGATAGTTAATGGATATTTTGGTCATCGCCCTGGGATTGTTGGTGCTGGCCCTTATTTTGTGGGGGATTTCCCATTGGGAACGGAGACGCCTCAGCCTGCCGTCCGGCCGGGTGATCCATATCGATACCGCCCGTCTGCGGAAGCCGGAAGGGACGCTTTTTTCGGCAAATTACTCGCTGGTCGGCCGGCCGGATTATCTGATCAACCGCGGGGGAAGGATCATTCCGATCGAGGTGAAATCTTGCGCCGCGCCGGTGGTCCCGTACCCTTCGCATCTTCACCAGTTGGCGGCCTATGGGTTGCTTATCCGGGAGCATTTCGGTCAGCCGCCCGCTTGCGGAATTCTCAAATATAAGGACCGGGCGGTGGAGATTCCCTTCACCCCCCGATTGCTGGATGAGACGGTGCGGCTGCTGGAGATGATGCAGGAGGATGCGTCCGCGGCGGCGGTCGACCGCTCGCACGAGGAAAGGAATCGCTGCCGGGCGTGTGGTTTCCGATCGGTATGCGATCAGCGGCTTCCGTAAAGGTCCGGCGTTTCCCCTGCTATAATCGGCATATTCCTATGAGCGAACCGACTTCCCGACCCGTCCCGCAACGCATTACGCTGGTGTTCAATCCGGCGATTTCCGATTCGGAATCGATTGCCCGGGAGATGGACGGATTCATCCGCGCCCGGGCGGCCGCCTGCCGGGTCCGCAGTGTTTCCCAGGAAGATTTTCCAAAGATCCTTAAGCCGGAACGATCCGATATTGTGGTGGCGCTGGGCGGCGACGGTACCATGCTGAGGGTCAGCCATGCCTGCTCGCAAGAGGAAGTCCCCGTGCTGGGAGTAAATCTCGGACGGCTGGGGTTCCTGGCCGAATTGCAGCGAGGCGGTTGGGGACCGGGTCTCGAACAGATACTGGAAGGCCGGTATTGGATCGAACGGCGGATGATGTTGCATGTCCGACAACTCCGCGGCGGGCGGGCATTGATGGAATGGGATGTGATCAATGAATGTGCAGTCACCCGCGACGGCGGGATGAAAATCGTACGTCTGGAAACCGTCGTGGACGGCGAGCCATTGACAACGTACGTGGCGGACGGATTGATCGCCGCCACGCCGACCGGATCGACGGCTTATGCGCTGGCGGCTGGAGGGCCGATCCTGCCTCCCGAATTGCGGAACATCCTGCTGATCCCGGTCGCGCCGCACCTGTCGATCGAGCGCGCGATCATCCTGCCGGAAGGCGCCGAGGTGGTCATCCATGTGCACACCCAAGCGCCGGCTATGCTGTCGTGTGACGGCCGGCAGCATGAACGGGTCCGGAACCATGATGATATCTCGATCCGGGCCTCGGAGCTTTCCGCCCGGTTCGTCCGCGTGCAGGGGCGCGGGTACTTTTATCGGAATATCGCCGCCCGGTTGAACCGCAATCCGCAATCCGGAGAATAAGCCTGGAGACGAAGCCCATGAGTGAGGAGACGCTGTTTTGTGCCTACCATCCTTCACGCCCGACGACTCTGCGATGCAACCGTTGCGGTAATCCAATCTGCACCGCATGTGCGGTCCGGACCCCGGTCGGATACCGCTGTAAAGCCTGCGTCCGCCAACAGCAGAAGGTGTTTGAAACGGCGCGATGGTACGATTTCGTGGTGGCGTTTTTTATGGCGGCGGTGCTCATCGGAGTAGGGTCAATCCTCAGCTCGATCATTGGTTTCTTCATCCTGATCGCGGCCGCTTTCGTGGGATCGATAACGGCCAGGGCGGTGATTTGGGCGGTCCGGCGCCGCCGCAGCCGGTATCTTTGGCTGGCGGCCGCAGCGGGCGGCATAGCGGGTTGTCTGCCCAGTCTGCTGGTGACCGCGCTGCCGATGTTGGGTATGTTCTTCGGCTACGGCATCGAATATATCCTGTCGTCGATCGTTGGATTGCTGTGGCCGTTCGGCTACATGGTTGTGGCTGTCAGTCTGATGACAGCAAGTATAAAAGGCATACGATTCGGATGATGGAAAACATGAGGTGATGGTATGGGAATGAATTTCTTTCTTCTCGGTTTAGTGGTCGCATTTTTCGGCATCAGCATGTTCCTTCCGGCCCGCAACGCCCGAAAGCACGATCAAACGCTGAAGGCCTGGCCGGCCGTCGAAGGAACCGTTATCTCTTGTGAAGTAAAGGACTTGCCTCCGCTGGTGACCAAGTTGGGCAAGCAAGTCCTGCAATACGACGTTATGATTAAGTATCAATTCCGGACCGGCGGGCAACTGCATTTCGGGTCCTCGCTCTCCATTCCGCGATATCTTTATAAAAAAACGGAAGCGGAGAACATCGCGGCCCGGTTCCCTGCCGGTGCGAGCGTGGCCGTACACCATAATCCGGACGATATCCAGGAGTGCTATCTGATCATGTATCCCTCCGCCAAATACTACCGGACGAGCATCGTGATTATTGCGGCCGGAGCGCTGCTCGTCGTTTTGGGATTCCTGACGGGGCTCATCTAGGCGCGTTTCGCCCAAAGGCCGGTCCTTCATGCTGCGGGAACTCCGCATACGCAATTTTGCCATCATCGAGGAAGTCGTCCTGAATTTCGGGACGGGGCTCTTCGTGTTGACCGGTGAAACCGGTGCAGGAAAGTCGATCATCGTTGACGCGATCGAATTGCTGCTGGGCGGGCGCGGCGATACGAACGTGATTCGCGCAGGGGAAGACACCGCTTCGGTGGAAGGCGATTTTCAACTGGAGGAGGAAATCCTGGCCGAAGTCCGGGCGGTGCTTGAACCGGAGGGCCTATGGGAAGGGGGGGACAACCTGTTGCTCGGGCGGGAGGTGCGGCGCGAGGGCCGCAACATCGTCCGGGTTAACGGCCGGGCGGTCAACCTGACGATCCTGCGCGCGGTGGGTCAATTGCTGGTGGACGTCCACGGCCAATCCGAACATCTTTCGCTGCTCCGAAAGGCCGAGCACCTTCGGCTGCTGGACCGCTTCGCCGGATTGGAGGAACGCCGCGGGGAATTTTCCGCCGGGGTGGAAGAGCTGCGCAGAGTCCGGGAAGAACTGGAAAGGATCCGGGCCGGGGAACGCGACGCCGCGCGGCGGACTGACATGCTGAAATTCCAGATTAGCGAGATCGAATCGGCCAAGATACAGGCTGGAGAGGAAACCGGTCTGGTGGAAGAACGCACCCGCCTGGCCAACGCGGAACGGCTGGCGACCCTGGCGGATCAGGCCGTCGAGGCGCTGGATTCGGAAGAGGACGACCGAAAGCCGGCGACCGGCTCGCTCGGCGAGGCGGCGCATACCCTGGCTGCGCTGGCCAAAGTCGATCCGGCGCTCGCCGCCGCCCGGGACGCCGCGCAATCCGTGCTGGATCAAACCGCTGAGCTTAGCAGGGATCTGCGCGACTACCGGGAATCGATCGAATATAATCCGCGGCGTTTGGAGCAGGTGGAAGAGCGCGTCGAATTGCTGCGGACCCTCAAGCGCAAATACGGAGAAACCCTCGAGGCGGTGGTCGCCCACGCCCAAACCGCGCGAAACGAACTTGAGGGAATCGTCCACGCCGACGAGCGCCGCACGGAGCTGGAAGACAAAGAGCGCGGTCTGTTGATTGATCTCGGGAAGCGGGGAGCGGCGCTCTCCGAAGCCCGGGCCGAAGCCGCCGAAACGCTCGCCCGTGGGATCGAAGCCGAACTGGCCGACCTGCGCATGGGAGGGGCCAAATTCTCGGTCGAACGGCGCCGGGCGGAAAGCCCGGAAGGGGTGGTTGTCGGAGAAAAACGGTTCGCCTTCGATTCCACCGGCATCGACCGGGTCGAATTCCTGGTCGAGCCGAATCCCGGAGAGGGGCTGAAACCGCTCACCAAAGTGGCCTCCGGCGGCGAAACTTCGCGACTGATGCTGGCGTTGAAGAGCGTCCTGGCCAAGGCCGACCGCACGCCGACGCTGATCTTCGATGAGATCGACCAGGGGATCGGCGGCCGGGTGGGGATGGTCGTCGGCCGCAAGCTTTGGCGGCTGACACCGCACCATCAGGTGTTTTGCGTCACCCACCTGCCGCAGCTGGCGGCCTACGGCGATAAGCACCTTAGGGTGGAAAAAACCGTCCGCGGCAAACGCACCCTGACCCAGGTAAAACCGCTGCATGCCCGGGGGCGGGTCGCCGAGATGGCCGTCATGCTCGGAACTCTCTCGGAGACCACCCGCGAATCGGCCGAGGAGATCCTTCAGATCGTCGAAGCGGATAAGCAGTCGGCGCCCGGAAAGGGCTGATGCCGGCGGACGTGCGCATCCCATCGGGTCGCACTGTCCTGATATATCATTACTGCACAGCCGGGCGACGGACGGCCCGGCGGGAAGGAGTGCCCGATCATGTGGGACATTTTCCTGGCGTTTCTCCTGCTGGGCGCGGGGTTGATCCTGGCGTTCTACGAACTCCGCCGCTGGATCGTCACCAAGCGCTGGGTGCACCTTGCGGTGATCATCGCGGTGGTGATCAGCGAGGCGGCTCTCATTAAGGGCTTTTTGGAAGCGTCGGTGATACTGGTGTGCACCGTCGTACTGGCGTTTGTAGTGGAGGGCAGGAAGGGGGCGTGATCCAATCCGGCGGATGATACGGAGATGGATCTCTCCCCATACATTCCTTGAGAAAAACGCAGTCCCTGAGGAAGTGGTTGATGAAAGAAATGTGCTCGGCGATCTGCCTGTCGGCTGCTGCCTGCCTGTTCATCTCGTCTTGCAAGGGAACGGCTGACTCTCCAGCCTTCGGAAACACCGTCATAGAATCGCCGCCCCGGATTGAGCCCCACACGGCGATTGGACGCCATCGATCAATTCCCGAGCACCACTCCCACGCACACGGCAACGTGTGATTTCGCGTGGCCGTATGTATGCATGACTCCTCCAGAAAACAGCCCGGCACCCGGATTGGTACCGACACGGACGTCGACGCCGACCCCTTTTCCGTCCACAACCCCGACTTCGCTTCCGTTGTCAACCCGAACCGTAGATCCGGAATCCTTTTCCTTTTGGACGACATACTCAGATACTTCCTCCATAGACCAAATGGCATTCGACTCGAAAAATAATCTATGGACGTTGGGCGGTGGGGGTTTGGAATCATGGAACATATATAGCCGCGTATATAAAAAATATCGGATCGATGCGAGAATTCCGGACGTGAAGGACATTTATGAATTCATAGAAGATCAGGATGGAGCCATGTGGTTTGCCACCTCCGTGGGAGCGGCGCGGCTCGAAGGGGACCAGTGGACCTTTCTGGGGGATGACAACAATCTGGCAAAGAACCCACTGACCGATATCGCCAAGGGGCCGGACGGCGCTCTATGGTTCGGATGGAAGGGAGGACTGATCCGGTTCGATGGAACGATTTGGACAGCGTATACGAAGACCAATGGATTATTGGACAACGACGTCAGCGACATCGCGATAGATCCCCAGGGGGTGGTTTGGGTTTCATCCGCCAAAGGGATGTCCCGGTTCGATGGACGGAATTGGAGAACGTACCAGGAAAACGACCATTATATCTTCGCCAATGGCGGACCGGCCTGTCTGGCGATCGCGCCGGACGGTTCCGTATGGGGCAGTCAGAAATACCACGGAATCATAAATATTCGGGGAGACACCATTCGAGCGTATTTTCTGCAAGGAGTGTTGTCGCGGTTCAGTCCAGCCATCGACGCGATCGGGGTCGGGGCGGACGGTAAGGTATGGGTGGTCACGGACGGGTCCGGAATATTCTGGTTTGACGGTTCCCAATGGTCAAATTTCACCCTGGTGCTGGGACTCGGCGACCCGTACGAAGGGGGATTTCCGGGCGGCGGGCCGGTCCTGCGCGGTCCAGACGGAGCCGTCTGGATGGGAAATTGGTTTTACGGCGTCATCCGCTACGACGGAAGCTGGTGGCAAATGAACTGGAGCGGCGGGCTGCGCGATGAGTGGATAGTGTCCGTCGACTCGGCGGATGATGGTGCGATGTGGTTTGCAACGAAATACGGAGGTGTTTCCCGGTTCGACGGAACGCACTGGAAGACCTATGAACTATCTGTAAATGAATATCCTACGAAGATCCGGATGATGGCAACCGGGATGAACGAGGATGTTTGGATCAGTACAGAAAACAGCCTTGGTTCAGACGCAAGAGGTTTGTTCCGTCTGCGCAATGGATCGTGGTCGTATCTGACGACAAAAAATAAACCGGGAACCGATAACATCATATCTATTGTTAGAACCTCCGATGGGAACATGTGGTTTGGTACATATGCCGACGGCGTCTGGCGGCATGACGGGAATACGTGGACGAACTACACGGTGGAAAACGGCTTGGCGGGGAACCGGGTCAACGGGATGGCGGCCGGACCTGATGGAACACTTTGGGTGGCGACCGACAAAGGGGTATCCCGGTATGATGGG
>JBJYXS010000215.1:0-6961 GCA_046260075.1 Anaerolineales bacterium | reverse complement strand
CCCGCCGGGATGACGCCCAATCCGTCATCCCCGAGTGGGTTACTCGGGGATCCAGTGTCTTCCATGATCCTACGGATTACCCGAAAGCTGAACCCGCGGAATATGCGGGTTCAGCCTGCCCCGATTGGGCCTGTCCGGCGGTGTCCGGATGACGGGGGTGGGGAAGTCCCGCGACGGATACACAAGGTTTTTTCGAATAATTCGGCAAACCCCTTGTTATTTCGCCGTTTACGGGAAGTCGGAGCTGGATGTCGGAAATCGCCCGCGCAGACGGAAAGCGACCCTTGTCCCGGAATCCCGCGATTCCGGTTCTTGCGGGAGCCTTGCACTTGCTCATAAAATCCAACATTATGCTAAAATCAACCGGTATGTTCTCCCTCGAGAACCATGCTCCTCCCACCCCTCAGATAGGCGGATAACCGTCCATGTCCGAAGTCCTCTCCGTTGATCATCTGGTCACAAAATTCTACACCGAGACGGAAACGATTCACGCCGTCAACGGCGTGAGTTTCCATGTGGATGAGGGGGAAACCCTGGGGGTGGTGGGGGAAAGCGGCTGCGGAAAGAGCGTGTCCGTGCTCTCCATGCTGCGCCTGATCCCGATGCCTCCGGGACGGATCGAACAGGGAAAAGCGGTCTTCCACGGACAGGATCTGCTGCGTATGGGATCCGAGGAGATCCGGAAAATCCGCGGTTCGAAGATCGGCATGGTCTTCCAGGATCCGATGACTTCGCTCAACCCGGTCATCACCATCGGGAAACAGGTTGCCGAGCCGCTATACATCCATAAACACATGAACAAGCAACAGGCCCGCGAACGGGTGGTCGAGCTGCTGGCCCACGTGGGTATCCCCAAGCCGGAAAAGCGGCTGGCGGACTATCCGCACCAGTTTTCCGGCGGGATGCGCCAGCGGGTGATGATCGCGATGGCCCTGGCCTGCAACCCCGACCTGCTGATCGCCGACGAACCAACCACCGCGCTCGATGTCACCATCCAGGCGCAGTTCGTCGAGCTGGTCAAGCAGCTGCGCCAAGACCTGAAAATGGCAATCATCTGGATCACCCACGACCTCGGTGTGATCGCCGGGATCGCCGACCGGGTGGTGGTGATGTACGCCGGCTTCATCGTCGAACACGCCGCCGTCAAGGAACTGTACGCCAACCCGCAGCACCCCTACACCCGCGGGCTGCTGGGTTCGCTGCCGCGGCTGGACGCGGACGGCACAAGGCGGTTGGCCAACATCAAAGGGCTTCCCCCGGACATGTGCCAGCCGCCGGTCGGCTGTCCGTTCGTTCCGCGCTGCCCGTATGCCTTCGACCGTTGCACGGCGGAGAATCCGCCACTCGAATCGGTTAACAACGGCCACACGACGGCCTGTTGGTGGGATATCGATTCCGGGAGGCCGCGAGGATGAGCATGCCGACCAACACAGAAGCCGCTCGCGCGGCCGACGACGTTCTGTTGCATGTGGAGAACCTGAAGGTATATTTCCCCATCCTGCGCGGCGTATTCCAGCGCCGGGTGGGCGACATCAAAGCCGTGGACGGGATTTCCTTCGATGTCATCCGGGGTGAAACACTCGGACTGGTAGGCGAGAGCGGTTGCGGCAAATCCACCACCGGCCGGGCCATATTGCAGTTGTATCGGTTAACGGACGGATCCGTCATCTTGGACGGCGAGGACCTTTCCAAACTCCACGGAAGGACCCTCCGCCAGCGCCGGCGGAAAATGCAAATGATCTTCCAGGATCCGTACGCCTCGCTCAACCCCCGGATGACGATCGGGGAGATCGTCAGCGAACCGCTGGAAGTGCACAATATCGCCAAGGGCAAGGAGAAATCGGAACGGATCGCCTATCTCCTGCAGGTGGTCGGCCTGAATCCACAGTACGCCAACCGCTACCCGCACGAATTCTCCGGCGGCCAGCGGCAGCGGGTGGGCATCGCCCGGGCCCTGGCGCTGGAGCCCTCTTTCATCGTCTGTGATGAGCCGATTTCCGCGCTCGACGTGTCGATCCAGGCCCAAGTGGTCAATCTGCTGGAAGACATCCAGAAGAAAATGGGCCTGACGTACCTGTTCATCGCCCACGACCTGAGCATGGTCCGCCACATTTCCAACCGCGTGGCGGTGATGTATCTGGGGAAAATGATGGAACTGGCCGACCGTTCGGAGGTGTACATCGGTCCGCTGCACCCCTACACGCAGGCGCTGCTCTCGGCCATTCCGATCCCCGATCCGGCATTGGAGGAAAAGCGCCACCGGATCATCCTTTCCGGCGACGTTCCCAGCCCGGCCAATCCGCCGACGGGTTGCGTGTTCCACACCCGCTGCCCGTACGCGGAAGCCGTCTGCCGGGAGCAAGAACCGGAATGGCGGGAAGCACGCGCCGGACACTTTGTAGCGTGCCATTTTGCCGAACGATTCATGAAGAAAGGGTAAGCGTTCCAAGGGAGAAGAGAAACGACGTTACGACAAGGGAAGAGGAAGGACGCTGTTGAAAGGAGGTGGTGCAGGAATCCTGAACACGGCAACCGCATCCAAGTAAATCCGTTGTCTTTCCGATAACCAAAGGAGGAAAGAACATGATGCACAAGAGCAAGCTCGCGAAGGTCCTGCTGATTCTGTGCGTGGGCGCGCTGGTCGTGACGGCCTGCGGCCCGGCCGGAGAAACTCCGGCGGCAGCGACCTCCACTTCGAAGCCGACCCAGAAGACGGCTGAAGATACGGCGGTCCCTCAAATGGTCGACTACTCTGCGGGGTTCGCCTCCGCGGATCCGACGACCTTCGTAATCCAGGAGATCGCCGGCGGTCCGGCCACGCTGGATCCGGCCTTGGCCTACGACTCGGCCAGCGGCGAAATCATCCAGTCGATGTACGACTTCCTGGTTTACTACGATCGGGAATCCAAGACCGAACTGGTCCCGATGCTGGCGACGGAAGTCCCGACCGCGGAAAACGGCGGCGTTTCGGCTGACGGCCTGACCGTCACCTTCAACCTCCGTGACGGTGTCAAGTTCCACAACGGCGATGCGATGACGGCGGAAGACGTCGCCTTCACCTTCCAGCGCGGCATCCTTTCGGGCGGCTCGATCTCCCCGCAATGGCTGCTGACCGAACCCATCCTGGGCAGCACCGCCTGGAACGACATCACCGATCAGCTGGATCCCGACAGCACGAAGGAACTCATCGACAACCGTGAAGCGCTGCAGGCGGAAGATCCCGGCGAACTCGCGGCTGTCTGCGAACTGGTGAAATCCAAGATCGTGGCCGACAACGATGCCAACACCGTCACCTTCCACCTGGCCCAGACCTGGGGCCCGTTCGTGATCACCCTGGCGGGCTTCTGGGGCGGCATCCAGCAGCAATCCTGGGTGGCGGCCAACGGCGGTTGGGACGGCGACTGCGGCACCTGGCAGGACTACTACGCCCCGACCTACGATGAACAGAACCAGAAGGGCATCGGCAAATCCGAAAACGGCACCGGCCCCTACAAGCTCAACACCTGGGGCGATACGGAACTGATCCTCGATTCCAACGAGGATTACTGGGTGACCGAGCCGTTGTGGGAAGGCGCCCCCACGGGAGCTCCCCAACTGAAGACGGTCATCATCAAGTACGTCGAGGAGTTCAGCACCCGGTTCGCGTCCCTCCAGGCCGGGGATGCCGACATGATCCAGGCCGGTTCACCCGAGAACTGGCCGGTCATGGATGAGGAAGTCGGCGTCACCTGCGACCAGGAAGGCATGTGCACGATCGACTCCGAAAAGCCGCTTCTGCGGTACATCAACCAGGACGTGGCCAACCGGACCGACGCCTTCTTCAACTTCAAGATCAACATCGAAGGCGGCAACGACTTCATCGGCTCCGGCAAGATCGACGGCAACGGCGTTCCGCCCGACTTCTTCTCCGACATCCATATCCGCAAGGCGTTCGCCTACTGCTTCGACTGGGACATCTTCATCGAAGACGTCGCCCAGGGAGAGGGCCAGCAAGCCAACAACGTGATGCTGCTCGGCGAGCTCGGCGACGATCCGGACGGGGACCACTACTCCTACGATCCCATGAAGTGCGAGGAGGAATTCAAGGCCTCCACCTGGACATCGGAAGACGGCCAGAGCCTGTGGGACGTCGGCTTCCGCCTGATCGTCGGCTACAACGCCGGGAACACACTCCGGCAATCGGTGGCCCAGATCTTCCGCGACAACATCAGCGACGTCAACCCGTTGTTCAAGGTCGAATCCCAGAGCCTCGAATGGCCGAACTACCTGGAAGCCTATCAGGGCAAGAAACTGCCGTTCTTCATCATCGGCTGGATCGAAGACATCCCCGATCCGCACAACTGGACCTTCACCTACACGGCGGGCGCGTGGGGCAGCAAGCAAGGCCTGCCGCAGGATCTGCGCGATGCGTTCCGGCCGCTGGTGGAATCCGGCGCGTTGGAAACCGATCCCGTCAAGCGGGCTGCGATCTATAAGGACTTCAACAAGCTGTACTACGAGAACGTACCCGCGGTCATCCTGGCGCAAATCGGCGCACGGCGGTATGCACAGCGCTGGGTGCAGGGTTACTACACCAATGCCCTGTACTCCTACCTGTACTACTACGTGCTCTCGAAGGTATAGCCGTTCCCGTCGGCGGGGGTAATTCCCGCCGCAACGCTCGTCCCCCTCCCGTCCCCGGACGGGAGGGGGACGGCGCGCCGGAAAACGATTCGCAAAGGATCTGCCCGTGATCAATTACATCATCCGCCGCCTACTGATCATGCCGATCACCCTTTTCGGGATGACGATCCTGATCTTCCTCATGCTGTGGGTCCTGGGCCCATCGGCGCGGTCCGCGCTCTACGTCGCCGATATCCCGAAAAACGAGGCGGTCATGAAAGGCATCATCCTCAAATACGGCTTGGACGATCCGATCTATGTCCAATACTGGAACTGGCTGGTCGGCCGCCCGGATCCCGACAATGAAGGGGAGACCATCGGCGGCATCCTGCGCGGCGATTTCGGATACTCGCGTTCCTTCAGCCGCTCTGTCGTGGAGATGTTGAAGCTCCGGTTTCCGGCGACCCTCGAACTGACGTTGTACGCGTTTCTTCCCATCATCCTCGTCGGCGTATGGCTTGGAGTCCAGGCGGCCGTGCGCCACAATCAATGGATCGACCAACTGGCGCGCATCTTCAGCATCGTCGGCTACTCGTTCCCGGTGTTTGTGCTGGGCATCCTGCTGATGATGGTGTTCTATGCGCAGCTGAGATGGTTCCCGGTCGAGCGGGTTTCGGACTGGGTGAAACTCACCGAGTACACCAAGTACACCGGTTTGGTGACCGTGGACGCTCTGCTCAACGGCCGGATCGACATCTGGTTTGACGCTATGCGCCATCTGGTCCTTCCCATCATCACACTGTCCTACACCTCCTGGGCAGCCTTTCTGCGCATCACCCGCTCCTCGATGCTGGAGACCCTGCGCCAGGAGTACGTCACCACGGCCCGCGCCAAGGGTGTGGCCGAGAAAGACGTCATCAACAAACACGCCCGCCCCAATGCGCTCATTCCGGTGGCCACCTACAGCGGGATCACCGTCGCCTATTTATTGGGCGGCGTGGTGATCACCGAAACGATATTCAATTACCCCGGCATGGGGTCCGCCGCCGCGGACGCCGCCAGCCGTTTCGATGTGGTCACCGTGCTCGCTTTCACCCTGGTTACCGGCCTGATCCTGATCCTGGCCAACCTGGTCGTCGACCTCCTCTACGCGATACTGGATCCGCGGATCCGGTTGAGTTGAAAGGCTCATTCCATCCATGAAGAATGCCAGCGAATCGCTGACACCGCTCACGGAAGAAGCCATCCCCCTTCGGGAGATCGGCCGGTTGGAACGCTTCCTGGGACCGGAGTTCTACCGGATCTTCCGCGGCGTGCTAACCAACCCGCTTTCGGTGATCGGAGTCGGGTTAATCACCTTTTTCATCCTGGTGGCCATTCTGGCTCCGGTCATCATCCCGCCGGTCGACACCGTCAATCCGTTCATGATCCCGCGCGACGGATACTCCGCCGCCCCCAAACCTCCCGGGACGGAGTGGGTCCGGCGGGCGCCGGAACTGCCGTTCTGGTACAAACCGCTCACCGGCAAGGACCAATGGGTCCACATCCTGGGCACGGCCAGCGGCCAGTGGGATATCTTCTACGGCTTGGTGTGGGGCACCCGGACGGCAATCATCGTGGGGGTGATCATCGAAGGGGTGACGCTGGCGATCGGAATCATCGTCGGCAGCGTGGCGGCATTTTACGGCGGCTGGCTGGACGAGATCCTGATGCGGATCACCGAAATCTTCATGGCTTTTCCGTTCATTTTCGCCGCGCTGACCCTATCCGCGGTCCTCACGCCGCGTTTGGGCAAGGGCATCTGGCCGCCCGTCATCGCGATCATCGCTTTCGGGTGGATGAGCTATGCGCGGTTGATCCGCGGCGACATCCTCTCGATCCGCGAGCGCGATTACATCATGGCGGCCCGGGTGGTCGGGGTGAGCGATCTGCGGATCCTATTCAAGCACATCGTTCCCAACGCGATCTACCCCACCCTCGTCCTGGCATCGATGGACATCGGCTCGCTGGTGATCCTCTTCGCCGCGCTTTCGTTCCTCGGCATCGGCACGGAGGTCGGGTACGCGGACTGGGGCCAGGTCATTTCGTTCGCGCGCAACTTCATCTCCGTCTTCACCAAGTACTGGTACATCATCGTCTATCCGGGCATCACCCTGATTCTCTTCGTGCTCGGGTGGAACCTGGTCGGCGATGCGCTGCGCGACATCATGGATCCAAAGATGCGCGGGCAGGTGCGGCGGTAATCGTAAGGAATCCGAAAGCCCCGGTGAAAATCGCCGGGGCTTTTTTCTTTTCCGGCCTTCCGCCTTTCCGCTCCTGTCCCAACCCCCCACCCCCGGCCCCTCCCCCCTTCCCGCGC
>JBJYXS010000214.1:0-2318 GCA_046260075.1 Anaerolineales bacterium | reverse complement strand
TGACGCTCAGGCTCATCCCGATCAGCCGCAGGATGATGACCGCCGCGGCGGCGATCCCGCGCTCGGATTCGCCCGCGCCGTTGATCACCGCCGTGCCGATCGGGGCGATCGTCAACCCCAGCCCGATACCGGCCAGAGCCAGGCCGGCGGACATGTGGAATGTATTCCAAATCGCCCCGGCCTGCGGGCTTGCCCCGGAGGCGAGCAGAGCGACGGCCTGCGACGCCATCTCGGGCTTCCAGGTGGTCATCAGGCCGAACCCGGCCAGGGCGGCGGCCAGGCCGAGCAGCGTGGTGAACCGGTAGCCGATCCGTCCGGTGAGCCAGCCGCCGGGCAGCGCGGCCAGGGCCAGCGGAATGGTGAAGGCCGAGAGCAGCAGCCCGCTGGCCAGCGCCCCTTGGGCGAGTTCCCCGCCGCCGGCCAGGTTGACAAACAGCGGCACGCTCACCAACCCCACCATCAAACAAAAGCCGATCAACAGGTTGAGCGCGCTGGAGGCCGAGACGTTGCGGTTCCGGAACAGGCGCAAATTCAGCAGCGGTTGGGGCGTCCGCAGTTCGTGCCAAATAAACACGGCGAAAGCGAGGAATCCCAGGATGATCGGCACCGGCGGGATTCCTTCCCCGGATCCCGCCTCGCCGCCGCCCAGGCCGATGTTCCAACCGGCCAGCGCGAGCGAAATCCAGAATACGCCGATCCAGTCGAGCGGAATGCGGGCGGTCCTTTCCTTCAGGCCGCCCAGCATTGCGGCGATCAGCAGGAAGAGGACGGCGATCAGCGGCAGGTTGATCCAGAACAGAACCGGCCAGGTGAACCATTGGACCATGATCCCGCCGTAGAGATGGCCCAGCACCCAGCCGGCCGTGTCGACCGCGCCGACCAGCCCCAGCGGAAGCGCCCGGCGTTCGGGCGGGTACAGGTCGGCGGCCAGCGCCATGGCCACCGGAACCATCGCGCCCGCGCCGAAAGCCTGCACCACGCGTCCGAAGATCATCGCATACAGGGCCGACAGGCTGCGATCGGGCCGCCCGCCCGCCAGGGCGCGGACGATGCGGTGGGCGATATCGGCCGGTACACCGGGCGAGGCCGCCACCAGCCACGATCCGAGGAAGAAGACGGCCAAGCACAGAAGGAAGACGCGCCGCCGGCCCCAGAGATCCGAGACGCGGCCCATGAAGGTCATGCTGACGGCGTAAGCCAGCAGGTAGCCGCTGACCGCCCAGGAGGCAGTGTCCAAACCCGTCTGCAGGGGCACTTCGAGGTCGGCCACCACCGCCGGGAGGACGGCGGAGACGATCGTGAGATCGAGCGCGCCGAGGAACACGGGCAGACATACGGCGGCGAGGATCCATCCGGGTCGTTTCATGCTCTTTCACGCCGGGGCCTGTTGGGCCCCGATACTCTCCCTCGGGCTATGGTTTTTGTATCTCGATCGGTTCGTCGATATCGAAGATGTCGATCAGCCAGCCGTTGCCGTCCGGTTCGGTGATGTGGAAGCGGACGAGGTCGTACGTGGATTCATCAATCCACGCATCTACTGGATAGAGAGTCCCGCTCTCGAGCGCTCCGGCCATCAGCGGGGCAAGGACGGCGCCATCGGCCTCGCCGCTGATGTGGATAGTCCGGACGCCCTCAATCGACTCGTCCCCGATCCGTTGCGGGTTTTGGATCCCGGTGGACAGCGCGGCGGGGATTCCGTCGGCGGAGAACAGGGCCGCGCCGTCGATACCCATATTCGCGGGTGCCGTTTCGAGCTGATGGGTCAGCGGGTTTAAAAGGTAGGTGCCTTCCGGCAGCCAGAAGATCTCGAGCTCGAGCACGTTTCCGAAAAACGTCACCTTGGCCTTCACGCTGACCCGGTCTGGAGCCTGGTATTCCCCCGCGGCCTCGCTAAAACCCATGCCGGTGGCCGAATCGATCGTGACCGGTCCGCCCTCGTGGACAAGTGTGAACCGGGCGCTGCGCATGGTCAGCATCGCATCGCCGGCGGCGGCCAGGATCTGCGCGGGCGAGGGAGTGGGCGTCGGCGTGATGGTCGGGGTCCGGGTTCTAGTGGATTGACCGGGCTCTTCCGCGGCGGTCCGGCTGCAGGCGGCGGTGATGGACAGGATCAGTCCGGTGGCGAGCGCAAGGCGTTTGATCATGCGGACCTTCCCTTTTCCCGCCGGGAGAGAAAACTCCCTGCGGTGAAAGTAAAAACGTACCCGGATCCGGTTTTTTCCCGTTGGCCGATTCCTTCCGTCAGGGCGCTGCTGTGGGAATGGGAGCTGCCGTCCGGTCGGTGCAGGATGCAGGCAGCGCGTAGGTTTCACCGAACA
>JBJYXS010000213.1:0-4170 GCA_046260075.1 Anaerolineales bacterium | reverse complement strand
GTTGCGGAAGGCGCCGAATACCGCTTCCTGGCCCAACCGATCCGGTTTCTTCACGGATCCAACGGGCAGGTCGGCGCGGTGGAGTGTCTGGAATGCGAATTGGGTGAACCCGACAGCGACGGACGCCGCCGGCCGATTCCGATCGACGGATCCAACTTCACCGTCGAAGCCGATACCGTCGTCTGCGCCCTCGGATACAAAGCCAATCCGGAAATCGGGCGGACTACGGCCGGATTGGTAATCCACAAGAACGGATTATTACAGGTCGATTCGGATGAAGGGGCTACCCCCCGCCCCGGCATCTACGCCGCCGGCGACGTCGTCACCGGCCCGGATCTCGTCGTCACCGCGATGGCCGCCGCCCGCCGCACCGCGAAGGCCATCTGCCGGTATATAGAGCAAACCGGTTCCTGACCGGAGATGGAAGGACGCCCTCCGGATCGTGGCATAATACTTGCAGCGAAAAAGTCACCGCGCAGCCACGGCGAAGATCCCATCATGCCTTCTTATCTTCCGCAGGTCCTGATCGCCCAATGCTCCGACGGAACGCTGATCGATGAAGCTCCGGCGGGGTATGCCGTCCATTCGGCTCCCCGGCGCGCGGCCCGCGGACGCAGCGGCGAAACGCTGTTCACGGCGTTGACCCTGCAATCCCACACCGCGTTGCCTCCCGCCGAACAAAAGCGCCTGTCGGACTTGATGGCCCGGGTGTTCTTCGAAACATCCGGATCGGTAACTGCCGCCCTGCGGGCAGCGTTCGTAGCCGCCAATGCCGAAGTGCTGCCCTTCAGCCGCCCCCCCGGCTTGGCCGCCTCCCCCGGAAGTGCCATGGTGCAGCTGCATGCCGTATGCGCCGTCCATCGCGGCGGGGATATCTACCTCGGTTATGGCGGAAACGTGCTGGCGCTGCTCATCGGCCGACAAACAGCTGAATCCCATCCGGCGCCGGGCGATCCACCCGCCCGCCCGCTTGGAACATCGCTCAACATCGACCTGCGCTACGGACATTCCGTCCTCTCAACGGCATCGACATTGATCCTCTCCGCCGATCCCCCCTCGGAATGGACGGCAGCCGTTCCCTCCGGATTAGCCAACCTTTCCCTGCAAGCCCTCGGTGAACGGATGGCACACCAATGCGCATCCCGAGAACAGCCGCAAGGGGCCTTTTTGGTCCGCTTCCTTCCGGAAAGCGCGGCCGAACGCACAGCCGAATCGCCGTTAGAAAAGCTATTGCCTTTCCGGCGGAAAAAGTCGCCCGCGGGAACCGTCTCCGCACCGGCGGGAAAGAAATCTGCTTTATTCTTCCGGAAAGCGGGTGGACAAAGAGCGGTCGCGGCGGATAATGTAGAAGAAAAGGCCGGCGGATCTTCCTCCCGGTCAAAGGCCGCGCTCTCCCAGCCGGATCCGTCAACCGGCTCCCCGCCACCGCCGTTGGTTACAGAGGGATCGGTCCGGAAGCGGCCGCTTCACCGACAGCCGATTTATACCGGGGAGGAGGATTCACCGGCGGAGTCGCCGCCGCGCCGGGCGGTGGAATCGCCCTCCCGCATGCCTTCCGAAAAGACCGGCCGCTTGCGACATCCAAAAGATACCCCACCGCAGCCGGTCCGGGAGTCGTCAGCCGGACCATCGCTGTCGGCCCGAGCCGCTGTGGGTGCCTTCGGCCATTCGATCCGCGTGACGTTCGATTCGGCGGTGGAAGCCCTCCGGTCCTTCCTGGCGGGGATCCTCCCACGCGGCGTGTTGCAGGAAAACGAACGCTTCATCCTCCCGGCCCCGGTGTTGCTGGGGACGGCCATCGCCATTCCGCTCGTCATCGTGGCGGTCGTCGCCGTCCTGTATTTCCGCAAGGGGTACGAAATGGAATTCGCCCGTCTGATGGAGGAAGCGCGCACCGCTGCTTCCGTCGCCAATGCGCAGACGGATCCTCTGGAAGCCCGAGTGGTCTGGCAACAGACATTCGACCTTCTGCAAACAGCATCTCAATACGGATCATCGGACGAACTCGACACCCTCCAGATACACGCCGCCCGGATGCTCGATACGTTCGACGGAATCACCCCGTTGGAATTTAAACCGGCGGTAGCCGGCGGGTTCAGCGAGCAGACTCAGATCACCGCACTTCTGGCGGGCGACCGGGAATTGTATGCCCTGGATGGAATCCGCCAGAGAATCTTCCGTCTCTTGCTTGGCCAGGGCGGATATCAACTCGACGAAACATTCCTCTGTCAGGCCGGCGAGTATCCCGACATCTCCGTAGAATCCCTTGTGGATATGGTCTGGGTGCCCGACCTGGCCGTGGGCACCCAGGCACTCTCTTCCACCCGCAGCGGGACGATCGTCGCCATCGATCCCCGGGGGACCGCGTTGTACTGCACGCCCGGCGGGAAGACAATGGCCGGCGTGCTCCCCGCACCCCGCAGCGGATGGTCTTCCCCCGCGGCGATCGACTATTACAACGGCCGGCTGTATGTGCTCGATCCGGACCGGGATGGGTTCTGGCGGTACGGGCTGACCGACGGATCGGGATTTGATCAGACCCCCTCGGAGTATTTCACCGCCGATCATCCATCGTTATCCGACGCCATCGATTTCGCGGTGGCGTCCGGCGAGGTGTTCTTCTTGCACGCCGACGGTCACGTCACGCGGTGCCAGTATGATCCGCTGTACTTGCCGGAAGGCGCCGCAACGGCCGGGGGAACGCTGTGCGAGAGCCTTCCTTTCAACGACACACGTCCGGGGCGCACGTCGGGGATGCATATCGCGGACGCGCTGCTGAACCGGATCGCATACAACGAACCGCCCGAACCGACCTTGTTCTTCCTGGATCCCCTGGGCCGCGGAGCGTTCCGGTTCAGCCTGGCGTTGAATTTCATCGCCCGGTATCGCGTAACCGTCGCCTCGGAAAAGCACGAAGCCACGGCTTTGACCATCGGCGCCGACAAGGTGTTGTACATCGCCGTCGGGAATCAAATCTATTACGCCCAGACCCGTACGCCCTGAACCCCGCCGGATCGGATTTGGGGGGATTCCGTTTTCCCTGAAAATGATCTTCTTCGTTCCGCACTTGACCTCTTGCCGCATCGCCGATGGCACGGCAGGGCAGACTACATCCGCATCCGGCCCGCCGAGCTGCAAACGCAAGCCGTGACAGCCGTCGACGGCGGGCGGATAAGAACGGCTCTATCCACAGAAAGCAAAAGCGGGGTAAAATTCGCCCGGAGGAACCCCTCGAATTATGGATCGCTGGCCTGGAAAATACGTCATCGGCCTAACCGGCAATATCGCCACCGGAAAAAGCGTCGTGCGCAAGATGCTGGAGCATCTGGGAGCGTTCGGAATCGACGCGGATGAAGTGGCGCACCGGGCGATGTCGAAAGGGGGTCCTGCCTACGAGGGAGTCATCCGTTTGTTCGGCGAATGGATCTTGGATTCGAGCGGCGAAATCAATCGCAAAGCACTCGGCCGCCTGGCCTTTGCGGACGCTAAACTCCTTGACCAGCTGGAGGAAATCATGCACCCGCTCGTCGATCAGGCGGTCGACCTGCTGATCCGCAGGGCCCAATCTCCGGTGGTCGTGCTGGAAGCCATCAAGCTTTTCGAATCCGGCCTGGCGGACGCCTGCGATACGGTCTGGGTGGTCGATTGCACGCCGGATACACAGATCGATCGGCTGATCCGTAAACGGGGCCTTACCGAGGCCACCGCCCAGCAGAGAATCTCGGTCCAACCCCCGCAACAGGAGAAGCTGGACCGGGGGAAAGTCATCATCCACAATTCCGAATCCTTTGAAGATACTTGGAACCAAGTGCAAGCCGCTTGGACGGCCGGCGCCCAGCCGGCGGAAGCCATCCCCGAAGCTCCGGTCGTGCGCGGAGAACTGGCCGTCCGACGCGGACGGCCTACGGATGCCGACCGGATCGCCGACTTCTTCAACCAGACGAAGAAGCCCGCCAGCCCCCTTACCCGATCCGATATCATGGCGGCATTCGGTCAGAAGGCATACTTCCTATTGGAGCAGGACGGCGATATGGTCGGCGCCATCGGGTGGCAGGTGGACAACCTCGTGACCCGCGCAGACGAGATCGTCCTGGACAAAGACGCACCGGTGGATCAATCCCTCCAAATGCTGATCACGGCGATGGAAACCGCATCCGCCGAACTGCAGAG
>JBJYXS010000212.1:0-8463 GCA_046260075.1 Anaerolineales bacterium | reverse complement strand
CCGGCCCGTTGTGCGACGACTCCCGCTACGTCAGCGACGTGACCATCCCCGACGGCATGCTGATGGATCCCGGCGCCGCCTTCAAGAAGGTGTGGAAGATCAAGAATGCGGGCACCTGCGACTGGAACACCTCCTACAGCCTCGCCTACGCCAGCGGCGAAATGATGGGCGGTGTAGCCACCAAGATTCCCGATCCCATAGCGTCCGGCGATGAGGGCGAGGTGTTCCTGGACCTGGTCGCGCCTATGGTCCCCGGCACCCACATCGGCCATTGGCAGATGAAAAACGCGGCGGGGCTCTACTTCGGCGTGGCGCTGTTCGTGGAGATCGTCGTTCGCGACACCAGCGATTCCTGGACGGCGACTCCCTTGCCGCCCTCCTCCACGCCGCCGTGCGACGCATCCGTTTACGTCAGCGACGTGACCATCCCGGACGGGACGGAGTTTTCACCGGGGGATTCCTTCCAGAAGACGTGGGAAGTCCGCAATACGGGTTCCTGCAACTGGACGACCGCCTACACGATCGCCCACGCCGGCGGCGAGAAAATGGACGGCGTGGAAACCCACATCCCCAACGCCGTTGATCCCGGCGACACTACCCAGATCTCCGTGGACCTGGTCGCCCCTTCGATCCCCGGCAATTACATCGGCCATTGGCAGATGAAGAACGCGGGCGGTTTCTATTTCGGGGTCGTCTTGTTCGTGCAGATTGTTGTGATCTGATCCCGCCGCCCGGAACTCACACCCAGCGGATTTCCAGCTCTCCTTTGCGCTTGAAGCGAACGGGGAAATTCCAGATTCCGCCGCCGGCGTCCTCCGGGACGATCAGCCGGCCGTCCAGTTGCGCCGACTGCGGCGCTCCGGGCAGGGCCAGCCAGACGGCGCCCCGGGCTTCACGCCGCAATTGCAATGTCACCCGCACCTTCCCCCGCGACGCTTTCCATTCGGCCGCTTCCATACCCTGGCTGAAGTGGAGATTCGAACCTGCATACTGTGCTCCCTTTTTCCTGGGCCTTGCCGCCAGCAGGACCACGCCGTGGGGGGGAACGGCGGAGAGAGTCAACCGGCCGTCCGGGGCGCCGAGAATCCGCTCTTGCCAGAAGGAGAACACGAGCCACTCCCCCCGCCGGCCGGTCAGTTCGCCCAGATCGACGGACCGCTTCACGGCGCGGTCCGATCCGTTGAACACCCCGATCACCCACCAATCGCCCGTCGCACCGTGCATCGGCAGGACCGAAATCGACGACGGCGACTCGCCGCGCCAGGCATGCTGGGCGGCGCTGCGGTGCGGCGGCGGGAATAACTGCTGCGCCAGACGCAGCGCCGCCTCACTAAGAGCCGAAAGGTCGTCCGACAGCAGGACCATCCCGCCCGAAAGGGCGATCGCCGCGGCCAGGCTGCGCCGTTCCGCAGTCGTTAAGCGTGTGCGTTCGTCGCGCGCCAGCAGGCAATCCGGATCGTTCCACCACCAGCGCCGGTGAAGCGGCGCGCGGGCCAGCATGTTGCGCACCGCGTTGGCGGCCGCGGGAAGGGTGGGATCGCCGAGTCCGGCCCAGGTCCGGCCGAAGAGGTGCGGCTTCCAGATTGAATCGACATCCGGCCCGATCCGCATCGCATCGAAAATTCCAATCCCCGATCCGAGCGGGCATCCGCATCCCAACAAATAGGCTTTTTCGCCGGCCGCTTTGCGGATTCCTTCCAGCGCCTTATGCAACGCCTTGGCGCGGGTGACGGTCGGGTCGGAAAGGCGGGCGCCCTTCACCGCCGGCAGATAGAGATAATCGAGCTTGAGGAAAGGGAACTTCCACTTGCGCACCGCCGTGCGAATCAGTCGGCCAACGTGGTCCGTAACCTCCGGCCGGGTGACGTCGAGCGAGCGCGTCTCGCGCACCCAGGCCAATTTGATGTTCGACATCACGCCCTGCGCCTTGGGCGCCAGCCATTCCGGATGCTCCTTGGCAAGGCGGGAATCCGTCTGGATCAGGAACGGCGAGAGCCAAACGCCGGGCTCCAATCCGGCCGCCCGGATCCGCGCGGCGATGTCCTTCATGGCGGAAGGAAATTTTTCGTTGCGTTCGAACCAGTCGCCCGCCGCCGCCTGAAAGCCGTCGTCCAGCTGGACCAGCTTCAGCGGAAGCCGCGCGCGCAGGGCCTTGGCGGCGTCGGTGTTGCGTTCCAGGTCTTTCTGGGTGACGGCGGTGTAGTAGTAATACCAGGAGCACCAGCCGGCCGGCGCCGGTTTCTTCGTGCGGGCCCGGTTTTCCCGCGCGGCGGCGTCGAAATACTCCCCGGAACCGTCCTTTCCGCCCAACGCCAGAAAGGCGCGGTCGGTGCGCAGCGTTTTCCCCGGGTCCAGCCGCACGCCATCGCAATCGGCCGCCATCCGCAGCGAAAGCACGTCGTCTCCCAGCCAGGTTTCGACGAATCCGAATTGCTCGCGTTGCGAAAGCCATCCGGCCACGACCCGGTCCGGCCCAATCGTCCCGCCGATCGCGGCGAACATGTCGGAGACGAAATGCCCCCGCCCGCGGGGCGGCCGCCGGAAGGTGCCGATGTGCATGGGGGAATTGATCGGGCCGAGCATCGCATGCGGCTGCCGGTCGCGGCTCTTCAACCCGCCGGCGAAACTCCAGGTCTGCCAGCCGTTGACGAACATCGCCCGCTCGGCCGGCGCAAGCGGCAGGCGCAGGCCGCCTTCGGTTTCGAAGCGCAAACCCGCCCGGCACATGTCGATCGCGTCGATGAACAGCGGCTCCGTTCCGCGGTGGACGAGCGTCAGCCGCCAGAGCAGGAACGGCCGGCGCACGGGAAGTTCCCATTCAATCCGTGCTTCGAGTCCGTAACCGGCCTCCGCCTTCACCGCAAACCTCCGGACGGCTCCGTGCAGCGGATCCTTGCGCGCGCTGAGTGCGGGCTTGCCGCGGATTCCGGCCAGGGTCCAGCGAACCGGTTTTCCCCCGGCGCGGAAATCCATGCCGATCCGCGCGCCGTCAAGCGCTGTCCCCCGCTCTCCAGCGGATATGACGCCCCATGAACCCTCTTGCGGATTCAAGGTCAGGACGAGGAAGGGGTTTTTTATTCTGGTCATGCAAGGGATTGTATACCAACAGACGGATGGATATTCATCCCGAGCCTGCCCCGGCGGGTGTCATCCCGAGGGGCGCCTTATTTCTTGTCATCCCGAGGCCCGGTTTTCAGGCCGAGGGATCTGCCTTGCATCCCCCTACCCGCCGTTTCCCCATTCCTTGCGCGCATCCGCCACCGGGATGATCGGTTCGCGTCCCTCGTCATAGAAGCAGGCACTGGAATACTGATAGTCTCCGCGCCGGGCGGCCAACCGCCACCGGCTGGAAAGGGGTTTGTTATGCATGTATTTCAACAGGTCTGTGAGCTTCTCCCGGCTGTGGATTTCCTCCAGACGCAACTCTCCCCAGACCGGCGCTCCGGGGCCGCCCATCGATCGGCCATGCAGGTAATGCATCAACGGCCCGCGCCGGCGCCGCCGCAGCACGGACGTTATGCGAGTCGCGGTGAAATCCGCGAAATCCTCCATCCGGCGCCGCATGCCGCCGCCCAGCGGTCGGCCGATCAGGTGCAGATGCGAAGGCAGCAGCACAAAAGCGTACAGCGCCAGCCTCCGATTCCGGTTGAGATGGGCCAGCGAATCGCAAACAACCCGCGCGCACGACGGGTTGGCGAACAGCTGCTTCCACCCGGCGACGGCGGCCGTCACGAAATACACCGGCCGGCGGACAGGATCTTCGATTGTGTCCATTGTCTCCCCCTTGGTTTGTTTCTCTACGAACTTTCCGATTGGACCCGGAGTCCGCGCCGCTCCAACCCGGCGCGGATCTTCCGGAACACATCGAGCAACAGGACGCCGGAACGCCAGAAGGCTACCGCGGCCATTCCGTGTGCCAGCACCGCGAATACCGGCGGGGTCTCGTGCGTGTAATAGGTCCAGCAAAGGCGCGTCGTTCCCCACAGTTCGAGGAAGTAGCCCAAGCCGGCCCCTCCCAGGAACAGGATCAGCGCGGTGCGTTTGTCGCCCGGCGAAAGCATGATCAGCGCGCACAACAGCAGGGCGGCCAAGGTGAACGGTTTTCCGAGCGTGAAACGCGTATACCAGACCATCAGCGCATAGAACCCGGCGAACACGATCCAGAACAGCCGGTGATACCACCGCTCCGGAACGCGGCGCATAAGCGCGGACAGCACGCGGCAGATCCGGTCGATGGCCAGGGTGGCGATCGGCCAGGCCGGGACGATCCACAGCGGCGGGCGCTCGTTCGTGTAATAGGTCCACAACAGGGTTTGGGTCCCCCAGGCTTCGATCGTCAGTCCCCCGACGGTCGCGACGCATACAATCCAGGCGTCTGCCCGCAGGTCCGCCCCCGACATGATCAGCAGCGACATGGCCAGGAAGATCCCCACCAGCAGCCAGTCGACCTGGACCCAGATCGGGTAATCGGGGTTGACCTGCCCCAGGTACTCCTCGGCCAGCGGCCACCAGACGACGATGATCAGGACGATCACCGCCAGGAACGTGCTCAACAGGAAGTAGGAGGTCCGGTTCCAGCGCAAATTTTTCGGAAGGCGCGGAATGCGCATGGCGGTGTTCCTCATGTTCTGCGGGGGATGGACCAAGATGTGCCGTGAGATCTCCCCCCTCGAATGGCGTGCGGGAATTATACCCCCGTCCCGACACCCGCCGGAAGAGGGAAGAGCAGCGTAGCGGCGGGGTGAGATAAAAAAAGATGCCCTTTCGGGCATCTGCATTTTTTTTATTGATGGTATGCGTCAACACACCGGGTATCCGCCCGGGCAAGTCGGCGTCATTGTCGGCGTCAATGTCGGCGAACCGGTCGGGGTTGCGGTGGGCGATGGTGTATACGTCTTGGTTTTTGTGGGCTGCGGCGTGCCGACCGTCTTGGACGGCGAGGGGGTCTTGGATACGCTGCTGGAAACGACGATGATCACCCAGAACGACTGGTTGCCGGCATCGCCGATGCCGAACCGCCCCTGATTGGGGATCTTCAGCATGTAGTAGCCGGTGTAGGTTCCGGTCGTGGAGGGCGCCTTCATCGTCAGGCTGATATCCACCTCGTCGCCGACCGCCACTCCTCCGCCGATATCCTCCGAATCGGGCGCGTCCATCTGGCTGCCGGAGAGGAACACGATCAGCGTGTTCGCCGGCCAATTGCAGGTTCCGGTGTTCTTCAACCGCCAGGTTTTCACGAACGTCTCGCCCGGCGCCAGTTTGTCGTAATAATCCGGGATGGTCACATCCTTGACGAAGTAGGCCCGGTAGCAGGGAGTGGGAAGCAGCGAAGAGGTCGGGGTCACCGACGGCAAATCCGTCGGGTTGATGCTCGTCGGTGTGGGCGTCGGCGTGCCGGTCGGGAATCCCGGCGTGGCCGATGCCAGCTGGATCGGATTGGTGGGAGTGGTGTTCTGCTGGGGCGCGCTTTCGGTCAGCACGGCATAGAGAGTCAAAACATGGGCCGTGGCCTGGTTGATGGCCGGCGTGGACGCCGCGGGCGAGCAGCCTGCCGCCAGCAGCACAAACACGATCAGTGCCCCCAGTAATCGGATGCTTTTTGTCATATTACCGCCTTTCCCGGCGTATTGTATGTCAATCCGCCGTCGGTTTTCAACTCGACAATAACCTCCAATTCCTGGGTGCAAGTTCCATTCCCGGAGAGGTCACGGGCGCAGATTTTCACCGAATGCCCGCCGGATGTCAACCCCGGCCAACGCACAGAATACGGACCCACCGCAAGCCGGGTGCGCAGCAGGCCGTCCAGGTAGAATTCCACCGCCTCCACTTCCAGGTCGTCGGTCACTTCCACCTGGAGGATCAGCGGATCGCCCGCCGCCAGCGTGATCCGCTGCGGGGCGCCCGGTACGATCCACCGGATGGCGGGCGGAACGTTGTCGAGGGTCAGGGGAATTGCCGCCGTCCGGATCTTCCCGTCGTCCAATACCGCGGTGAGCTGCACGGACCAGATGCCGCCGACCTGCGAGGCATCCCATACCGCAAGGATCCCTTCGCTCACCGGCTGCTCGCCCGAACCCAGCGTGTACCAGGCCGAGGGGAACAGACCCGGTCCGGCCTCCACCACCCAATTCGCCAATCCGTCCGCGGCGACCGTTCCGCGGAAAACGATGTTCCCCCGCATCACTGAGAGCGGCGCCGGGTCGGTGAAGTGCAGGTCCGCCTCATACGAAAAGGAATCCGGCAGCGTGTCGTATGTATCCGGCGGGATGGGAAAACCGGAACGCTCCGCCCATATCCGGGCTTCTCCCTCCAGGATGAAGAACACATCCTCCTCCACAAGTGCGAGCGGCGTCCACAGTGTGGCCAGCCGGCCGCTCTCGCGGTTGACGGCGACCGGGCGGTAGAACGAATCGGCCTGCGAGGGCTCGTTCCCGGCGATGAAGATTTCCGAGCGGACGTTGGGACAGTAGCGGCTGGGAAGCAGCCCCGACGGCACGCAGATATCCCGGCGGACGATCCCCGGCGGCTCGGTCCAGATTTGATCGGGAAGGCCGCGCAGCGCCCATCCGGCGGCCGCCTGGGCCAACGTCCAGGAGGAAATCGATTCCTCCTCTTTGCCGGCATACCCGCGGTTGAGCACGCCGACGGCGAACCCCGGGGTGAAGGCAAACGACCAGGAGGATCCGGAAACGGCCGCCACGGCGCTCCGGGATCCGGCCAGAGCGGGGGAATCGAGGTCCGCCAGGGCGTTGCTTTCGGAAAGGATATCCTGCATCAGATAGGCCAAATCGGAACCGAAGATGCGCCGGGTGGTCCGTTTCCCGTAGGCTTCCCATATGGAGTCGCGGTCATCCGCCACACTCAGGATCGTTGCCGGGCCGCCGCTTTGTTCATCGGCCGTTTCCAGCCCGCCGGCGGCGAGCGTGGCGTAAGCCCGGGTCAGCGAAACCAGATCCGTTTCCCGCTCCAATCGGTCCATAAAAGAAAGGGCCGATTCGCCCGGTTCTTCCAGTCCAAGCAGCGAGAGGATCCGGGCGATGTGGTCGGAACCGACGCTTTCGGCCATCATGGCGGCCGCCGCCGGAGCCTGTCGCTGCAGCGCCGTCCGCGCGGAAAGCGGTCCGAGGTATTCCGCATCGGGCCGCTCCGGTGAATCCGCGCGGGGGATGTCGAGCAGCATGGAGGCCGGGGAGAACCCCCGCGTAAAGGCCGAAAGGTAGACGAATGGCAGAAGAGCCGTCCCGGCGGCGGCGCGGCCGGCGGATTCCCCGCCGCGTGCGGAATCGAAATAGGCCAGCAATTCCCCGCCGGCGGGGTCGATCACCGCCAGCGCGAGGTCCTTCGGCAGCCCGCCTTGCGCGGCGGGCCCCAGGAGTGCGGCCAGATCGCACGGCGCGCCGTCCAGCGTGGGGTGGAATTCTTCGGATTCCGTGGGCGGAGAAAGGAGATTCTGTGCGGCGCAGACCAACTGCAATTCGTAATTCAGGTCAAGCGTCAATGTGATCAGAAGGCCCGCCCGGGGCAGTTCCTCCGGCGGATACCGGTCGCTCAGGCGGTCGGCCGCCAGGCGGATAAATGAATCCAGGATCGGCAGCTTTCCGCCGAAGACCGGATCCGCTTCCGGATTCCAATCATCCGCCGTTTGGATCGGTACGCGGATGGCCCGTTCATATTCCGCCTGCCCTAAAAAATCCGCGTCGAGCATGCGGCCGAGCAGGGTATCGCGGGCGAACCGCCATCCGTCCGCATCTTTCGCTACGGCAGGGTCCGCCGCCACGGCTTCCAACGCGGCGCATTGCCCGCCGGTCAGTTCTCCGGCGTGCCGGCCGAAATAGGTCAGCGCGGCGTCGTCGATTCCCACCGTCCCGCCTCCGTAGAGTGCGGTGTTGAGAATCCACTCAGCCCGCTGCATGCGGCTGTACCGCGCGGCGAGGGCGCCCGCCATCCGCGCCCTGTCCCAGGCGCCGGACGGCCCCCCGCTCATCGCCAGCCATCCGTCCGCCGCCTCAGTCGTCAGATCTTTCCCGCCCAGCAAAGCGTCGGCTGCCGCCTGGGCAACATCGAGCGGGGCCAGCGAACGGATTTCCTGCACGGAGATACCGCGAGCGGCGAGGAACGCCGGCAGAACGCATTCATCCTCCGGCGCATCGGCCAACGCGTACCAGCGGCTTTCCGCGGCGCGCACCGATCCCGCTTGCGCCACCAGCCGTCCGTTTCGGTCGAGGAATTGCGCGCCGCGCGGACGGGTTCCCGCCTCCAGCTCCGGCAGGGGGACCGGGAGCGGCGCCAGAACCGCCGCCGCCCCTGCGGCCCAGGCGGCCCCGGCGGCCAGGAGCAGAATCCATCCCGCCGGCTGCAAGGAACGTCCGCCGTGTGCCGTTCGCGAACGGCGGCGGCGGACGATTCGCAAAATGTCCGATCCCCTGCGCATGGAAAGGATTATACTTTAGCCCTTGTGCAGAA
>JBJYXS010000211.1:0-1986 GCA_046260075.1 Anaerolineales bacterium | reverse complement strand
TCGGCGATGGTGATGCCGGTGTAGATGCTGGCCTCGCGCGCGGCCACCGGCATGTTGGAGGTGTTGGCGATGAGCACGGTGCGTTCCATCAACGGGCGCCCGCTGCGCGGGTCGGTCAGCTTCGGAAATTCCTGCAGCACCTCGGTCATCTCGTTGCCGCGCTCGCCGCAGCCGATGTAGACCACCACCTGGGCGTCGGACCATTCGGCGATGCTGTGCTGGGTCACCGTCTTTCCGGCCCCGAACCCGCCCGGGATCGCGGCCGCGCCGCCTTTGGCCAGCGGGAAGAAGGAATCCAGCACCCGTTGGCCGGTGATCAGCGGCTCCTTCTGCTCCAGGCGCTTCCGGTAGGGCCGCGGAAGGCGGACCGGCCAGCGCTGCAGCATGGCGATCTCCCGCTCCCCTTCGGCCGTGCGCACCCGGGCGACAGTCTGGTCGACGGTGTATTTCCCCGCCGGCGCCACCCAGGTCAATTCCCCGCTCAGCAGCGGCGGCACCATCACCCGGTGTTCGAAGGCCGGCGTTTCGGCGACGCCGCCCAGGATCTCCCCGCCGGCGACTTTCCCGCCGGCTTTGAGCGCCGGCTTGAATTCCCAGGCGTCCTTCCGGAACAGCGGGGTCAGGTGCATGCCGCGTCCGATGAAGGATCCGCTGCGGATTTCCATGGCGGGCAGCGGACGCTGGACTCCGTCGAAGATGCCGCCCAGCAGGCCGGGACCCAATTCGACCGAGAGCGGCATCCCGGTGCCGAACACCGGCGCGCCCGGGCGCATCCCGGCGGTTTCTTCATATACCTGGATGGTGATCCCGTCCCCTTCCAGGCCGATGACCTCGCCGACCAGGTGCTCCTCGCCGACTTCGACCAGTTCCATCATGTTCACGCGGCGCGATCCGCGGGCGCGCACCACCGGTCCGTTGATCCACGTCACACGGCCGATCGGCTCGCCGGCGGTTTGCTCGCTGATCCTGGGCTCGGTCATGATTCCTCCCCCGTCAGGATCCGGTAGGCGGCGGCGCGCAGCTCGTTGCGCATCCGCTGCAATCGGGTTTCCAGGGTGTTATCGTACCGGCGGTGGCCGTCCGCCGTTTCCGCCACCACACCGGTTCCGTTTTCCAGGGCCGGTCCGGCCTGCATCTTCACCCCCGTCTTCCGGGAAAGGTCGTCCAGCCGCTCCTTGGTGAGAATCCGCCGGGTGCGTTCGTCGGCGCGGATGCGGAGCGAATCGGAAGCCAGATGCTCCGCCGCCTCTCCGGCGAGCCGCATCGCGATCAATTCGTAATCCGGGCGCTTCGCGATTTCCGGGATTCGGCGTTCCGCCTCCGCGAAGATGCCTTCCAGCAGCCGGTCGCGGTGTTCCAGCTCCCGCTTCCGCGCCTGCATCCGGGCCGTGGCGACCGCCTGGCTGCGCAGATGTTCGGAATCGCGCGCGGCCCGGTCGAGGATTTCCTTGCGTTGGGCCTCCGCTTCTTCCCGTCCGCGCCGGCGGATCTGATCGGCCTGGGTTTTGGCATCGGCCAGGATCCGGTCCGCTTCATTGCGCGCGGCTTCCTGAACGGTCCGGGTAAGTGCTTGGAGGTTTTCTTCTTCGGATCTCATGATCCCTTCCTGTTGCTTCGGTCTTGCCTGATCGCGATTCCTACACTCGGATTCCGATCGCCTGTTGGACGACTTCCCGCAGGGACGGTTCGCCCGCGGCCGCGCCCTCCGGCGAGGGGATTTCCACCACCAGCGGACCCTCGGTGCGCAGCTTCAGCCGGTCCAGGCGCGGACCGATCAGCCGGGCGGCATCCCGGGTGATCAGAACGGCGCCCACGCCCCCGGCCGAAAGCGCATCGTCCAGGGCCCGGCCGGCTTCCTCCGCGGTGGTGGCGGCGCGGCCGCCGACGCCCACCAGGGAAAAGCCCAGCACGGCCTCCGGATTCCCGATGACCCACATCTTCATCGCGCGCCTACCGGTTGAGGACCATGAAGGCGATGATCAGCCC
>JBJYXS010000210.1:1793-16482 GCA_046260075.1 Anaerolineales bacterium | reverse complement strand
GGTGCGGGTCTTTGTATCCGCCGGTGGAGAACCGGTACTATCCGGCGATCCTGTTTTCGCGCCGGATGATTCAGGCGTTAATCGAAACGTGCGAACATCCGGCCGGCAGGCGGCCAGCGCGAACAGACATACCAGGACCGCCGTGAATGTGGATTTGCGGAAAGCATTCACCGGCCGTTTCGCCTCTTTCCGGAGCGGTCGTTCCGCGAAAAGAAAAGAGTCATCCCGGCGCCGCCCGCCTAGCGGTCCTCCCGTCCCTTCCGCGCAAGCCACTCCGGGATTGCCGGAATCTTCAGCGTCCGCAGCAGAGGCTCGATCGACCGCCCGAGTCCGGCCATCACGCCGTCCACCGGGGCTTCCGGGTTCAGGCCGATCTTCAGGACCGTTTTGCCGTCCAGGACGACGACCAGCACCGCGCCCAGCGATCCGCCCAAAGCGGCATACCGGAAATCGCCGCCCTGCAGCTCGCCGGAAATCCGCTCGCCCAGCGAAATCATGGCGGCTCCCATGGCCGAAATCCGGTCCGGTTCGACGATGAATTCCGGGAAGCCCGCCTTGGGCAGGCCGTCCTTCCCGATCACGACCAGCCAGCGCGTCTCCGGCAGCTCCGCGGCCAGCCGGGCCAGCTCGCGGACAACTTCGCGTTTGGAAACACCCATTGCCGCACCTCCGCTTCCGGGAGTACGGATGCCCGGATGCTATTTCTCCGGCGGCGGGGAAGGCTCATCGCGCCGGGCTCCGGAACTCTCGCGGACCACCAATTCCGGCTTCAGCCAGACGGTTTCGGAGGGAGTTTCGACCGCTTTTCCTTCCCATCGCGCGGCGATCAGTTCGCTGAGCAGATCGACCACGGTGCCGCCCAGCTTCATCAGGTCCTGGCGGACGGTGGTCAGCGGCGGCCAGAAGAATTCCGCCTCGGGGATGTCGTCGTAGCCAACCACCGCCACGTCCTCCGGAACCCGGCGGCCCGTCCTGCGGCCGGTCTGCAGCGCCCCCAGCGCCATCTGGTCGTTGCAGACGAACACCGCCTCCATCTCCGGGAAGGATCCGATCAGCCGTTCCAGCCCCGCCGCCCCGCTGCCGGATAACCAATCGCCCTCCACCAGCCACCGGTCCTCCGGCTCGATCCCGGCCTCCCCCAGCGCGTCGCGCCAGCCTTGCTTCCGTTCGCGGGCGCTCCACCAGGTAAGCGGCCCGGTGATGATGCCGATCTTCCGGTACCCACGGTCCAGCAGGTGGCGCACGGCAAGGCGGCTGCCGTGGCGGCCGTCGACGTTGACGCCGCGGACCTTCGGCCGCGGGCGGGATTCCAGGAACACCATCGGAATCGGCGGCGGTTCGCGGTCCAGCCATTCCAGGTTGGAGCCGATCTCCTGGGTCGCCCAGATGAGGCCGTCCACCTGGCGGGAAAGAAAATCGTCGATCAGGGATTGGACATTGTTGGATTCCGGGCGGTGGAGGAGGTGCAGGTGAAGCGAAAAACCGGCCTCGACGGCCCGCTGTTCGATGGCGACCAGCGTCCGCGAGGGACCGAAGAAATCCAGTCCGGCGGTCACCACCCCGATCGTGCGGGTCCGCAACTGGGAGAGGCTGCGGGCGATGACGTTCGGCCGGTAGTGCAGGCGCTCGATCGCGGACTGCACCCGCTCGCGGGTTTCGGGCAGCACGCCGGGGTAGTCGTTGATGACGCGCGAGACGGTCTGGGTGGAGACCCCGGCGGCCTTGGCGACCTGGACGATGGTTACCCGGTTGGAAGACCGTCTGCCCATGAAATCCGCATCCTCCCGATGAAAACAGTATCGAAAACATAACTGAAAAAGGGACGAATTCCTACGGGAATCTGAGGAAAAACCGATCCCGCCGGGTATTGTACTCCACAACCCCGGCGGCGCCCGCGTCCATCTTTCGCCCGTTCGTCGGCTCCCGACGGCAGACGGCGTCTATCCGGCATCCGCCTTCCGAGCCGCGCGCCGGGCGCGCCAAGCGACGATGGCGACTTTAATGGCGTCGTTGAGGGTAAGGCAACAAATCATCGCAAAGAGGAAGATTGCGAGGATCTGCGGCGCGGGCAACGGAGAAAAACCGGGCAGGCCCGTGAATGTCAGGATGGTGCCGATCGCAGCGTCCGCCAGAAGGGCTCCCAGGAGGATCGGGCTGGGAAGCGTCGCCCAGAACCGCCGGCGTTCGCGCGCCGAAAGGATGGAAAACACCGCAAAGTACAGCAGGGTCAGAAAGCTGAAGGTGCTCAGAGCGCCGTCGTCGGCCGCCAGGCCGAAATGCGACCAGCCGAACCACAGCAAGAGCAGCGTCTCCGCTACCATCACCGCTCCCAGGACCGCCGATCCGGCGGCCAGCCCGCCAATGTTCCACGTCTCCGGACGTTTGGACGGCCTGGCCTTGTCGTAGGCGAGCGCGATCTTGGCGAAATCGTTCATGAAGACCAGCAGCAGCATCGCGAAGGCGGAGATGACGAACTTGCCGCTGAGGACGAACGCGATCGACACGAAACCCGCCTTCAGCACGGTGCGGCTGATCTTGTTGACCACCCAGGTCAGGATGCGCTGATATATCGTCCGCCCTTGTTCGACCAACGCCAATATATTGGTCAGCCCCGGTTCGGTCAGGACGACGCTCGCTGCCCCCTTGGCCACGTCGGTCGCTTCCGCCACCGCGATCCCCACTTCCGCCTGGCGCAGCGCGGGGGCGTCGTTGACCCCGTCGCCCGTCATGCCGACCACGCGCCCCGCGGCCTGCAGGCGGCGGACCACGAGGTATTTGTCCTCCGGATACACTTCGGCCAATCCGCCGGCTTCCGTCAGCGGCCCGTCCGGCGCGCCCTCGGATTCCACATCCTTCAGGCGGCGTACGCCGGCCAGCCCCACCTCGCCGGCGATTTCCCGGGCGATCGGCAAAGCATCGCCGGTGAGCATTTTCACCGGGACGCCTAGACCGGAAAGCCGCGTGATGAGTTTCCCGGCATCCGGCCGGGGCGGATCGTACATCGTCACCAATCCGATCAGAGCAGGCACATCCGATTCGGGACCGGCGGCCACCGCCAGGGTCCGGTACCCCTTGCTCGTCGATTCGGCCACCTGCTCCTCGAGCGCCCGGACCTCCGCATCCGTCCATCCGCAAACCCGGGCGATGGACCGCAAAGCCCCCTTCATCACCCGGATCTTCCGTCCCTCCCGCCGGATCACGGCTTCCGTGCGCCGGCTGCCGGCGTCGAACGGGATGAAGCCGATCCGTTCACCGACGCCCGGACCGTCGGGGTCCGGCCGTTCCTTGACCGCCCGCAGAAACGCCAGATCGATCGGATCCTGGTCGGCCTCCTGCGAGGCAAACGCACCCGACGAGAGCACGTCGGATTCCGTCGCCCCTCCCAGAGGGATGACGTTCCGGACGGCCAACCGGTTGGCCGTGATCGTCCCGGTCTTGTCGACGCATAACACGTCCATCGTCGCGGCATCCTCCACCGCGCCGAGCCGGGTGACCAGGACGCCCCGCTTGGCCAGTTCGTTGGAGCCGACAGCCATGCTGACCGTGAACATGACCGGCAGGGCCACCGGCACCGCGGCCATCAGCAGCACCAGCATCAGCGGAAGGATCTCCAACAACGGGATCCCGCGGATCCGCGAAAGGATCACCACGATCCCCAGCAGCAATCCGACGATCAGGAACAGCCGCCGGACCACCGCCGCAATCACCGCTTCGACGTGAAGCCGCGGCCGCGCTTCCGCGACCAGTTCCGTGGTCCGGCCGTAGAACGTATCCTTCCCGGTCAGCAGCACAACGCCGTTGCCCTCCCCGCGGCGGACGACGGAACCCGAGGAGAGCACGTCGCCGGGCGCCCGTTCCACGCCGATCGATTCCCCGGTGATTGCGGATTGATCGACGGTCAGCTCCCCGCTGATCAGTTTGGCATCGGCCGGAACGATGTCGCCGGGACGGATGCGGATCACATCGCCCGGGACCAATTCCCGCGCGGCGACGATCCGCCAATTCCCATCCCGCAGCACCCGCGCCCCTACGCGCAGCCGCCGGCGCAACGTTTCGACCACTCCGGCGGCCCGTTGTTCCTGGAGAAAACCCAGCACGGCGTTGACCGTCAGCAGCACGCCCACCAGGAGCAAGTCGGAATATTTCCGCAGTGCGGCGGAAAGGACCATGATCAATTCGAGCATCCAGGCCGAAAGGCCCCAGAATTTTTTCAGGAATTTTACGAGCGGGTGTTTGCGCGGAACGGCTGTTTCGTTGTATCCGTAGCGATCCAAACGGGAACGGGCTTCTTCGGGGGAAAGGCCCCGATCCGGATCGACGCCCAGCGCCGCCAGCGTTTCGGCCACCGGACGGTCAGCCAGGGAATCGGCGCGAGTGCGGAAATCCTCCGCCTGTTCCGTCCCGCCGGACGGCGGCCGTTGCGATTTTTTCTTCCTACCGGAGGCCTTCATGCGCCCCCTTCCGCCACACGATCGAATACCGCCACAGCAGATGCCGGCGCACCGCCGCGCCCGGGAGGACGTCCCGGCAGATGGCGCGGACCTGCGCCAGGGTGGGATACCGCTCGTTCCGTCCGTGCCGGGCCCAGGCCTCCCGGACGGCCCACGGTTCGCGGATTCCCCCACCGTGCAGCAGCCGCAGCGCCGCGCCGAGAGGCACGGCGGCCGCGCCTGTTAGGTAATCCACCAGGCTCGACGCCGTGTACAGGTCGAGCACCAGCAGCACCCCGTCCGGCTCCAGCGCCGCCGCGCAGCGCCGCAGCATTTCCTCCAACGGCAGATGGTGCAGCGTGGCGATGCTCGCAATGCAGCCGTAGACCGCCTTCGGCCAGGGCCATTCCATAATATCGGCGGTTTGGTACGCGATGTTCGGGTAATCCGCCGAACGCTCCCCGGCCCGGCGGATCATCCCCGGCGAGAGGTCGACGGCCGTCACGCGGTCGAAGCGCCGCGCCAGCAGCCGCGCGAACGATCCCGATCCGCAGCCGATATCCAGCGCCTCCCGGCCGTGCGGCGGGAGCTGCCGCAGCAGGAAGGCATGGTAGTGCCGGTTGTGGTCCCATCCTTCATCCGCGACCGCGGCGATGCGGTCGAAATCCTCGCGGACGGCGCCGGCGGATTTCCGCCCCGGGTCCGCCATCGTCACCGCCGGATAGCCAGGACGGCGCCGGCCGCAGCCGGAACGGCAAGCATATTACTGAAAGAGAGATTCAAGGCCTCGAGCATCGCACCTCCGGGATCCGGAAGAGCATCCGGTCACGTTTCCCCGCCGGCGATCGCCTGCACCCGCCCGACCCGTCCGTCTTCCAGCATCACCTTGATGCCGTGCGGGTGGGAGGGGCTCTTGGTCAGGATCCGCGCGACGATTCCCCCGCTGAGCGCGCCGGTTTTCTGGTTGTGCTTCTCGATGATCCGCACCCGCATGCCGGGCCGGATGTCCTTGCGTTTCGGCAGGGGCGCCCGCGCTTCATTCTCCATCCCCTAATCCCCCAGCCGGACCGGGATGATCCCGTTCTCTTCGACGTAGAGCAGCAGCGTCCGGTCGTCGGCCAGCGCCGCACATTGGAAGTAGTGCGGCGAAAATTGATCGAGCGCCAGCCGGAACGGAGGTTCCCGGATTTCATCGCGGTCGAACAGGAACACCGCCCGCGAGAGTCCCGCCGCGGCAAACCCGCTGGAATCCGAAAACCAGGAAAGTCCGATGATCTTCGTCCAGCCGGGTATTTCGGAAGCTTCCCCCGTTTCCAGGTTCCAGACCGCCAGCTTGGCCTTGTCGTCGGCGGCGGCGAGGTGCTTTCCGTCGGGGCTGAAGGCCATCGCCAGGACGACCGCCGAGAGCCCGGAAAGGGTGCCTTCGACGGCCAGGTCCGCGGCGGACCGCAGTTCCACGCTTCCGTCGGATCGCCCTACGGCGAGTCGCCGGCCGTCCGGCGAGGCGGCCAGCCCCCTAAAATACGGTTCCTCTTCGCGGACGGTCTGCGCGGATCCGTCGCCGCGCAGCAGCTGGAGGTATTCGCGCGCGGCGGCCGCCATCACCGATCCGGAGGGATCGGCGGCGATGGAAACGCCGTTGGCGGTGACCGTTTTGCTCTGCAGATCCCACGCGCACACCGTCCGCAGTCCGTCCCCGTCCGGCTCCAGCCGCCGCACGGCATCGATCCCCGCTCCCAGCAGGCCGCCGTCGGGCAGGGCCGCCAGGGCGGACAGCTCCACCGGAAAATCTTCCACGCCGGGGATTTCATATTTCCGGACGTTCACCGTCCCGTCGGGAGCGATATAGACGATCCGCGAATCCTCCGACGCGGCCGCGACGCCCCCGCTGTGCGCAAGCGGGGCGAAGGCATACACCTTCGCATCCGAGAGCGGATCCCCGACGGTTTGCCGTACCTTCGCCTGCCGGACGAGCGACATGGTTCCTCCCGTTGGGTCCGGCGCCGGGGAGGAAGGCTTTCCCGGCCGCCGGCCGTCCCGATTATATAGTCATCTGTAAAAACAGGCCCGTTCCCCGGACCGGGCAGGATACGCCGCGGTCCGGGGAACGGGCAGGGGAAAAGAAGGAACGGCGAAACCGCTGCGTTCAGCGCCCCAGGATCCGGTCGATCTCCGCCATCTGCTCGGGAGAGAGCGGTCCGAACTGCATCGAGCCGCTGTTTTCCTCGGCCTGTTTGACGTTCCGGAAGCCGGGGATCGGGATGGTGTTGGGGCTGCGGGCCCAGATCCACGCCAGCGCCCCCTGGGCCAGCGTGCGCCCGTTGCCGGTCAGGACCGAGCGGATGGATTCCAGTTTATCCAGCCAGTCCTTTTTCGGCTTGCCGTCCTGGAAGCCCGGGTGCCAGTCGACCTTCCGGCGGACGTCGTCCTCGGCGAAGGTGGCGGCGGGCGAGTACTTTCCGGTCAGCAAGCCCATCCCCAGCGGTCCGCGGTTCATGCTGGCCAGGTTTTTTTCCTCGCACAGCGCCAGCAGCTCCATGTTCCCGTCGAGCACGCTCAGCTGCTGCTGGACGACGGCGCAGTGCGGCGCGCCGCAAAACGCTTGCACCGCGTCGGTGCGGTCGGTGCTCCAGCCGTAGGTGCGGATCTTTCCCTCCGCGACCAGCTCTTCGAGCACTTCGCGGACGGCCAGAGCGCGTTCGATCGTGAGGCCCCAGATGTGCAGCAGGTAGACATCGAGGTAATCCGTCCGGAGCCGCCGGAGCGTATTTTCCAGATCCGCCCGCACCGTGCCGGCCGCGTCGCTGTCCTCCTCGCTCGGGCCGTAGGCCGTCACCGCCCGTGCGTCCTCGTCGACCTGGTAGCCGAACTTGCTGGAGATGACGACTTTGACGCGCCGGTCCGCGAAGGCTTGGCCCAGGATCCGCTCGCTGCGGCCGGCGCCGTAGTTGGCCGCCGTGTCGAAGAAGGTCACGCCCCGCTCAACGGCGGCGTGGATGGCGCGGATCGATTCGGCGTCGTCGACTTTCGACCAGCCCGCCTGCCGGCCGAGGAAGGTCCACGGCCCGCCGATCGCCCAGCAGCCCATTCCCATCGGGCTGACCTCGATTCCGGATTTTCCAAGCTTGCGATTAGGTGTATTGGCCATGTTCTATCTCCTGATGTTTGGATCTCCTCCTCCCCCGTTTGCTTCGCAAGCGGGGGAGCCTGTCCTCGCGGACTCTTCGCGGGGAGACAGAGGAGGGGGTCACGCCGCCGTGTCCCACGGCGCGGCGATGATCCGGCTCTGTTTGTGGCGGAGGATATCCTCCGTGATTCCGAATTCCTTCAGGAATTCGGGGTAGAACGGGCCCAGGCGGTCGTCGGTCCGCAAGGCCCCTTCGGGGCAGATGTACACGCAATGCAGGCATTCGATGCATTTGGCCGGATCGGATTCTCCGCTTTGGGCATCCATCGCCCGGGCCGGGCATTCCGCCTCGCACAGTCCGCACAGCGAGCATTCCTTGACGCGCACCGGCTGGGCCCAGCGGCGCTCCGCCGACGGCGGCGGCTCGCGGCGCATCCGGATGGAGGCATCGTACCCGAAGGGCTTTTGCAGCGAGAAGGCATCCCGGTTTCCGGGATCGAACCGCCGCAGGGCGAGCGCGGCGAACTCGCGGGCCGTTTCGAAATCCCGTTCATCGGGCCGGTCCGGCAGCATGTTCCAGCCGGCCAGATTGAAGGTGTGCCGTCCCGGAAACTCCGCCGAAAGGCGCACGCGGAACCCGGCTTCGCGCAAAAGTTCATACATGTGGTAAAGGGCGTACCCCGGAGTCCGCCCGCCGTAAGTGACGAAGGTCGCGCACGGCTTTCCCTCCCCAGCCAGGGTCGGCAGCCAGTCGGCGAACACCGAGGGCGGGAAATCGCCGTAGACCGGCGCACCGAAGACCAGGCCGCCGTACTCCCGGAACGGCGGGGGGTCCGACCGCGCGGAGAACGGGGTGACGTCGACGAGAGCCGAATCGGCGCCGCGGCGGATCAGCTCTCCATGGATCGCCTCGGCGCAGGATCTGGTGACGTTCGTCGCGGAAAAATAGACCACAGCGGTTTTCATGGTTTTCATGATCGTTTCCTCACCGGCATGGGCAAGCGCGGTTCTTCCGCGCCTCCGATTCGACCGGGTGGACGGGCGTCATCGCGCGCCGGCGTTTATCCGCATATTCACCGAGCGGCCGGGCGAAATACTTCCCGGGACCGGTCCGTTCGATCCGGAACGGGCCGCCGGTATGGGAAGCCGGCAGGCAGGCTTGGGAATCCGCGAACCGGGCGAAGAACTTCCTGCGCCGGGCGATCGCGCCCCCGCGGTCGAAGTCGAAATCGGCCGACGGCCATTCCGGGTCCGCCGCCTGGGCGGGATGGTGGAGCAGATCCCCGAGGAACCACAGGGCGCCCTGCGCGGCCTCAAAGAGCAGCAGGCCGGGCGTGTGGCCGGGCGCCTCGTGCAGCCGCACCCCGCCGATCCGTTCGCCGCCGCCGGCGAAGGACACGCAGCCGGCTTCCCGCAGCGGCAGGATGCTGTCGCCGATGCACGGATGGCAACGGGGATCGTCCCGGGCAAGGCCGGTCCAATACGCCCGTTCGCGCGGATGGACCACGTACCGGGCGCGCGGGAAGGTGGGCATCCAGCGCCCGTTCCGCCACGTGGTCGCCAATCCGACGTGATCCGGATGCCGGTGCGAGAGGAACACGTAATCGATATCTTCCACGTTCACCCCCGGCGAGCCCAGCGGTGCGATGTAGGGCGGATTTTGATTGTCCCAGTGCGGCTCTCGTCCGGGACCGTTTCCCGTTGCCGGATCCCGCCTCGACGACGGCCGTGCGCTCCGCCGTCCGCACGAGGAAGAACTGATTGCCGGTCACGATCATCCCGTTGGCGGTCCGTCGCCCGCCCCATTGGTTACCAAGGGACGATCGGCCGTCCCGGTCCGGAGTTCCTTTTAACTGTCTTGTGCGGGAGCCGTCAGGCGCCAGGTTGCCGCATACACGCTGGTGGCGCCGGGATCACCGGCCTCGAAATACAGAAAGGCCGCGCCGTCATGCACCGACAGGCCGGAGAAGTAGATGCCCTTGTCGGGGAGCGTGACGATCGGGTTGGCCGGCGCGTCCGTCCAATGCAGGCCGTCTTCGCTTTCGGCATAGTGCAGGGAGAACCTGTATCGATAGACCATCGCCCAACCCCACGGCGTCGGCTGCACGTTCGGATCCTCGGCACCGGGTTTGTTCATCACCGGATCGCCGGCCGCATATACCTCCCGCTCCGTCGCGGGATCGTCGTACTTCTCCCAGCGAATTCCATCCGCGGATGCCGCCATCCCGATCCCGAGCCCGGCGGAGTAGTACATGACGTAGCCATCCCCGGAGCGCACGACCTCCACATGGCCGATCGCGCCGGAATCCCAGGCACTCGAATCCCCCGGTTCGAGCACCGGTTCGGCGTCCACGGTCCACGGCCCGGAAGGCGATGCGGCGGTCGCGCGGCCGACCACGCCGGCGAGCGATCCCAACCCTTCGGAGGCCGTGAAGTAGAGGATCCAGGTTCCCTCCTCGACCAGCACGCTGTTGGCGCGGATGTTGCCGGGCTTGGGGTCCCAGGGAACGTCGTCGAGGGTGAACACCGGATCCGCGGAGATCCGCGTGAACGTCAGCCCGTCCTCCGAGACGGCGTACCCGACGGAGAGCAGCGCCGGGAAGGACGGGACCCCATCGTAGAACATGTGGAATCGGCCCTCATGGTGCACGACGGCTCCGGGATCCATCAAGCCGGAATCCCAGGCTCCGGGTGCGCCCATCGCCAGGACCGGTTCATCCGTGAACAGCCGGAATCCATCGCCGACCGGCCCGGTCGGAGTTGCCGCCGGCTCCGGCTCCGGCGTGTGCGTAACGATCGACGGCGTTTCCTCCGCCGGAACGGGTTCCGCCGTCGCAACCGCCGGCGCGGATCCGCAAGCGGTCATACTCCAGACGACGGAGACCAGGATTAACTGAATGCCAATACGGGGCCGCAACATCATCCTTCCTCCAATGGGTAAATCCCAGGACTCATAAAGCATGAGATTGTCGAAAAACCTCCCCATGCGGGGCTAAAGCCCCGCGCGGGTAGACGATGCCCCTGCCCTCGCAAAGCGAGATCAGGCTGCGCCGGGCAAAAAGCCGCAGGAATAAGCGTATTTTTCGAGGGGATGATTTCCACCCATCAACGCAAAGCATTCCGGAAAGACTTATTCAGCGATCTCAGCATATGTCCCGCGGAAATCACCTCCCGGGCGAGGGAGCATTCTATCCAAGAACCGGTCGCCCCTTGCATCCGGAGCGGCATCCGTTGACGGACGGTATTTCATCCCGCCGAAGGCGGAGTCTGCCCCGGATCGTCCTCGGTCTTTTGCACATACCACGTAAACGCGGCCTGCATGGTGACGTCCCCCTTACCATCCAGGATCTCCACCCGGACCGGGACAAATCCCCTTCCCCGGGCGGCCACCTCCGCTTGCAGCCTGTCGGCTTCCCGATCCGCGAGGAAGGCCCGGGCTTTCAGCGCGCCGTAGGCCGGCTTGCGGTATTTGATCTCCGCCTTTCGGACAACCGCCAGGTGCCCCTCAGCCAGATCCGCAAAGCGACTCAGCAGATATTCCCCGCAGCAGGCCTCCGCCAGCGCGAACTGGGCCGCCGCGTGCACGGTCCCGATGTGGTTCAGGTATTTCGGCGCGGCGTCCAACGCCAGCATTCCCGGCGCCGCCGCCGCGATTTTCCGCAAGCCCATGAATTGATTGAACGGTATACCAGTGATATCCATCAGCGCTCCCTATGCCCATTCCGCAACGGACGGCCTCCCGCCCATAACCGGCCGTAATTCGCTGTCCCGTCCCGGGGGTTCCCGGCCGGGCCCTCGATACCGGAATCCCGACCCGCCGGAAGCGGTTACTCCAGGCAGGCGGGGCGTGCTATTCCGTATGGAGAGTCGTTTGTTGGCGGGTTAGATGCCGGTCGAATTACTGCTCTGCTTCTTTTCGTGCTTGATCTTGCGCTTTTCCTTCAATGAATGTTTGGCCTTTTTCTTTTTCTCTCTTCCGGCTTTGTCTTTGCTGCCCTTATCACCCATATGTGGCCTCCTGGAAGGATATGCTGCGGTAAACGGTCTTCTTCCAGCGTGCACGCCCCATCGGCGCCGCTCCCATTTTACCCTTTGAGGAAGAAAAACAAAAACCCCCGCAGCCAAATTCCGGCCGGTGCCGGGGGTGAATCTGCTGCTCCGCGGGACGGGCCCGGCATCTTTTTGCGCGGCGGAGGGCGGGAAGGGACGAAAACAGCCGATTAATTGACGCCCGTTCCCGTTTCTGGATATAATCCGGCCCGAACACGAACGGATGCGTCTTCCTTTAATAAAAACCCTGCGCACACATCCTGGCCGTCCCGCTTGCGCATCCGGACAGCCCATTGGGAGAACGTATTGTGAAAACCGATTCCACCCTGCCCGTCAACACTCTCGTCGTCCGCACCTCGCCGCAAGCCGACCCGGCCGCCAAAGCGCTCCTCGAGGACGCCCACGCCCTCGGGCTGAAAGCCGTCCGGCGGATCGACCGCGAATTGCTCTATTTCCTCGAAGGCAAACTGACCGCCGCCGAACGCGATCAATTGCGCGCCGAATTGCTGACCGACCCGGTCGTCCAATCCGGCAAGTGGCGCGACAAACCCTCCAAAGCGCCCTCCGGCACGTTCGTCGTCGAGGTCGCCCTGCGCCCCGGCGTGACCGATCCGGTGGCCGAGGAGATCGTCCGCTGCGCCCGGATGATCGGCGTGGAGGGCGTCCGGCGGGCCGCCACCGGCTTCCGCTACATCATTCGCGGCGCCCTCACCGCCAAGCAGCGCAAGACCCTCGCCAAGCGGCTGTTGGCCAACGACGTGATCCAGCGCTTCACCATCGGGCAGATCGAACCGGTCTTCCCCCGCGAGGCCGAATCGTCCGGCGAGGTGGAACACCTTCCGATCCGCCGGCTCGACGACAAGGGACTGGCGCGCCTCAACAAGGCCCGCTTGGCGGCGCTCGACCCCGAGGAGATGAGCGCCATCCAGGCCTACTATCGCGAAGAAGGCCGCGATCCGACCGACGTCGAATTCGAGATGATCGCCCAGACCTGGAGCGAACATTGCGGCCACAAAACCTTCAACGGCGATATCACCGTCGAGGGGGAGGAAGAGACCATCGAAGGCCTGCTGGATACGTATATCCGCGCGGCCACCGAGGAAGCCCGCGCCGGCTGGGTGCGTTCGGCCTTCGTCGACAACGCCGGGATCGTCGACTTCGACGGCCGGCACGAGATCTCCTTTAAAGTCGAGACCCACAACCATCCCTCGGCGATTGAACCCTTCGGCGGCGCCAACACCGGCACCGGCGGGGTGATCCGCGACGTGCTCGGGGTCTCGGCCAAGCCGATCGCCTCCACCGACGTGCTGTGTTTCGGACCGGCCGACGCCAACCCCAACAAGCTTCCCGAAGGCGTGCTTCACCCGCGGCGGATCCGCAGCGGCGTGGTGGCCGGGATCGAGGATTACGGCAACAAGATCGGCATCCCGACCGTCTCCGGCGGAGTGTGGTACGACCCGGCCTACACCGCCAACCCGCTCGTCTATTGCGGCTGCGTCGGCGTGGCCCCCAAGGGCAAACACCGCCGCAAGCCGCGCCCCGGCGACCACGTCCTCCTGCTGGGCGGAAAGACCGGGCGCGACGGCCTGCGCGGCGCCACCTTCTCTTCGATGACCATGGACGCCAAGACCGGCGAGGTGTCCGGAGCGTCGGTCCAGATCGGCGATCCGATCACCGAAAAGGGGCTGATCGAGGTCCTCGTCCGCGCCCGCGACAAGGGCCTTTACAATGCCGTCACCGACTGCGGCGCGGGCGGCCTTTCCTCGGCGGTGGGCGAAATGGCGCGCGACATCGGCTGCGACGTCGAACTGCGCGAGGTTCCGCTGAAGTACGCCGGACTCGCGCCGTGGGAAATCTGGCTCTCGGAGGCGCAGGAGCGGATGGTGGTCGCCGTCCCGGCCGGAAAGATCGCCGAGTTGAAAAAAATCTGCGAAATTTTCGACGTCAGCGTCACCGACATCGGCCGGTTCTCCAAAGACAAGCGCACGGTCGTCCGCTACAACGGGATCACCGTGCTGGATCTCGACAACGCCTTCCTTCACGACGGCCAGCCGGTACGCCGGCTGGCGGCCGTCCTCCCCCAGGGAACGGCGCCCAAGGCCGGCCGCGCCGCACGGCGGCCCAAAGCCGACAACAACCGTGTCCTGCTCAAGCTGCTGGCCCATCCCAACATCGCCACCAAGGCCGATATCATCCGCGTCTACGACCACGAAGTGCAGGCCGGAACCTGCGTCAAGCCGCTGACCGGCGCGGCCGACGACGGCCCTTCGGACGCGGTCGTATTGGTGCCGACCGGCACCGCCGGACCGCGCGGGATCGTGCTCTCGTGCGGATTCAATCCCGAGATCGGCAAGGCCGATCCCTACCGGATGGCCGTCAGCGTCATCGACGAGGCCGTCCGCAATGCGGTGGCGGTCGGGGCCGATCCGGCCCGGATCGGATTGCTGGACAACTTCTGCTTCGGCGACCCGAAGCGGCCCGAGGTGCTGGGCTCGCTCGTCGCCGCCTGCCGCGGCTGCTACGACGCCGCCACGGCGCTCGGCCTGCCCTTCATTTCCGGCAAGGATTCGCTCAACAACGAATACCTCGGCTCCGACGGCAAGCAGCACGCCATCCCGCCCTCGCTGCTGATTTCGGGCGTCGGGATCATCGAGGACGTCTACAACATCGTCACCATGGACCTCAAGGGCGAGGGCAACATCGTCTACCTGCTGGGCCGCACGCGCGACGAGATGGCCGGCAGCCACTTCCACCTCCTGCTGGGCGGCGGCGAGGGCGAGACCGCTCCGGGCTTGCCCGACCACGTTCCGGCCCTCTACGACTGCCTGCACGAGGCGATGCGCAAGGAACTGGTCCTGGCGTGCCACGATCTGGCCGAAGGCGGGCTGGCCGTCGCGGCGGCCGAGATGTGCCTTGCCGGGCGGATCGGCATGACGCTTAACCTCGACGACGACGACACCACCCTGGCGTTGTTCGGCGAATCCAACGGCCGTTTTCTGGCCGAGGTGGAACCGCAGAACGCGGTGGCCTTCGAATCCTGCTTCACCGGCGGGATGGCGGGCTATGCGCGGCGGATCGGCGT
>JBJYXS010000210.1:0-1693 GCA_046260075.1 Anaerolineales bacterium | reverse complement strand
CCTTCGAATCCTGCTTCACCGGCGGGATGGCGGGCTATGCGCGGCGGATCGGCGTAACCGCAGCCGGCGGCCCGCTGCACATCTCCACGCTCGACGAGATACTGCTTTCGCTGCCGGTCGAGGAGCTGGTGAAGGCCTGGAAGGGGAACGCGATATAGACCGTCGACCATGGACCATCGACCATCGATTTTTATCTGACGATCGAAAGGACGATGGTCGATAGTCGATCAGCACATTTCGATAACGGAGAAGAAATACCACCATGAAACCCAGAGCCCTGATCCTTCACGCCAACGGCATCAACCGCGACATCGAAACCGCGGACGCGCTGGAGCAAGCCGGCGCCGCCGCCGACATCGTCCACCTCAACCAGCTGCGCGGCGGAGAGACCCAGTGGGAGAAATACCAGATCCTGGTCATCCCCGGCGGCTTTTCCTACGCCGACGCGCTCGGCGGCGGCAAGCTGATGGCGCTCGAGATGAACGTCTACTTCGCCGACCAGGTGCGGGAATTCGTCGAAAGCGGCAAGCCGGTGCTGGGGATCTGCAACGGATTCCAGGCGCTCGTCAAAAGCGGCATCCTCCCCGGCTCCATCGGAAAAAAGAAGAAGACCGCCAAGGGCAAATCCGCGGCCGGGATTCCGGCCACGCTGACGTTCAACGAAAGCGGGCGCTTCGAGTGCCGCTGGGTGCACCTTAAATCCGCCTCGCAGAAGTGCATCTGGACCGACGAACTGGAGGATCTGGTGTACTGCCCGGTGGCGCACGGCGAAGGGCGGTTCGTCCTCGGCGCTTCGAAGGACCTCAAGGCCCTGCAGCGCCAGGATATGATCGCGCTCACCTACGTGCGCGCCGACGGTTCGCCCGCCAAGGGCGCCTATCCCGAAAACCCCAACGGTTCGCTGGCCGACATCGCCGGGATCTGCAACGAAAAGGGCAATGTGCTGGGGCTCATGCCGCACCCCGAGGACCATATTCACAATTGGCAGCACCCGCGCTTTTCGCGCAACGAATCCGGCCGCCTGGGCCTGGCGCTGTACGAAAACGGCGTGTACTACGCGGAGGAGATGTGACATAGTAGGGGCGAGCCGCCGGCTCGCCCCTACTATGTCACATCCCGGGGGCCGGGGTCTTCAGCGGCCGAAGGATCTAGGGTGCTCGAGGGCGCGGGATCCCGGCAACACTCCTCAGTAACACCACCAACCAATTCCCCTAATATTTCCCCACGTTACAAAACGGTAACCACCGCGTAACGCCGTTTTTCGGCCGCCGGTATACTATATTAGTGGGAGGACGATCATGACCGGTGTCTCGAGAAGCACGGCCTTTCTCGTCATCCTCCTCGCCGCCTGCTCGCCGGCTGCGGGGGATGCTACCCTCACGGATACTTCGGCGGGCTCATCCGCAACAACACCGTCACCTTCGCTAACCGCCCCGGCGGCGGCCGCCACCCTGATCAAGAAACCCGCCCCGTCGTGGACGGCCGCGCCCGAACCGACGGACATCCCGCCGCTCCCACAGTTTCTCAAGCACGTAGGCGAGGGCGGCGAGATGCAGCCCGAGCAGATTGAAGTCGAGCTGTTCCTGCCGCACGTCGAGCGTTGGCGCCGACAGGACCCCGAACTGACGAGCGATGTGATCCAGCGGTTCACTCCGGCCTTCAATATAAGAGACAGTAGAACTATGAAGCTGGG